>JAUILI010000087.1 GCA_030433075.1 Gammaproteobacteria bacterium | reverse complement strand
GGGGAACGGCAGGGCCGGCCACGCCGGGCTTGAACTGGAGCAGGCCCCGGAGGGTCGCCTCCCGGGTCGCCACTTCGTTGGTGTACTTCGAGAAGCGCCAGTAAGCGTCTTCGCTTTGGTTGCGCACTGCCACCTGAAGGTCGGCGATGGCGATGGGATCCCACATGTGCCGATCCCCGCCCCGGCGCCAGTGGAACTCGCCGGGGTTGTTCAGCACGGGAATGCGCTGGCTTTCCCGCTCCGGGTAGGCCAGGGCGTGGCGACGGCCCATTTCCTCGGCGAGGACGGCGAAATCGGCCCCCTCAATGCGGCTCGTGGTGCCGCTGAAGCATAGATCAACCACGCTGGAGGCGAGGCCCACGGCTTCGAAGATCTGGGCGCCCTTGTAGGACTGAAGGGTGGAAATGCCCATCTTGGCCATGACCTTCAGGATGCCCTTGGCCGTGCCCTTACGATAGGCGGCCACGACGTCGTCGTCGCTTTGGATGTGCGGCGCATCATCCAGGAGCCCGTCTCGGCGCGCTTGCCAAAGGGCTTCAAAGGCCAGGTAGGGGTTGATGGCGTCGGCGCCATAGCCCACGAGCAGGCACAGATGGTGGACTTCCCGGGCTTCCCCCGTTTCCACCACGAGGCCGATGCGCGTGCGCGCATGGGCTTTGATCAGGTGATGATGCACGGCGCCGGTGGCGAGGAGCGTGCTCACGGGGATCCGCTCAGCGCTCACCGCACGATCGGATAGCACCACAAGGCTTGCGCCTGCATCGATGGCGGCCATGGCTTCGTCGCAGATGCGCTTCAGCGCCCCGCGGAGCCCGGCTTCCCCCGTGCCCTTCTCGTAGGTGATATCGATGACCTTCGAGGTCCAGCCGCGATGGTCAATGT
This sequence comes from Gammaproteobacteria bacterium, assembly GCA_030433075.1. Lineage (GTDB taxonomy): Bacteria > Pseudomonadota > Gammaproteobacteria > Pseudomonadales > Azotimanducaceae > Salivita. The sequence goes on along the minus strand of JAUILI010000087.1, from coordinate 8,910 downwards.
GCTTCAGTGCCGCCGCCTCTTCATTGGACAGAATGGGGTGGGGCACCCACAGGCGATGGGCATGGCGGCCCGTGGTTTCGAGCAGGTTTTGCTCCGGGCCGATGTAGCACTGAAGCCCCATGATCACCTCTTCCCGGATCGAATCGATGGCCGGGTTCGTGACCTGAGCAAACAGCTGCTTGAAGTAGTCGTAGAGCATGCGGGGCTTGTCGGACAGCACCGCGAGGGCCGAATCGTTGCCCATGGATCCCAGGGGGTCGCGCAGTTCCTTTACCAGGGGCTGGAGCATGAAGCTCATGGTTTCGACCGTATAGCCGAAGGCCTGCATGCGGGGCAGCAGGGTGTCCGGTTCGAAGCCGTGGGGTTCGGTATTTGGGGCGAGCTCAGCGATATCGATGCGCTGCTCGCTCAGCCAGTCGCCGTAGGGGAGCTGGGCGGCGAAATGGCTCTTGATCTCTTCGTCGGGAATCATGCGCCCCGCTTCAAAGTCGATCAGGAACATGCGACCGGGCTGGAGCCGGCCCTTCTTCACCACGCGCGCGGGGTCCACGATGACCGTGCCCACTTCCGACGCCATGATGCACTTGTCATCATCGGTGATGTAGAAGCGGGAGGGGCGAAGCCCGTTCCGATCGAGCACGGCGCCAATGTAGTGGCCGTCCGTGAAGGCAATCGACGCCGGGCCATCCCAGGGCTCCATGAGGCACGAGAAGTATTCGTACATGGCGCGCTTGTCCTCGGGCATGGCGGGATGACCCTGCCAGGCTTCCGGGATCATCATCAGGATCGCTTCCTGCAGCGTCCGACCGGCCATGAGCATGAACTCGAGCACGTTGTCGAAGGCGCCGGAATCGGAGCCGTCGGGCTCAACGATGGGGAAAAGCTTGTTGATGTCGTCGCCAAAGGCGTCGCTGGCGACCACCCCTTCTCGAGCGTTCATCCAGTTGATGTTGCCGCGGCGCGTATTGATTTCGCCATTGTGGCTCATGAACCGGTTCGGTTGAGCCCGATCCCAGGAAGGGAAGGTGTTCGTGGAGAAGCGGGAATGCACCATCGCCAGGTGGGAGGTGTAGCGCTCGTCCTGCAGATCCAGGTAGAACGGGAAGACCTGTGCCGGGGTCAGCATGCCTTTGTAGACAATGACCTTTGAGGACAGGGTGCACACGTAGAACAGCCGGTTGTCTTCGTGGCTGCGATCCTGGCGTACCTGGTGCGTCGCGTGCTTTCGCGCGAGATAAAGGGCGCGCTCAAAGGCGTCGCCGCGCACGCCGTCGCCGGCGCCTGCGAAGAGCATCTCGATGTGCGGCATGGCAGCCCGGGCCGCCTTGCCAAGGTCCGCGGTGTCCGCATCCGTGGGGACGGTCCGCCACCCCAGCGGCGTTTGGCCACCGGCGCGGAGCGCCCCTTCTAAGGTCTCCCGAGCTTTCTGGGCGGCGTCTGCATCCCGCGGGAGGAAGACGATGCCTGCGCCGTAGGCGCCCGGTTCGGGGAGGGTCAGGCCGAGTTCTTCCTGAGCCACGGCTGCGAGGAAGCTATGGGGCAGCCCCGTCAGAATACCCGCGCCGTCCCCCGTATTCTTTTCGTAGCCCTGCCCGCCGCGGTGATCCATGCAGCAGTTCATGTTTTGCGCATCGGTAATAATGCTGCGGCTGGGGCGACCTTTGATGTCGCAAACGAAACCTACGCCGCAGCTATCATGCTCCGTGCTGGGGTCGTAAAGGCCCTGGCGCTCCGGGAGGCCAAGGCGCAGCTGATCTGCGAGGCGCCGTTTCATAGTGCTCTCCAGCTTTTTGCCCGTGACTGTTGGTGAGCGGCCCTACCTTGTCGGCAAGGGGCGCCCGCGCGCCGCTTATGGCGCTCCGCGCGAAATTCAATCTGCGATCCAGCGCGGAGCCGCGCTGGGCGTCTTTTGTGCTTCGGGGCGCTGTGTGGGGTAGCCCCCTCCCGCTAGGCGGCCGCCGAATGTAGCACTGACCGGGGTAATGTCAATGTGTACTCGGTGACGCGCCGAGCACGCCCTGGGCCCGGAGCTCCGCCAGCTGGTCCGCCGAGTAGCCTAGGGTTGACCTGAGGACCTCGTCCGTATGGGCCCCGAGGGCAGGGGGCGCGCTAGGGCGTAGCCGGGGAATCTCCCCCTGAAAGGCCAAGCTGCTCACCGCGCGAAGGGCTTGGCCGTTGGCGAGCGTGCCTTCCAACGCCGTGTGCTGGGCCCGGGGGTGGGCAAAGGCTTCCGTCAGATCATTGACGGGCCCGAAGGGCACCTTGGCCGCCGCGAGGGCTCGCTCAAGAGTTTCACTGTCCTGCGCGCCAAAGGCCCGGTGGAGGATTTCATCGAGCGCGTCTCGGTGCTGAACCCGGGCGCCGTTCTTCGCAAAGCGCGGATCCTCAGCCAGGTCGCCCAGGCCCAGGGCCTGGGCGAGGGCGGCGAATTGCCGATCCGTGCCAACGGCCAGCACGAAATGCTTCCCGTCCTTGGCCGCATAGAGCGTTCCGTAGGGCACCACGTTGGGATGGCCCGATCCCATGCGCCCTGGGTTGCGTCCCGCCACCAGGTGGTTGGTGGCCTGATTCGCCAGGCTGGCCAGCGCCGCATCAAAGAGTGCGATCTGAATGTGGCTGCCCTCCCCAAAGCGCTCTCGCTTCAGGAGCGCCAGGAGCAGGGCTTCCTTAAGCTGGTGCGCCGCCAGAAGATCCATGAGGGCGACGGGCATCTTCGTCGGCGGTCCCTCCGGGTCCCCATTGAGGTGCATGAATCCGGTCTCGGCTTGAATCACCGCGTCGAAGCCTGGGCGCGGATCCTCGATGCCATAGGCGCTGACCTGGGCGTAGATGAGCCCGGGATTTGCGGCGCGCAGGCGCGCGGCGTCTACCCCAAGGCGCGCATCGTCCCCAGGCTTGAACGCCGCGATGACCACGTCCGCCTGGGCTGCGAGGCCCTGAGCGATCGCCTGCCCTTCGGGCTTCGTCAGATCCACCGTAAGGGATTTTTTGCCCCAGTTGGTGGCAGCGAAGTAAGCGCTCACGCCACCCCACGGCGCTTCTTCCGGCACGGTCCAGCCGCGGGTGGGATCTCCCCCCTGGGGGTGCTCAAGTTTCAACACCTCGGCGCCGAGCTCCGCGCAAAACATGCCTGTGGCGGGGCCCGCCAGCACGTTGGCCAGTTCCAGGACGCGAAGGCCCTGAAGGAGAGGGGTAGAGGAGGATGAGGGCACAAGCGGGCTCCTTCGGGGGACAGGGCGCTTAGCGTACTCTCTTCGGAAGAAACGGTCGCAGGGGGCATAAAGGTGCGGGAAGTCGCGCATTGCTACGTGGTGGTGGACGGGCGGGTGCTTTTGCTCGAGCGGGCGCCGGGGCTTCGCGGTGCGGGCTTTTGGGCACCGCCCGGGGGGCACCTAGAGCCGGGAGAGTCGCCCCTAGAAGCGGCGTGCCGGGAGTGCGCGGAGGAGCTGGGCCTCGCCCTCGCCCCGGCGCAACTCACCTTGCTGCGCCGGGCGCCCTTCCGGGAGCGGACGGGCCCCGGGGTGAACTGGCTTTTCACCGTTACGCTGGCTGCGCCGCCCTCGCTCTTTCCCGCGGCCGATGCTGCGCGCACGGCGGCCTTCTTTCCCCTGCACCTGGGGCCCCGTCCCCTCTTGCCCTGGGCGCAAGACGATCTGCTCGCCCTTTCCTCCGCCGGCCCCCCGGGGGCCTGACGGCCTGCTACACTAGCGCCCGCTTATTAGGGGCGATGCCCCGGCGCCTCGCGCGCGCTTCAACCCACGACAAGAGGATGGATGCAATGAAAGCTCCTGTTCGCGTTGCAGTCACTGGCGCTGCGGGCCAGATCGGCTACTCCCTGCTGTTCCGTATTGCTTCCGGCGAGATGCTCGGCGCCGATCAGCCGGTCATTCTGCAACTGTTGGAAATCACCCCGGCACTCGATGCGCTGCGCGGCGTGGTCATGGAGCTCGAGGACTGCGCCTTCCCGCTGGTGCAGGGCATCATCCCCACGGACGATCCCAACGTGGCCTTCAAGGACGTGAACTACGCGCTGCTCGTGGGTTCCCGTCCCCGGTCCAAGGGCATGGAGCGCAAGGATCTGATCGAGGCCAATGCGGCCATCTTCTCCGTGCAGGGCAAGGCCTTGAACGACGGTGCGGCCCGGGACGTGAAGGTGCTGGTGGTGGGTAATCCTGCGAACACCAACTGCCTCATCGCCCAGCGCAACGCCCCGGACCTGGACCCGCGCCAGTTCACGGCCATGACGCGCCTCGACCACAACCGGGCCGCAGCCCAGCTCGCGGCGAAAACCGGCGCCCACGTCACGGAAGTGGAAGGGCTCTGCATTTGGGGTAACCACTCCGCGACCCAATATCCCGATATTCATCGCGCGACGGTGAAGGGCACGGCGGCGCTCGAGCTGGTCGATCAGGGCTGGTACGCCGATACCTTCATTCCCGCCGTGCAGCAGCGGGGCGCCGCTATCATCGAAGCACGAGGCGCCTCCAGTGCGGCGTCTGCCGCCAACGCCGCCCTCGAGCACATGCGCGATTGGGCCCTCGGTGCCCCCGGCGTCCTCTCCATGGGCGTGTACAGCGATGGCAGCTATGGCATCGAGAAGGGGCTGATCTATTCCTTCCCCGTGACCTGCGAAGGCGGCGATTGGAAGATTGTGGAAGGCATTGAGCCCAACGCTTTCTCGCTAGAGCGCATGAAAGCCACGGAGCAAGAGCTCGCTGAAGAAATGGGCGCCGTCGCCCATCTGCTGCCGGGCGCCTAAGCGCCCGAGCCACGGGCTCACCCCCTGCCCCGGTTTCGGGGCAGGGCGTTTTTCCTTCTTCAAGGAGCCCAAGTATGAGTGACAACCCCCTCGCCGCGGCCCTGGAAAGCGTCCGGTCGCAGCTGATTCCCCTCACCGATGCGCTCATCGCCCAGCTGGAAGCGGAAGCCGACCCCCAATCGGCGGAGTGGTTTGTGCACGTGCGCTACAACCTCGAGCGTGCCCAGTCGGAAGAAGATCTAATCATGATCTTTATCGAACAGCTGGGTCCGACGGCGCCCTTGGCGAACCTTGCGGGTTTTACGCCGATTGCTCGCCTACGGCTCGATCAGCTGCTGGCCAAGGCGCAGGAAGTGGCCTTCGCCTTCTCCGCCGACGGGGAAGCGCACTAATCGTTCTTTGGGAGTATCCGGGGCGCGATGTCGAAGGCTACCGTGGTGCGATGGGATCCCAGGGTGAAGGGCCGGGTTCCATGCCAGAAGTAGCTCGGGAATAGGACGAGCCGTCCGGGCACGGGCGCACGGGTCTCGCGAATGGGTACCGTCGTCGGCAGCGTGAGGTCCGGGGGGCCAAATTGCAGCCAGCCGGCCTGGGGATCTTGCGGGTCTTCCGGAGGCGCCTCCACGTAGTACACCGCACTGTAAAAGCCCATGGGATGCACATGCATGGTGTGAAAGCCCTTGGGCTTTAAGCGCACGGACCAGGCGCCGGAGAAGCGCCAAGCACCGGGAACTGTAAAGGCAGGGTGGGGCGCCGGTCCGCTGCGGCTGCGAAGCGTTGCCAGGGTGTCTTCCACGGCACGCTCGAGCTGATACCGCAAAGCACTGATCGCAGGACGGCCGAGTCGAAGCACATTACCTTGGGTTTGCGTGCCGCCCCGGAGCGTTTGCTCGAAGGGGTGCTGGCGAGCCGTATGCTCTTCCTCCAGCTCCGTTTTTAGCGCTGCGTGAAACGCGTCCAGGGTTTCGAAGCCCGGAGGGACGCCGAGATCCTGGGTAATCACAAGATCCTTCGCCAGGAGCGTCTCTGCCCTAGGATCGCCGAGGAGCGTCCACGCCACGGCAAGATAGGCAAGGAGGAAGCCGTTCCCAGGGTCACGCGCCAGGGCCCGTTCAAGCCGGGCCGCGGCCTGGCCTGGCTGCCCCGCGAGGAGCTCCGTTTGCGCGGCGTGGCATGCCCATTGGAGGGGAGGCTCGGCGTCGGAGAGCGCCTTTCGATGATGCTCAAACGCTGTGGGGAAATCTCCGGCGGCGGCTGCGGCCCGCGCCAGGGTGTCTTGCAGCGCGGGTTCTGCGAGTAAGTTGTCGGGGAAGCGGCGTCGGGCCGCATCAAACCGGGCCCTTTCTCCCACGGCCAGCAGCGCATCGAGATAGGCCTTCACCAGGGGTGGGGCGAGCCGACCACTGGCGAAGGCGGTTTCGAAGGGCTCAAGGAAATGCGCATCGTCTCCCAGGCACCAGCGCGTGCGCGCGAGGTTGCTATAGCTGGGGCCGTAATCAGGATTTAAGGCGAGTGCCTGGACATAGGCGGCTTCCGCCTCCTCAAGGCGCCCCAGATCGCTCAGCACGTTGCCCAGGTTATGGGCCAGGGAAAAGTGCTGAAGCCCCGCCTGTTCCAGCGCCCGTAATTCGCTGAGGGCCTCCTCTTGCCGGTCCAGGCCTCGCAGCGCAAGGGCTCGGCCCTGCCGTGCCGCCGCGGAGTCGGGGCGATGGTGCAGGGCGTTATCGAAGCGAAGCAGGGCCTCTTCGAAGGCTTCCGTCTCCAGCAGCGTCTCCCCCAAAAGCGTCAGAAGGCCCGCGTCCTGGGGAGCATAGCGAAGGCCGGCTTCGGCGATGGGGATAGCGTGCAGGCTGTGGCCCTGTTCATGAAGCAGGCGGACCAGGGCGCGCCGGCAGCCCCCGTGCTGCAGCTCAACCCGCAGGCCCTGACGATAGGCCAGCTCCGCATCCCGGGGCGCGCCGCTGCGCCGATAGCTGTTGCCGAGGCTCAGCCATCCCTCGGCATTATCTGGCTGAAGCTCCAGGAAGGCTCGGAGATGCTGTTGGGCCTGGGGATCATCCTGCGCTTTGATGGCGATGGCCGCGGCAAGCTGATGGGCCAGGGCCAGCTTGGGCGCGGCCTCGAGGGCTTCTTCGCATCGTCTACGGGCAAGCGCGAGGTCTCCCTTCTGGAGGGCTTGCTGGCTTTCCATGAGGAGCCGTTCGGGACGACTACGCACCATAGCCCTCGATGATCATGGCCAGGGGAGCGGCTTGTCCCGGTAGGATGAAGGGGGTGGGCGGCACTACAGCAACGCCCGTTTCCTGAAGCGCCTGCGTCGCGGCCTGCAGGGTATTTTCGTTCAGTGCCGCCTCCGTGATGGCGGAGAGCCGGAGGCGCGTTTCTTCCATCTGAGCCTTCGTTGCGGCCAGCCAGCCGAGCGCATCGTCACGCGCATAGTGGGCGCGGTGCTCAAAGAGCTGGCGGAAGCCAGCGTAGGCATGTTGCGGCAAGCCCCCCACACCCGATTCCAGCTGGGCGACGACGGGGCGCTCGGCTTCCATAAAGGCCTTCGCGCTGGCGACGAAGGCGGCTTCGTCCTGCGCGTAGGCAGCGCGCAGCGCGTCCTCGGCTCGGGACATAAAGGCGACCTCTGCCATGGTATCGAGCGCCGCGAGCTCGATCTGACTACGCTGGTGAATCGTACTGCCTTCCACATGGCACAGGAGAACAAGGCGCCCTTCTGGGGCCAGCACCCGCCCCGCTTCCGCAAAGGCTGCGGTGCCCGCATATTCAAGGCCGAACTGGCTCGCTACGTGCTTGAACGTCCCGTCTCCGAAGGGAAGGTTCGCAGCATCCCCGGCGACCCCTCTTAGGGAAGGCGTTTCCGCTTCCAGCTTTCGAAGCGCGGCCGGGGCCACGTCAAGCGCGACCTCGAGGCCTTCTGCGGGCCCATGGCGAAGGACGGAGGCGGCGCCGCAGGCGATGTCGAGCCGAGGCCCCACGCTGTCCTCCAGGTGGCGTTTCCAAAAGGCCTCAAGGGCAGGGTTTCCCTGCCCATCCCCCCGGGTATAGACCTCGCCCTGGGCTCGGCCTTCTTCCCAATAGGTCGCCCAGTGGTCGGCGGCGCTTTTTTCTTGATCGGTCATGGCGTGAGCTTACGGCTTTTTTCGAGGCAAAAAAAACGGCGGGCCGAAGCCCGCCGTGGGTACTGCGCCTTCGCGAAGCGAAACTTAGAAGTTTGCGCTGGCGCGGAGGAAGTAGGTGCGACCGAACACGTCGTAGGTCGCCGGGTAGGTGTTGGCCTGCTCCTGGTTGTCACCGAGGATCGGCGGCTTCTCGTCGAGCAGGTTGTCAACACCGAAGCTCACGCGATAGTTATCGGTGAGGGAGTAAGACACCACGCCGTCGAAGTAGTGGGTACCGTCAATGGTTTCGACGAAGTAGGTGGTATCAGCATCGTCGTCATCGACTTCACCCACGTACCGCCACAGCAGCTGGGTGGTGAGCTTGTCCTTCGACCAGTTGAAGGTCATGCGGTGCTTGTAGTCCGGCAGCGGCTCGCCGCAGTCCAGGCCAAACTGACCTTCACACTCAATGGGCTCGCCCCCGGCAAACGGCAGGGTGGTGGATTCCGTGGTGTAGGTTCCCACGTAGTTCACCTGCAGGTCACCGCCGAAGAGATCCCGGCTATAGGAACCTTGGAGGTCAAAGCCCTTCAGGGTGATTTCGGCAACGTTCTGGTTGGTCACAGCCACGAAGTCGATGGTGCCATCGGAGCGGCGGTTGACTGCGTTACAGAACGGAGAGCCTGCGCCGCCGGCCGGATCGTTCGGGTCGTAGCAGACGCTGAGGACGTTGTTCACACCGCCACCGAAGCTGGCAATGGCCCCATCGATCTTGATGTCGAAGTAGTCGAGGGAGAGCGTGAGGTCTTCCACGAACCAATCGGGCTCAATGACCACACCCAGGGTGAGGGTGTCGGCTTCTTCCTCGGAGAGGTTCGGGTTACCGCCGAAGAGACCGCGGATCTGGCCAGCGGCCGGATCGATCGCCACGGAACCCACGAGGTCTGCGGGCACTCCGGTAGCCGTACAAATGGCAGCGGTAGCCGCGTCAACCGGTGCGCTTTCCCCTGCGCAGGGGTCAGCGGCACCGGGGAAGCCTTCGCT
>JAUILI010000086.1 GCA_030433075.1 Gammaproteobacteria bacterium | reverse complement strand
CGGCTTCCGGGGCAAAGAGGCACTCGGCATGATCGAGCACCTCAAGGTATTCCTGCTGCAGCTCACTCTTACGGGTCATGAAAAACGCAATTCCTATGGGTTTGGGGGGGCTAGGGGCTTGGCTCGGCTTGAACGGGGCCAGCCAGGTGAAGGGTGCGCGTGGGGAAGGCAATCTCGGCGCCATGGCGATCAATGATGGCCGCGATGTCCAATAGAATGGCTTCCTTGATGGCGTGGTACTCGGTCCACACCGTGGTGCGGGTGAAGGTGTAGATGAAAAAGTCGAGGGAAGAGGCCCCGAAGGCATTGAAGTTCACCATGAGGGTGCGCCCATGGTCGATGGCTTCGTGCCCTGCAAGATAGGTCCGAATGTCTTCCAAAATGGCCGGCAGCACGGCGACGTCGTCGTAGCGAACGCCAATGGTTTCGTAGATCCGCCGGTTGTTCATGCGGGAGGGATTTTCCACCGTCAGGGACATAAAGGTGGCGTTGGGCACGTAGAGGGGCCGCTGATCGAAGGTGCGAATGCGCGTTAAGCGCCAGCCGATATGCTCCACGGTCCCCTCGATTTCCTGATCCGGGGAGCGGATCCAATCCCCCACGGAGAAGGGACGATCAAGAAACACCATAAGGGCGCCAAAGAAGTTGGCCAGAAGGTCCCGGGCGGCAAAGCCTACGGCAATGCCGCCGACCCCGCCGAAGGCCAAAATCCCGGCGATGGAAAAGCCCAGGGACTGGGCCGCGGTCAGCACCGCGGTGATGATGATGGACATGCGCAGCAGCTTGCCCACCGCCGTCGCCGTAGTGGCATCGATGGGTCCGTCCTCGGCGTCCCCGGCCAGGAACCGAGCCTCCACCTGCTGCACAAAGCGCACACCCCAGAGGGCCACGAGGGACACCACGGCGAGCGTGCGTAGCGGGCCCACCAGCTCGAAGAGCTCCACCTGCGCCTGGGCCCCCGCGGCTTCCGCAGCCTGGCAGAGGCCAAGGAGGGTCACGAGCCACACCATGGGGCGCTCGGCCGAAGCCACCAGCGCATCATCATAGGGGTTGGAAGTTTTCTCGAACTGACGCCGTAGGCGGCTTAGGAAGCGCTTCAGGAACGCTGCGGCCAGGAGCGTGAAGAAGACCGTCAGGAAGACCTCGATCATCCAGCCTTCGAGACCAAAGCCCGCCCCAAAACCCGCCATGGAAGCGGCAATGCGATCGTTGATGGCGTCCATGAAACTCCCCGGTGCTGCTGCGGGCGCGCACTATACACCAGCCCCTTCCGCTGCGCTGCCCCGCGGGTTGATTAAATATACAGGCTGGATAAAATCACAGAAAACCACAGGGAGCTCGGCTATGGATCGCCTCACCCCCCGGCAGCAACAAGTGCTCGATGTCATCCGCAGCCATATTGACGAAACGGGCTATCCCCCCACCCGGGCCGATATCGCCCGCAGCCTCGGTTTTCGTTCCGCCAACGCCGCGGAGGAGCACTTGAAGGCCCTTGCGCGGAAGGGCGCCATCGCCCTCATCCCCGGCACCTCCCGGGGCCTTAAGCTGCTTGAGGAACATCCGGCGGCGCCCCTCGGGCTTCCCATCGTGGGTCGCGTGGCCGCCGGCCAGCCCATCCTCGCCCTGGAACACGTCGAAGATCACAGCCCCGTACCGCCCAGCTTTTTTAAGCCCAGCGCCGACTATCTCCTTCGCGTTCACGGGGAAAGCATGCGCGACGTCGGCATTATGGACGGTGATCTCCTCGCCGTTGCCCGAGCCCAAACGGCCCGCAACGGGGAAATCGTGGTGGCCCGGGTGGACGATGAGGTCACGGTGAAGCGCTACCAACAGCGCGGGCAGCACATCACCCTTCTGGCCGAGAATCCGGATTTCGCCCCCATCGAAGTGGACCTCGCCGCCCAAAGCTTTGCCATCGAAGGCCTCGCGGTGGGCGTGCTCCGGCAAGGGGTTTAAGGTAAGGGGGCGCGCTCAGAAGGCCGTGCCCTAGTGCAGCGTTGAGCCCTCATCGTGAAACATGAGGGCCCAGCCATTGCGGCTTTCCCCGGAGTGCTGTTCGTGAAGGTCCGAAGCCGCATCGGCTGCGGCATCCAGCATGGCTTCCACCACTTCGAGCAAATCGTCGCCAAAGCGTTCTAGCATTGCGCGAGAGAAGCGGAACAGCACGAGCGGCTCGCTTTCCGGGTGCTGCGTGCGCCGCAGCACCACATCCCCATTCTCGAGCTGAATAATCTCCAGCAGGCCGTCGCCGGCGCTCGCCCCCTCCGTCATGCGCTCCGCGCCTTCCGCCGGGGCGCCTTCTTTGCCGGCGCTTTGCGCGCAGCGGCCTTCGCTTCTTCCTGCACCCACTGGCCATCGCGGAAGAAAGCGCGCCACTTCGTGGCCTGCCCATCGACCTCTGATAGGAGGTACTGCTCCCCTTCCTTCCGGCTCCAGCGAATCACCGCCGGGTTGCCGTCGGGATCCGCCTCCGGTGCGTCCAGGAGGAAGGCGTACTTCGGATCCAGCTCATTCCCATGGGGCTTTAATTCCGACACCAGGGGCGCGCGGGTCTCCCGATTTTTGGGAAAACCGCTTGCCGCTAGGAAGAGCCCCGCGGCGCCGTCGCGCAGCACGTAGGTATCGTCCACCTTCAGGCACCGAAGCTCGGGCATGGGAATGGGCGTCATCTTCGGCGGCGCCGGCTGGCCGCTGCGCAGGAGCTTCCGGGTGTTCTTGCAATCCGCCGCCATGCAGCCGAAGTACTTCCCAAAGCGCCCCGATTTCAGCTGCATCTCTGCGCCGCACTTATCGCATTCCAGCGTGGGGCCCTCGTAGCCCTTCAGGCGAAAGACGCCCGTTTCAATGGCAAAGCCCGAGCAATCCGGGGCATTGCTACAGACGTGCACCTTGCGCGTCTCGTCGAGCAAATACGATTCCATGGTGGCATTGCAGGTTTCGCAGCGGCGCTTCTGCCGGAGCGCCTTGGACTCGCTTTCATCGTCGGCGTCGAGGTCCACGGCCTCGTCCCCGCCCAGTAAGTTCATGGTCTGGGTGCAACGCTCCTTCGGCGGCAGGCTATAGCCCGAGCACCCTAGGAACACCCCCGTGGAGGCGATACGCAACATCATGGGACGACCGCAGGCTGCGCAGGGAATGGGCGTTTCCATGGGGTCGTTGGGACGCATGCCCCCCTCCGCCTGCTCGGCCTTGCTCAGACGGGCGGAGAAATCCGTGTAGAAGGTATCGAGCACCTGCTTCCAAGGCACATCGCCCTCGGCCACGGCATCAAGACGCTCTTCCATCTGCGCCGTGAAGGCGTAGTCGAGGAGGTCATCAAAGTTCTCTACCAGCCGATCCGTAACCACCTCGCCGATCTTCTCAGCGTAAAAACGGCGCTTGTCGAGCTTCACGTAGCCCCGATCCTGGATCGTGGAGATGATCGCTGCATAGGTGGAGGGGCGACCGATGCCCCGCTTCTCGAGCTCCTTCACCAGCGCCGCTTCGCTGTAGCGCGCCGGGGGCTTGGTGAAGTGCTGCTTGGGATCGAGCATTTGGCAGGCGAGGCTTTGCCCCGCTTTCAAATCCGGGACGAGGACGTCCTCGTCCCGCCCCGCCGGCGGCTGAACCCGCGTATAGCCATCGAAGCGAAGAATCCGGCCCCGGAGTCGAAGCTCATAGCCCGCCGCATCCACCACCACGCTCGTGCTCGTATATTCCGCCCGCGTCATCTGGCAGGCCACAAACTGGCGCCAGATCAGGTCGTAGAGACGCTGAGCGTCGCTTTCCACGGCCAGGGAGGAGGCCTTCACCCGAACATCCGAGGGGCGTATGGCTTCGTGAGCCTCCTGGGCCTGCTCCCGGCTGCTGTAGAAATTGGGCTTCTCCGGGAGGTAGGCCTCCCCGTACTGGCGCTCGATAAAGCTCCGGGCGGCGCCGATGGCATCCCCCGACAGGTGGGTGGAGTCGGTCCGCATGTAGGTAATGTAGCCCGCCTCGTAAAGGCGCTGGGCCAGGGTCATGGTTTTCTTAACGCTAAAGCCCAGGCGGGTGGATGCTGCCTGCTGCAGCGTCGAGGTGATGAAGGGCGCGCCAGGGCGCGTCGTCGTCGGCTTATCTTCTCGGCTACGCACCACAAAGTCGGCGCCTCGGAGGGCCGCCAGGGCCTGCTCCGTTTCTGCCTCCGAGCCCGGGCGGAAAGCTCCTTCGGGGCCGCGGTGCACCTGGAAGCGGGCGGGAGCGCTTTCCCCTTCCGCCAGCAGGTCCGCGAAGACCTCCCAGTATTCTTCTGGAATAAAGGCGCGGATCTCCCGCTCCCGCTCCACAATGAGTCGGACCGCCACGGACTGAACGCGCCCCGCGGACAGGCCCCGGGCGACCTTTGCCCAGAGCAGGGGCGAGACCATGTAGCCCACCACCCGATCCAGGAAGCGCCGCGCCTGCTGCGCATGGACCCGATCGACGTTGACCTCCCCCGGTTCCGCAAAGGCAGCCTGGATGGCGCGCTGGGTAATTTCGTTGAAGACCACGCGCTTGTAGCGTTCCGGGCGCCCCCCAAGGGCCTGCTGAAGGTGCCAGGCGATGGCTTCCCCTTCCCGGTCAAGGTCGGTTGCGAGATAAACCGTATCGGCCTTCTCTGCCGCCTTTCGAAGGTCGCTTACGACCTTCTCCTTTCCCGGCAGCACCTCGTAGTGAGCGGCCCAACCGTTGTCCGGGTCCACCCCCATGCGCGCCACCAGCTGGGCCTTCGCCTTGGCTTTTTTGTGGGCGGCCTTGGCTTCCGGGGACAGCTTACGCGTCTTGGCTGCTTCCGCCGCCCGAGCCTTTGGATCGACCTTCGATCCGCTTCCGCTGACCGGCAGGTCGCGGATGTGTCCAACGCTCGACTTCACAATGAAGTCGTTGCCGAGATAACGGTTGATGGTCTTCGCCTTTGCCGGCGATTCGACGATCACAAGGGATTTGGCCATGGAGTCTCTGATCTCAGAAGGTCACGAAGGCGCCGATGCGGCGCGGCGAGGCTAGCAGACCCTCGCCTTCTTTTTCAGCAATAGCAGCTAAGCAGGCCCAGGGTCAAAGGGGGGGCTCGGCATCGGCCGTGCGCACCCGCTGCGCCAGGTGAAAGCGGCGAAGGGTCTCCAGCCAGTGCTTTAGGGCCTCCACCTCCGCCGCTTCTCCCCGCTCCTGCCAGAGCGCTCCCACTTGCCCGCCGTCGGCGCGAACCCCCTCGACCCCCGGCGGCGCCGCCGCCAGCACGGGCCCGAGGTCCTCGAGCACAGCGCCTGCGAGCACCAAGGTGCCGGGGCGAAGAAGCCAGCCCGGGGGCAGGGGCGCCATGGGGGCTGAAGCCCCCTCCGGGCGGTAGTCCGCTTGCCACTTCGGCCTCGGGGCTCGGGGCGCCCCGGTCAGCGGCAAGCTGTAAAAGGGGCGCAGCAGCTTTTCCTGCCGCTCCGCGCCCCCAGGCCGTAGCCGGTCCCCCGTTTGCGTGGGCGTCTCCGGGCGCAGGGCCACCTGCAGCCCCTGGCTTCGGGCGGCCGTTCGCAGGCGCTCGAGCTGCCGATCCCGAGGGCTCGGCAGCGCCTGTCGCAGCAGCCAAGCAAAGAACACCAGCACCGCCGCTGCGATGGCCCAACCGGTCATGGATTCCTCTCCTGCACAGAGCCCTTGAGGGCCGCCGAGGGCCATTGTATGGTCCAGCGAAACAGCCCCTCTGGGAGATTAGGGTTCATGGCCAACTACACCCATCTGCTGCTCGCGATTGACCTCACGGAAGATGCCAAGCGCGTGGGCGAACGGGCGCAAGCCCTCGCCGCTGCCTTTGGTGCGCAAGTGAGTGTGCTGCACGTGATCGAACCCCTTAGCCTTGCCTACGGGGGCGATATTCCCATGGATCTTTCCAGCGTGCAGGATCAAATCCATGAGCAGGCCAAGGGCCAGCTCCAGGAGTTCAGCGCTGCCCTCGCCATTCCCGAGGAACGCCAGCACCTGGTCTTCGGTCGCCCGGAGGCGGAAATTCACCGCATTGCCGAGGAAACGGGTAGCGACCTCATCGTCGTAGGCTCCCACGGGCGTCATGGGCTTGCTCTGCTCCTGGGCTCCACCGCCAACAGCGTACTCCATGGAGCGCGCTGCGACGTGCTGGCCGTCCGCGTGGGTGAAGTCGAGGACTAGATGCCCGCCCTGCTCCGCCGCGGATGGCCGCGCCTTGCGCTGCTCCTGGGCAGCTTGCTGGGCGCGGGCCCGCTGGCGGCGGCGGACAGCGAGGGTCTACCTCGCGCGCCGGAGCTCGACCCCCTCCGCCATTTTTCAGGCCCGGAGCTGGACCGGCAACGGCAGGCCTATCGCGCGGCCCTCAGGAGCCTATACAGCAATAACCTTCCCCGCTTTGAGCGCCAACAGGCGGCCCTAGAGTCCTACCCCCTCGCGCCCTACCTCGCCTATTACCGACTCCTCCGCTACCTCTCAAAAGCCAGCGAGGCGGACGTACTGGCTTTTCGAAGCCGCTACGGGGACAGCCGGCTCGGGGATCGCCTGATGACCCACTGGCTGGAGAATCTGGCCCGGCGCAAGCAGTGGGCCCTCTATGCACGGTACTACGACCCTGCCCTAGCACCGGGCACCACGCCCGCCTGCCAAGGGGCCTGGGCCCAGCTTCAAACGGCAAGCTCAGAGGCGGACAGGGCGCAAGCCGTGGCCGCTGCTGCGGCGCTCTGGCTGGCCCCGCGCTCCCAGCCCAAGGCCTGCGACCCCCTCTTTGAAGCCCTGATCGATGGGGGTCACATCACCCCCAGCTTGGTCTGGGACCGGCTTATGCTGGCCCTCGAGGCCCGGCGCCCCGCCCTTGCCCGCTATCTGCTGCGCTTTCTCGATCCCCCGCGCCTTGCCCTGGGGGAAGCGCTTCTTGCGCGAGGCAGCTGGGCCCTGCGTACGCAGCGGATCGCAACCCTTGGCGGTGAAGCAACGGAGGCTCGCGCCGAAGCCCTCACATTTGCCCTTAGGCAGTGGGCGCGGCAAGACCCTGCGGCGGCCGAGGCAGCCCTCGTCAGCTGGCGCGATCAGCTTCCCAGCCCCAGCCAGGCCAGCGTGCGCATGGCCCTGCTCGACGAGCAGCTCGAGCAAGACGACATGGCCCGCCTCACCCGCCTCCCCTGGCCTCCGCAGGAGCTTGCGGGCGAGAGCACGGCGGACCTGGTCGAACGCTTCGCAGAAAAAGCCCTCGGGGACGGCGCCTGGGAGGCCCTCCTGGTTTGGCTTGAGCGCATGCCGCCCTGGATGCAAAGCCGAGCCCGCTGGCAATACTGGCGCGCCCACAGCGAGCTTGCCCTAGGCCTTGGGGAGGTCGCTGTGCCCCTCGGTGCCCCGCCCGAATCCGTCCCCTCACCGGCCGCCCCGCCGCTGCTCAGCGCGCGCTCGCCGAGCCTCCCTCTCCCCCTGACGCTGGCGCCCGGGGCCCGCCTGGCGGCCCTCGCGAAGGACCGAAGCTACTACGGCTTCCTGGCCGCCGATCGCTTGGGCCTGCCCTATCAGCTGACCGCGGAACGCCCAGCCTACCGGTTCGAAATCTTCGAACGGGTGGCCCAGGATCCCGCGGTACTTCGAGCCTTCGAGCTTCGAGCCCTGGGAGAACGGCCGGAGGCACGGCTTGAACTCCTTGATGCAGCGCGGCGCCTCAGCCGTGAGGAAACGCTGCACCTCGCGGCCCTCGCGGATCAGGCGGGGTGGCATCGCATGGCCATCGCCGCCACCATTCAGGGCGAGCACTGGGACGTGCTGGATCTCCGCTTCCCCCTCGCCTTTGAGGCGCCCCTGCGCGCCCGGGCGGACGCCACCGCCCTGCCCCCAAGCTGGCTCTTCGCCATCACCCGGCAAGAAAGCGCGTTTATGAGCGATGCGCGCTCCCGGGTGGGGGCCCTGGGGCTCATGCAGCTCATGCCCAGCACGGCGCGCCTGGTCGCCAAGGACCTGGGCCTGAACCTCGACAGTCGCTGGGCCATCCTGGAGGAAGAAACGAACCTCACGCTCGGGAGCCACTACCTAAAGCAGCTCAGCGACCAGTTCGACGGCCATCGCGTCCTCGCCTCCGCCGCATACAACGCAGGGCCGCACCGCGTGAGCCAGTGGCACCAGCGCTTTGGCGGAGGCACCACCGCCGAATGGATTGAGCGCATTCCCTTCGACGAAACCCGGCGCTATGTGCAAAATGTGCTGGCCTACGCCGTGATTTATGGAGCGCGCCTTGGGGAAGAAACCCCGCTTTTTCGTCCGCAGGAGCGTCTCGTCCCGGCGCCGCCCTAGGGCCCAAGGCGCCTAGCCCGTGTGGATTGATATCGGCATCAACAGCACGCACGCCCCCCTGGCGGCGACCCTCCCGGAGGTGCTCACGCGGGCGCGGGCCGCGGAGGTCCGGGGGGGGCTGTTCACGGGAACGAGCCTTGCGAGCGCCGAGGCTGCCCTGGCCCAGGCCAGCGCTGCGGGCCAGGGTTTTGGGGCCACCGTGGGGGTTCATCCCCACGATGCCGCCGGCGCCCCGGAGGATCTAGATGCCCAGCTGCGCCGCCTCGCCGCCCATCCCGCGGCCTGCGCCATCGGCGAAACGGGCCTCGACTTCAACCGCGATTACTCCCCCCGGCCCGTGCAGGCGCAGGTCTTTGAAACCCAGCTCGCCCTGGCGGAGGAGACGGGCTTGCCCCTCTTTCTTCACGAAAGAGACGCGGCGGAGCGCTTCCAAGCGTGCTTTGCCCCCTTCGCCGGAAAGGTTTCCGGCGTGCTCCACTGCTTCACCGGCGATCCCGCCATGCTTACCTGGGGCCTCGCCCAGGATCTCTATTTTGGGGTAACGGGCTGGGTGTGTGATGAACGCCGGGGGGAGGCGCTCCGGGAAGCGCTTCTGCACATTCCCGAGGATCGACTGCTGCTGGAAACGGACGCGCCCTTTCTCGTTCCCCGTACCCTGCGTCCCCGGCCCCGGCATAACGAGCCCGCTTTTCTCCCGGTGATTGCGGAGACCGTGGCCACGCTCCGGGGCGTGTCCCTCGCCTCGCTGGCTGCGCGATGCGCGGAGAACACCCTTCGCTTATTTGGAGACCGCCTCAGGCCGGCGCCTGAAGAAAAGCAAGCGCCTGAGGCAAGGTAAAGGGCCCCGGGAGGGACCGGTCCGTCCGCGGCCAATAGAGGACCGGGATCTGCGTCTCAAAGCGCTCCAGAAGCGCCTCGTGGTCCATGATTTCCACCCCCTCGAGGCGAAAGCCCAGGGCCCGGGCCGCTGCTTCCGCCGTCGGGTGCAGGGCCTCACACAGATGACAGCCTGCGGTTCCAAGAAGCCAAAGGGTTTCCACTCGTGCCTCCCGCGCTTATGCCCGTATCATGGGCCTATGAATTCCTCTGTGCTCCCAAGGCTAGCGCACTCCTGCTTCCTGTCGAAGGAGCCGGGCCTTGCTGCGCCGCGAGGGCTTCGCCCCGAGCCCTTGCTTGAGGCGTTTCCCCACCTCGCCCTCTGTGATCATCGTCCGCTCCCCGCGGGCACGGGGCGCTGGACGCCCCTGGGAACCCTCTCCCTTGCTGCTGGGGAGGGGCTCGTCCCCAGCCTTCAAGGCACAACGCCCTGGACCGGCCGGGCCACTCTTCGCTTTGAAACCTCGGAGGGCCAGCTGACCCTTCTGCCCGTGACCTTCCGTGGGGAGGGCCCAGTCCCCAAGCCTGATGAAAAGCCTAAGGAGGCGCCCGATCCTTCCCTGCCGTCCCTCACCCAGGGGCTGGACGGAGTGATCGCCAAGGCACCGCAGGATCTCACCGTGAGCCTTCGCCTCGAAGGGGATCCGGGCGCGCTTCAA
>JAUILI010000176.1 GCA_030433075.1 Gammaproteobacteria bacterium | reverse complement strand
GCCAGGGTGAGCTCGTCCTTGGGAATGCCCGAACCGTTGTCCCGAACCCGGAGGCGGCGCACGCCCCCCTCTTCCAGCTCCACCTCGATGCGCGTAGCCCCGGCGTCGATCGCATTTTCCACCAGCTCCTTCAGCACGGACGCTGGGCGCTCGACCACCTCTCCGGCGGCGATCTGATTCGCAAGCTGCGGCGGCAACAGGGCAATGGGCACGGCTTAGCTCCGAGGAATGACCAGCACCTGACCCACGCGGATGCGGTCCGAGGCGAGGTTGTTCGCCGACTTAAGGCGCGCCGTTTCGATGCCATAGCGCGCCGCGATGGTAGACAGGGTATCACCCCGGCGAATTTTGTAGCGCGGCGCCTCGGCCAGCTGGGCCTGGCGGGAGGCCAGCAAGGTGCCCGGCGGCGGGGCCTGCTCGAGGTGCGCTCGGACGCCCTCAAAGACGGCCTCCGCCAGCCGGTTCTGATGCCGCGCCGAGCGCAGTAGCCGGGCCTCTTCGGGATTCGAAATAAAGCCCGTTTCCACTAAAAGGGAGGGGATATCCGGGGACTTCAACACCACGAAGCCCGCCTGTTCCACCCGCTTGCTGTGCAGCCGGGTGCGCGCCCCCAGGGCATCGACGACCCGCCCCCCGGCCAAGAGGCTTTGGCTTAGGGTCCCCGTCATGGCGATATCGATGAGCACCTGGGCCAGCACCGGGTCCCGGTCCGCGAGGCTTACGGCGCCCACCCCGCCAATCAAATCAGACTGATTTTCCTTTGCCGCCAACCAGCGAGCGCTTTCGCTTGTGGCTCCACGCTGGGAGAGGGCGTAGACGGACGCCCCCCGAGGCTGGGGAGAGTCGAAGGCGTCCGCGTGGATGGAGATGAAGAAATCGGCGCGGAGATCCCGGGCCCGAGCCGTACGGCGGCGCAAGGGCACGTAATAATCGCCGGTGCGGATGAGTTCGCCCCGAAAGCCCGGCATCGCGTCGAACTTCGCCTTTAAGCGCTGGGCGATGGCCAGCACCACGTCTTTCTCCCGAACCCCGCCCGGGCCCAGGGCCCCCGGGTCCTCGCCCCCATGCCCCGCATCGATGGCAATCACGACGTCGCGCTGGGTATCGGCTAACGGGGGCGGCGCCGCAGCCACCGCACCCTGAGGGCGAAGGTCCACCACCAGGCGATGCCCCATCCCCGCGACCGGGTCCAGGGCAAACACCGTGTGGTCGTGAGGACCGGTGAGGTCGAGGACGAGGCGAAGCTCGCCCCCGGCTTTCTCCGCACTCCGCACCCCCGCCAAGGTGGTTTGGGCCAGAGGCAAGCGGGCCGGGTCAAAGGCGAGGTCCGTATCCGCCAAATCGAGCACCAGGCGCGCCGGGTTCTCGAGGGCGAAGGCCGACCAGCGGGCCGGCGCGGAGAGATCGAGGACGAGGCGCGTGTGCTCCGGGCCCGCGTGGGTGCGCATGCCTTGGATAGAGGTCGCGCCCAGGGGGCCAGCGAGCAGCAGCAGCGCCAGCAGCGCCCCCGCCCGACGCAGGCCGTGCCACGCAAAACCGGCTAGGAATTGACCCATGGGGAACGCAAACCCCGCACGCTGACCGCCCAGTAACGTCGTCAGTCTGGGCAGTCCCACCCCCTTTCGCAAGGGGGCCCACTCAGGGCTGGGGAACGGCCCCGTGGACGCGCCGCCCTTCGCCTTCCAGGTCAAAGCGCAGCGTGAGGGTCGCCGGCGGCAAGAGCCCCTCGCCTCGCTCGGGCCACTCAAAGAACAGCATGGCCGCCTCCTCTAGAAGCTCCCGGAGCCCCAGGGCGTGGAGCTCCTCAGGATCGGCGAGGCGATAAAGGTCGAAGTGCACAATCACGAGCCCGCCCAGC
>JAUILI010000007.1 GCA_030433075.1 Gammaproteobacteria bacterium | reverse complement strand
GGTGGCAGGTGAGGGGCCCCAGGCGCCAGCCTTCCCGCTGCCAGTGCAGTCCCCCGGCCATTCCCTCCTGGGGCGCCGCGCCGTCGTGATTGCCGCCCACGAGATGCACGGATACCCCGATCTGTCTCAGGGCTTCGAGCCAGGCCTCGAGGTGGGCCTGGCCCCTGCTCCCGGGGCGCAGCGGGCGGTGGAAAAAATCCCCCAGGACCACGAGCCGTTCACACCCATGGCCCGCTAGGAGCCTGCGGAGCCGCTCTAGGTCCTCGGCGTCCCCGCCGTTGGGCACGGCGAAGCCCTGGCGCTGGAAAAAGCGCGCTTTCTCCAGGTGCACGTCGGCTACGAACAGGGTTTGCTCCCACAGCACAGCCTTCTCGGGCAGGAGCCAGAGCGTGGCCTCCCCGAGGGTCAGGCGCGTCGCACCGGAAGGCTTAGCCATGGCGGCGCTCCAGCTGGGCAAGCATGCGTGCGATGCGTTGAGCGGCCGATTCCGAGCTATAGCGGGCGTGCACCCGCGCAGCCCAGAGGGGGAAGGCAAAGGGCGAGAGGCTCGCGAGCCGTCGGCTTTGCCAAGGCTGGCGGCTCAGGTCTTGGAGCCGGGCTTCGAGGCGATCGCTGTCGAGTTCCTCCGTCAGCACTTCCTGCTGTGCTTGCTGAAGAAAGGGGTTTTCTGGGTCGTAGCGCTTAAAGACGTCGAAGAGGAGACGGGAGGACAGCTGCAAAGCGCGCTGGGATTTCGGCCCCCCGGGAAAGCCTTGGAAGATGAGGCCGGAGATGCGCGCAATGGTGCGAAAGCGTTGCTCCGCGAGGCCCGTGCCCTCGCAGCAGGCAAGCAGGGCCTCTCCAAGGCCCTCCGGGGAAAGCCAGCGGCGCAGCGCCGTTTCGTCCTCGGGCAGGGGCGCGGAGGACAGGAGCTCGATCCCGTAATCATTCACCGTCACCGCGATCGTACTCTCCTGCTGCTGACCGAGGCGCCAGGCCAGGAGGGGTCCGAGGCCCTCGTGAACCTGGCGCCCCGCAAAGGGATAGAGGAAGAGGTGATAGCCCTCCCGGCTTTCCAGGTGTTCAAGGAGCAGCACCCCCGGGGTGGGCCGCGCGGAAAGGGTCTCTTGTAGGCGAAGTAGTGGTGCCAGGGCAGCCATTTCCTCCCGCTCGGGAAGGGAGGCTGCGGGATCCAACCGGCGTAGCACCCCTTCGGCCAGCGTGCTCGAGAGGGGCATGCGGCTGCCGGCCCAGCGCGGGGTGTGAACGCGCCGAGCCTTTCCTGGCCGGACCAGCGCCGTCATGCCCTCCACGCGACAGAGCACCAGGGCGCGCCCAGCAAAGGTAAAACCGTCCCCCGGGCGCAGCTGACGGATGAAGCGCTCCTCCACCTGGCCTAGGGTTCCGCCCCGGCGCCAGCGGAGGGTGACCAAGGCATCGCTCACAATGGTGCCGATGGAGAGGCGATGGCGCCGAGCGACGCGGGGGGTGGCGACGACCCAGGCGCCGACCTCGTTCAGCGTAATTTTGGCGTAGTCCTCATAGGCCTTTAGGGCCGGACCGCCGCGCTGAAGGTGATCGAGGACCCAGGCCAGCTGATCGTCCTTGAGCGTGGCGAAGGCATAGGTGCGCCGGGCCTCGGCAAGCAGCGCTTCCGAGGTGCCGGGCTCGCCGAGGATGCGGGTGAGAACGTGCTGGGTCAGCACGTCGAAGCATTTCCGAAGGCCGCGTTGCGGTTCGAGATCTCCGTTTTCCAGAGCATCTCGCAGCGCCGCAAACTCCAGCAGTTCGAAGGCATGGGTGGGCACGCAATACAGCCGGGGCGTACCCCCGGGATGGTGTCCGCTACGTCCGGCCCGCTGCCGAGCCCGGGCGACGCCCTTGGGTCCACCGATCTGGATCACCTGGGAAACGGGGCTAAAGTCCACCCCGAGATCAAGGCTTGAAGTGGCCACCACGGCCTTCAGCGCTCCGGCTTTCAGGGCCTCCTCAATGCGTCGTCGCGTGCCCTGGGCAAGGCTGCCGTGGTGCAGCGCAAGCTGCCCCACGAGGCTCAAATCGGCGCGCTGGAGCGCCTCAAACCAGCGCTCCGCCTGGAACCGCGTGTTGCAAAAGATCAGGGAGCTCGGAGCGTCCTGAAGCAGGGTCAGTACCTGGGGCAGGCTGCGCAGCCCGAGGTGCCCCGCCCAGGGGAAGCGTTCGATTTCCTCCGGGATGAGGGTGGTCACCGCGGGCGCGGCGCCCTGGGGCCCCCGGATCAGGCGCCCGCGCCGGGCCGGGCCGAGCAATACCTCAAGGGCATGATCGGGATCGGCCACGGTGGCCGACAGCCCCCAGCGCCGGGCCTGGGGGGCCAGGCTATCGAGCCGTGCTAAGGCCAGCTCGAGGAGCACGCCGCGCTTCGTGCCCAGGAGCGCATGCCACTCGTCTACCACGACGGCCCGGAGGGACGGTGCCTGGGCAATAAAGTTCGGGCTTGCGAGTAAGAGGGACAGGCTTTCCGGCGTAGTGACGAGCACCTCCGGGAGCGCCTGGCGAAGCTGGCGCCGTTCCTTCGCTGAGCTATCCCCATTGCGGATTCCGACGCGCCAGGGGAGGTCCAGGGCTTCGCAGAAGCTTTCCAGCTGGGCGGCGAGGTCCCGGGCTAGGGCCCGAAGGGGGGTGAGCCAAAGCACCTTGAGCCCGGTGCTTTGAGCAGGGATGGCGAGAGCCGGCCCAAGAAAGGCGGCGAGGGTTTTTCCGCTTCCCGTCCCCGCCAGGCAGAGGCCGTCCTGACCTTCCCGGAAGGCTTCCGCCAGGGCGCGCTGAAAAGGCGCTAGTGACCAGCCTTGGGCGCCAAGCCAGGTCTCGAGCGCCGCGTGCTGAGGGTGCGCCTTAGCCATGGGGCAGGAGCCGGGCCTTGAGGGTTTCGAGCTCATCCGCATCCTCGATGGAAAGATCTTCCCGCCAGCGATGGATGCGGGGAAAGCGCAGGGCCATGCCGGCCTTCCGCCGGGGCGCCGCATGAGCGCTGTCGAAGGCGAGCTCAAAGACCAGCGCTGGGGTCACGGAGCGTACGGGGCCGAAGCGTTCCTTCGTATGGCGCCGAATCCAGTGATCGAGGCGCTCGAGGGTGGCCTCGTCCAGCCCCGAATAGGCCTTGGCCAGGGGCACGAGGGCCCCCTGGTCCCACACGGCAAAGGTGAAGTCCGTGTAGAGATTGGCTCGGCGGCCATGCCCCGGCTGGGCGTAGAGCAAGATGGCGTCCACCGTTTCCGGATCAAGCTTCCACTTCCACCAGCTTTGGTGACGCCTACCGCTTTCGTAGGTGCTGGCTTCGTGTTTCAGCATTAGCCCTTCCGCAGCTTGGCTGCGCGCGTCGGCGCGCAGGGCCGCCAGGCTTTCCCAGCTGCGGTTATCCAGCTGGGGGGAAAGCATGAGGGCCGGCGCAGGGGCAGAGGCTAGCAGGGCCTCGAGGCGTTGGCGGCGCTGGGCGAGGGGCTGGGGGCGGAGATCCTCGCCGTGCAGTTCGAGAAGGTCGTAGGCCATAAAGCGTACGGGGACCGTGCGCTGAAGCGCTGCCGTGATGCGCTTACGCTGCAGCCGTCGGCTGAGTTCGATGAAGGGGCCGGGGCCGTCCCCGGCCCAGGCCAGAAGCTCCCCATCGAGCACCGTGCCCTCCGGTAGGCCCTTCGCAGCGGCCGCGAGCTCGGGAAAGCGATCCTCGAGGCGCTCCCGACCTCGGGACCAGAGTGCCGTCTTACCTTCTCGGCGTACTAGCTGGCAGCGCACCCCATCCCATTTCCATTCCGCAAGCACCGCCGTGGAGGGGTGCGGGGGCAGGGCCCCGTCCCGGAGCGGTTGGGCGAGGCAGAAAGGGTAGGGGGCCGCCCAGTTAAGCGTCGCGTTCTCCGGGTCCACCAGTGCCACAAAGGCCTCGGCGCTGGGCGTCTGAGGGCTCATCCAACGGTGCTGTAGGACGGCAGGATCGAGCCCAAAGGCCTGGCCTAGGGCACGAAGCGTCAGCCCTTCCCCGACGCCGACGCGAAGTCCCCCGGTGATGAGCTTGTTCAGCCAGAGTCGCGGGCCCTGGGGGTAAGCTTTCCACAGGGCAAGGAGGGCGTGCTTCCGCGTTTCGGCGCTGGCGCCGCGAAGGGGCGCGAGGGTTTCTTCCAGCAGGGCCTGGAGGCTTGTCGCCGGGGCAATGGTGCCCGCTGGCGGCGGCGGAAGCACGAGGGCCAGGGTTTCGGCGAGGTCCCCCACGTGGGCGTAGGTGGCTTCGAGGACGGCTTCCGAGAGCCCCGTCGCCTCCCCTAGCCAGCGCCGCAGCTCCGGGCCGCTGGCGATGCGCTGGGGCCGGCGCCCGGTCAGCAGATGCAACGCCCAGGCCGCATCCCCCGCCGGCGCAGTTTTAAAATAGGCCGTCAGCAATTCGAGCTTGCGCCCCGTGGAACGGGCTCGCTCCAGAGCCGTGAGCAGCGCGGCGAAGGCGTTCACCCCTCCTCCGTTTCTCCGTAGGGCGTGGCCAGGGCCTGGGCCTCGATGCCCTGGCCTTGCAGATGGGCCAGGAGCGCATCGGTGTGGCCGTGGGTGGCCAGCACGCGCTTTGCTCCGCTGTCCTCGACGGTGCGCAGGAGCCCGGGCCAGTCCGCGTGATCGGAGAGCACGAAGCCCTCGTCATAACCCTTTCGCCGTCGCGTTCCGCGCACCTGCATCCACCCGGAAGCAAAGCCCGTGCTGGCGCCGCGAAAGCGCTTGGCCCACTTCGATCCTGCGGCGGAAGGCGGCGCGAGGATGAGCCGCCCCGCGCCGCGATCGCTCCGGGGCATTTCGCTCACCGGCACCGTGGGAACCATGGTGACCCCCGCCTCCCGGTAGATCCGGGTCAGTCCATCGATGGCGCCGTGGAGCCATACGGTCTCCTTGGTGAACGCGTGAAGCCCAGCCAGGATGCGCTGCGCCTTCCCGAGGGCGTAGGTGTAGAGCACCGCGGGCCGGTCCTCGGCGGCGCAGCGCTGCCACCAGGCGTAGATTTCCGCCATCACCGTTTCCGGGTTAGGCCACTGATAGATGGGATAGGCGAAGGTGGCTTCCGTCACCAGTACGTCGCAGGGCACGGGCTCGAAGGGGGCGCAGGTGGGATCCGCCTCCCGCTTGAAGTCTCCCGTGACCACCCAGACCTCGTTGCCCCGCTGCACTCGGACTTGGGCGGACCCTAGAATATGCCCTGCAGGATGGAAGGATACGGTGACGGCGCCGAAGGATCGGCGCTCGCCGTAGGGGATTCCCTCCACGGGGCTGTACTGCCCAAGGCGCTTGCGAAGGATGGGCACCCCGGGGGCGGCGGTCCAATAGTGGCCCATGCCGTTGCGGGCGTGATCCCCGTGGCCATGGGTAATGATGGCGCGATCCACCTTGCGCCAAGGATCGATGGTGAAGTCCCCGTCCGGGCAGTGCAGGCCCCGGTCCGTGAGGGTGAGTAGGGGGGTCGTCATCCCAATTCCTCAGTACCGCTGCCCGTGGCCTAAGCATACGCCCTGTGCCCCGCCGGGCCCTAGGGTTGGATCGCCGGGGGCGGTATGCTGAGCCCGAAAGAGAAGGGAGGCCACGATGGCAAGGGTGAGCGCAACTCGGATAGGGCTTAAGGCGAGGGCCGCACGATACGGCCTGCTCGTGCTCCTGCTCCTTTCCCGCGGAGCCTGGGCCTACCCGGAAGAAACGCTGCAAACCCTGACCTTCACCGCCGCGAAGGCCTTTAACCGGTGCGTGGAGGGGACGGCGACGCCCCGGCTGTCGGCGCTCCAGGTGCGGAACCTGGTGCTTGGCAATGTCGCCGAGGGCGAGGCCGGGGTGCTGCGCCGGGCCACGCGCTGGGGCTACTACGATCGCGCCGAGGGCGAGGAGGATCGGCGCTGGCTGTGGCTGGTGAGTACGCGGCTCCACGATCGCTTCGAGGACCGGGCCGCTAAGGTTCTGATGCAGGACGGTGTGCGGGCCACGCTGCGTTATGAAGATCTCGGAAGCGTCCTTTACTACCTCCAGCGCGTCACCATCCCCGCGAACGTCGTCCCCATTTTCCACCCCAGGCCCTGGCGCTGGCCCTCGGGGGATCGTTTTACCGACTACCCCGTCGATGAGGCGCGCCTCAGCGAGGCCGGCGAGGGGCTCTGCGAGGCCCTGGCGCAGACCCCGGAAACGCTCACCTTTGATGCGCTGCTTGAGGAAACGGCGGGCACCACGCTCGATGCGCTGCGCCAGCCCATCGCCGATATGCAAAGCCCCTGGTATGCCTTCTGGGAGCTTGGGGAGCCGGGACGCTTTGGTCGCTACGGGGAAGCGGGCAATCGCTTTGGCCGCGCGGCCACCTTTCCCTGCGGCACGGATCGGTGCCAGCTGTTAGACGACGATCCGATCTATGCAGCCTTCGCCGCAGCCCAGCATCGCCTGGCGCTGCTGGCCACCATGCGGGGCATTTTGCTGCTTCAGCGCGATCGCGGCGGTGCCGCCCAGTGAGGCTTGTGCTGCTGGGGCTCGCGCTCCTTTCCCTCAGCGCCTGCGTTGCGCCCCCTCGCCTCGATGTGGTCTCGGAGAATCAGGGCAGCCGCATTCGCCATCTGGTGCTCCATTTCACCGCCGAACCCTTCGATCGGTCCCTGGCCCTTTTGACCCGCGCCGATACTGGCGCCGTTAGCGCCCATTACCTCGTTCCCGACCTCAACGATCCCACCTTTTCTGGCACCAGCGGCCGGCCCCTGCGCCTCGTCGCCGAGGATCGGCGTGCCTGGCATGCGGGGCGGAGCGTTTGGGCCGGGGAGACGGCGCTGAATAACTCCTCCATTGGCATCGAAATCGTGAATGAATCGACCTGCGATCATCGGCTTTCCGAGCCCCTTCCGGGGCCCGAGGCGGATCGCTGCCGCTATCTACCCTTCTCCGAGGCGCAGCTCGCCGAGGTCATCGCCCTGACCCAGGAGATTCTGGCGCGCCATCCCGATATCCCCCCGGAACGGGTGGTGGGCCACGCCGACATCGCGCCCACGCGCAAGGTCGATCCGGGCCCCTTTTTCCCCTGGAAGCGCCTGCACGAGGCGGGCGTGGGGCCCTGGTATGAAGAAGACACCTTCGAGGCCTGGCGGGCCTGGCTTCAGGACACGCCCTTGCCCCTGGGCACGCGGCAGGCGGCGCTGGCGGCCTGGGGCTTTGAGCTGACCCCCACGGGGCGCCTCGACGTCGAGACGCGCTACGCCCTGCGGGCCTTCCAGCTCCACTTTCGCCCCGAGCCCCTGACCTACGCCTTCGACGAGGACACCACGGCCATCCTCTTTGCGCTCCTTGAGCGCTATCGCCCGAAGGCCCTCGCCGAACTGGCCCTTCCGGCACTCCCGCCCCACCTTGCGGAGCCCTTGCGCGACACCGACTCCCCACCCTAGGCTCTAGCCTCTAGGGAGAGGAGTGACGGGCATGGCAGATTTCGATTTAGTACTTCGCGGCGGCACCGTCGCCGACGGAACGGGGGCAGCGCTCCGGGAAGCCGACGTGGCGGTGAAGGACGGTCGCATCGCTGCCGTGGGCGAACGGCTCGGTCAGGGCACGGAGGAGATCGACGCCCGCGGCTTGCTCGTCACCCCGGGCTTTGTGGATGTGCACACCCATTACGATGGCCAGGCCACCTGGGATGACCGCCTCACCCCCTCCTCGAACCACGGCGTGACCACGGCGGTGATGGGCAACTGTGGCGTGGGCTTTGCCCCCTGCCGCCCGGAGGACCACGACACCCTCGTCCGCTTGATGGAAGGGGTCGAGGACATCCCTGGGGTGGTGCTCACGGAAGGGCTCTCCTGGAATTGGGAAAGCTTTCCCGATTTTCTAAAGGCGCTAGAAGCGCGGGATCACGACATCGACTTTGCGGCTCAGCTGCCCCACGCGGCGCTGCGCGTTTACGTGATGGGGGAGCGGGGCGCGCGGCGCGAGCCTGCCACCGCTGCCGACATCCAGGCCATGGCCCAGCTGACCCGGGAAGCCATGGCCGCCGGGGCCCTGGGCTTCAGCACCTCTCGTACCTTGAATCACCAAACGGCGGACGGGGATCCGACGCCGACGCTCACCGCGGCGGAAGACGAACTCATGGCCATTGCTCTGGCCATGAAAGCCGAGGGCAAGGGCGTGCTTCAGTTTGTCTCCGACTTCCAGAACCCCGGGGAAGAGATGGCCATGCTTCGCCGTTTGGTCGAGCAGTCTGGCCGGCCCCTGTCCCTGTCTCTTGCGCAAACGGAAGGGGCTCCGGAAGGCTATCGGAAACTCCTCGGCTGGCTCGAAGGCATGGCGCAGGCGGGGCTTCCCGTGCGCGGCCAGGTGGCGAATCGCCCCGTGGGCCTCATGCTCGGCCTCGATGCCACCCTAAATCCCTTCGTCGCACACCCGAGCTTTCAGGCGCTTCAGGCCCTGCCCCTGGCGGAGAAGGTGGCGCGCCTTAGGGATCCGGCCCTTCGGGCCACCCTGCTCGGGGAGGCGCCCCAGGCCGATCACCCCTTCATGCAGGCAGTGCTGTCCAACTTCGAGAAGATGTTTGTGCTCGGCGATCCGCCCGATTATGAACAGGACCCGAGCCAATCCCTTGGGGCTCGGGCCCGGCGCCTGGGTGTCGAGCCTGCGGCCTTGGCTTACGACCTCATGCTCGAGGATGAGGGCCGGGCCATGCTCTATTTCCCGTTCCTGAACTATGCGCAGAACGATCTCGATGCGGTGCTCGAAATGATGGAGCACGCCCAGACCATTCTTGGGCTGGGGGATGGCGGTGCCCACCTGGGCACCATCTGCGATGCCAGCTTTACCACCCACATGCTGACCCACTGGGCCCGGGATCGGCGCCGGGGTCGAAAGCTTCCCGTGGAAACGGTGGTGCAGTGGCACAGCCGCGATACGGCCCAGGCCATGGGGCTCTTTGATCGGGGCGTGCTGAAGCCGGGCTATCGGGCGGATCTCAACATCATCGACTTCGACCGGCTTCGGTTGCGCCCCCCGCGCATGCAGCGGGATTTGCCTGCCGGCGGTCAGCGGCTCATGCAGGACGCCGAGGGCTATCGCTATGCCATTGTGGCCGGCCAGGTGACCTACCGAGACGGGGTGGCTACCGGGGCGCTTCCGGGGCGGCTTGTGCGGGGGGCTCAGCCTGCCCCGGGCTGAGCATTGAGGCCACGGGCATGCATACCGATCGCCTTATGGCGGCGGTGGAAGAGGACCTCGAGCGGGCGGCTAAGTTGCTGCGCGCCGGGGAGCTCGTCGCCTTCCCCACGGAAACGGTTTACGGCCTGGGCGCCGATGGCTTAAGCAATTCGGCGGTGGCGCGAATCTACACCGCGAAGGGCCGGCCCCAGGACAATCCGGTGATATTGCACGTGGCGAGTTTGGCGGCGGCGGAGGGGCTATACCAGCCGACGCCCTGGCAGGCCGAGGCGCTAGGACGCCTTGCCGCAGCCTTTTGGCCCGGGCCCCTGACCGTGGTGGTGCCGAAAACGGACCGGGTGCCGCCGAGGGTGAGCGCCGGCGGAGACAGCGTCGCTTTACGGGTTCCGAACCACCCCGTGGCCCTGGCGCTCCTGACGGCCGTTGGGCGTCCCCTGGCGGCGCCTTCAGCGAATCGCTCCGGTCGCCCGAGCCCCACCACGGCGGATCACGTGCTGCGCACCCTCGATGGACGCATCGCCGCGGTGCTGGATGGGGGCGCTGCCCCCGTCGGCTATGAATCGACGGTGCTGTCCCTGTTAGGGGATGCGCCGCGCATTTTACGCCCCGGGGCTCTGGGGCCGGAGGCCTTAAGCGCCGTGCTCGGGGTGCCCGTGCCATCGCCAGCGGGGGAAGAAAAAGCCTCGTCGGATGATCAGGAACGGCCCGCTCTTGCTCCGGGGATGCGTCATCGTCACTACGCGCCGGAGTCCGTGACCTTGCGCTTCACCGACGAAGCGGGGCTCGAGGCGGCCTGGCCCGGGGGCGATGCCATTCTGTGCCGGAGTGCCCTGGCGCGACGCCTCGGGCCACGGCGGGCGCCCCTGGTGGTGCTTCCCGAGGCCCCGGAAGGCTTCGGTCGCGCCCTTTACGATGGGCTCTACGCCCTGGAGGGAGCCGAGGTGCCCCTGGCGTGGGTTGAGGCCTTGCCGGACGGTCCGGCCTGGGCCGCCCTTCGGGATCGATTGCAGCGGGCCGTGGCGGGCTAGGCGCAAGGCGCGATGCTCCAGCCACGGGCGCGAACTGGGAAAACAGGGAAGGGGATGATCATGAACAGTTTTGACTGCGTACTGCGCAATGCGACCTTGGTGGACGGCACGGGCGCCGCACCGCGGCAGGGGGATTTGGCTATCAAGGATGGCCTGATTGCCGCTGTGGGGTCCTTCGACGGGAAGGGCCGGGAAGAGATCGACGCGGAGGGGGGGCTGGTCACCCCGGCGTGGGTTGATATTCATACCCACTTCGACGGGCAGGTGACCTGGGATGACGCCATGCTGCCCTCCTCGGGGCAGGGCGTGGGCACCATCGTCATGGGCAACTGCGGCGTGGGCTTTGCACCCGTGGCCCCGGGCGGCGAGAAGGACCTCATCGAACTCATGGAAGGGGTAGAGGACGTCCCGGGCACGGCCCTTTACGAGGGCATGCCCTGGGGCGCCTGGTCGAGCTATCCCGAATATCTCGATTACCTGGCGACTCGGGTTTACGCCCTGGATGTGGCCTCCCTTATCGCCCACGGCGCCGTGCGGAACTACGTCATGGGAACCCGCGGCCGGGAGAATGCGCCGGCCACCGCTGAGGACCTCGAGGCCATGCGCCGCCTCGTGGCCGAGGGGGTGAGCGCGGGGGCTGTCGGCTTCTCCACGTCCCGGATTCTGGGCCACGTTTCCGTGCGTGGCGAGCCGGTCCCGGGCACCTTCGCCCAGGACGACGAAGTGCTGGCCCTGGCGCGAGCCCTGCGCGATGCCGGGAAGGGCGTGTTCCAGATCATTCCCTCCAGCACCCTGGGCAGCGGGGCTGCCGCAGGGCGAGAAGAACCCCATGATCTGGCGGACGAAGTCCGGCTCATGGCTCAGTTGTCGCGGGAAGCGCAGCGTCCCCTTACCTTTACCCTGTTCCAGGTGGCGGAATGGCCCACCCGGTGGAAAGAGGTGCTCGATCAAGTCAGTGCCGAGAATGCCGCGGGCGCCCAGGTGTTCCCCCAGGTCGGGGCCCGGCCCACGGGTATCGTCATGAGCCTCCGCACCTACCATCCTTTCATGCGCCGCCCGAGCTACCTAGAGCTGAAGGATTTGAGCTTTGAGGCGCGCTTGGAAGCGCTGCGCGATCCGGCGCGGCGGGCGGCGATCCTGGGGGAGCAGAGCGTGCCCCATCCCCTCCCGGGCACCATGGAAAATGGCGTGGCCTTTGCCGAGCTCAACTTCGACCAGATCTTCCTCTTCGACGAAGCGCGGGATTACGAGCCTACGCAGGCCCAAAGCTTTGCGGCCCAGGCCAAGGCCAAGGGCATGGATCCCCATGCGTTCCTCTACGACGCGCTCACCGCCGGTTCCGGGGAGCGCTTCGTGGTGATGTATTTCACCAACTACGCCGATCACAACCTCGATGCGGTGCGGGAAATGCAGCTGCACCCGGAAACCGTCACGGGGCTTTCCGACGCCGGCGCCCACGTTACCGTCATCTTCGATGCGGTGGCCCCCACCTATGAGCTGACCCACTGGGGCCGGGATCGCACCCGGGGGGCAACCCTGCCCCTGGAGCATTTGGTGCATCGGCAAACGCAGCGCAACGCCCAGCTCTTCGGCTTTAAGGATCGCGGGGCGCTCCTTCCGGGTCTGCGCGCGGATGTGAACTGGATCGACTTCAAGCGCCTGTCTCTAGGCGACCTGGAAGTGCGTCGGGATCTGCCCGCCGGAGGCGCGCGGATTCTTCAGCACGCCAAGGGCTATCGGGGCACCTGGGTGGCCGGGGTGCGCACCCGCGCCGAGGATGAGGATACGGGGGCCCGTCCCGGACGCCTGCTCCGGAGCCAGCGGTGAGCCTAGGGGATCTGCGGAAGCGTTGGCTGAGCCTGGCTGGCGGCCTCGAGGGCGTGCTTGCCCTCCTGGCCCTCCTCGGCGCCCTCGCGGTGCTGCAAACCTTTGTGCTGGGGCAGCACTTCGTGATTCCCACGGTGCTGCTGATGCCCACGGCCTTTGCCGCGGTGCTTGCGGTGCGCGGGGCCGCGGGGCAGCGCTGGGCCCAGGGGATTGTGCTTTGGCTTGGCGTCTTCGCCGTTGCCCACCTCTTCTTTGCGCTGTTTTGGGCGAAAACCCCCCGGGCCCTCCTCGGCGAAGCCTTCTTGCCGGTCTATGGGGTCCTGCTGGTGATCTTCGCCGTGCTGACCCGAGGCTATGGAAAGGCTAACGGGCTCCGCTTGCTGCTGCCTGATACCGACGCCCCATGAGTCGAGCGCTGTCCCCCAGGCCGGCGACGGTGTTCTGGGAGGGGGTGCGTGATGGCACCCCCTTCATCGTTATGGTGGGGCCCTTTGCCTTGCTTTTTGGGGTGGTGGCAGCGGAGCTTGGGCTGTCCCTGGCGGAAACGCTGGGCTTCTCGACGCTGGTCATTGCCGGCGCAGCGCAGTTCGCCACCCTGGAATTGCTAGATGCGGGGGCCCCCGTCTCCGTGGCCGTGGGGACCGGGCTCGCCGTGAATCTGCGCATGGCCCTCTACTCGGCGTCCCTGGTGCCTTACTTTGGTCGGGCGCCCCTGCGTCATCGCGCCTGGATTGCCTACGCCCTGGTGGATCAGGTCTATGCCCTGGCGCTGCTGCGCTTCCAGGGCCGGGAGGAGCCCCAGGCCTCTAGGCTGGCCTACTACGCGGGCGCGGCCGCGCCGATTTGCGGGATATGGATTCTGGCCTGCGCCCTCGGGTCCCAGGCCCAAAGCACGGTGGCGGCGGTACCGGGGCTCGACTTTGCCGTGCCCCTCACCTTTCTCGCCATGGTGACGCCCATGCTGAAGGATCGGCCGAGCGTAGCGGCAGCGGCGGTGGCGACGGGCCTAGCGATTCTGGGCCACGAGCTTCCGCTCAATAGCGGCATGCTCCTGGCGGCGGCGGGGGGCATGGTGATCGGCGCGGTGCTTGAGGGACGGAGGGAAGCCCATGGCTGAGCTTTCCTCGGGCACCCTATGGTTCACCATTGCCGCGCTGGGCCTGGGGACCTACCTGATTCGCTTTTCCTTCCTGGGGTTCCTCGGGGGGCGCACGCTCCCGCCCCTGGCCCTGCGGCTGCTGCGCTATGTGCCCGTAGCGGTGTTCCCAGCCCTCGTGGCGCCGCAGGTGCTATGGCCGGCGGCCACCGGGGGGGAATTTGATGCGCCGCGCCTCCTGGCGGCGCTTTGCACTTTGCTCGTAGGCCTCTGGCGCCGGAACGTGCTGCTGGCACTCGGCGCCGGCCTGGGCCTGCTCCTGGTCCTGGAGCTGCTTCGCGGACTCTAGCCGTTTTGCGCCGCGCGGAGCCGGGCAGCAGTAAAGTCCGGGTTGCGCTTTTCCATGAACGCGGCGATGGCTTCCCGGTTCTCCGGACTGCCCACGGTGCGGGTGAGGGCCTCGTTTTCCAGAGCGATGATTTCCCGGAAGGCCGCCTTCTTCGGCGCCATCATGAGGGCCTTGGTTTCCTGCAGGGCATTGGGCGCCTGCCGGGCCAGGACCTCGGCCTTCGCGAGGACGGTCTCGAGGAAGCCTTCGTCGGGGAACACGTCGAGGGCGATGCCCGTGGCCTTGGCCTCCTGGGCGCTCAGGGTTTCCGCGCTGTAAAGGAACCAGGCAGCGCGCTGGGGGCCCATGATTTGCTGGAAGGTGAGGCTGCTGGCCGCTTCCGGGTTAATGCCCAGGGCAGCGAAGGGGCAGCGCATCTTGGCCGATTCAGCCATAAAGACCATGTCCACGAGGCCGCAGATCGTCCCCCCCACGCCTACGGCGACCCCGTTCACGGCGGCGATGATGGGCTTGGGGTAGTCGATGAGGCATTCCAGGAGCCCAGGGAAGCCGTGCTTTGGCGGGGTGGTCTTCTGGCCCATCTCCGTGAGGTCCGCGCCGGCGGTGAAGGCCCGGCCCTTACCCGTCAGCACCACCACGGAAACGGTGCCGTCCTCCGCAGCCGCCTGGAGTCCTTCCACCAGTGCATCGAATAGGCCGCCGTTGAAGGCGTTCAGCTGGGCTTCCCGGTTCAGGGTGAGGACGCGAATCGCGCCGTGATCATTGGCTTCTACCATGGGCCTGTATCCCTCCTTATTTGTCCTAGGTGAGATCATGGCTCAGGCGGCGAACAGACAAAAGCATTCCGCCGAGGGCCGCGCTAAACTTTTGGACCTAAGGATAAGGGGAGAAGACCTATGGGGATGAACGTTGAAAAGCGGTGGGCCGGGCGCTGGGCCCTGATGGCCCTGGCGGTGCTGGCGCTGCCGGTGCAGGCCGCCACCTACCTGCGCTTTGCCGACGAAACGGGCGCGGCGCACTTTGGGGAGCGCCTTGCCGATGGACGGGTTCAGCCTTTGGATGGGGCGCCCTGGGACGGCGGGCAGGCGCTGGGTAGCCCGCGCACCGTCGACCCTTCCCAATTTCTGGCGCCGGTGACGCCGCGCTCTGTTATCGCCATTGGCTATAACTATCCCAGCCATACCACGGACCGCCCCGACCCCACGGCGCTTGGCATGTTTGCCAAGCTTCCTGGCTCCATTACGGGCCCCGGGGCGGTGATTCCCTACCCCCGGCGCGCGAAGAATCTGCACTACGAAGGGGAAGTGGTCATCGTCATCGGTGAGCCGGCTTTTCAGGTCCCCCGGGAAGCCGCGCTCGGCAAGATCTTTGGATTTACCGCCGGCAATGACGTCTCCGAACGGGACTGGCAGGCCGGCGATCTTCAGTGGCTGCGGGCGAAGGCCTCCGATGGCTTCGGCCCCGTGGGCCCCTGGATTGTCACGGACCTCGACCCCGCTTCCCTTACGGTGAAAACCTTCCTGAATGGGACGCTTAAGCAGTCCGACGCGGTAAAAAATCTGTTCTTCGACTTCGCAACCATCATCAGTGAAGTCTCCGAGACCATTGCCCTTGAACCGGGAGACATCATCTTTACCGGTACGCCAGGCACCACCGAGCCCATGGCCCCGGGGGATGAGGTGGTGGTGGAGGTGTCCGGAGTCGGGCAGCTTCGTAACGTCGTGGGTAGCCCCTAATGGATCCTCGCAACATCACGCTGGTAGAGGGTGCGCCCCTCGAGCCGGCGGTGGCCGCGGGGCTGATCTTCGACACGGACCCGCACATTTTTTCCTTCCTTCACGGCCATGACCGCGCCCGGGCCGATCAGCACCTGGCCTACCAGTGGCAGCAGGCCCAGGGGCTTTTCTCCCATCGCTACGCGCGCCTTGCGGTGGACGGTGAAGCCCTCGCGGGCCTTGCCCTGGGCTTTATGACGGAAGAACAGACCGCCGCCGCCGGGCCCTTTTTTGAGCAGGCCCAAGCCGCGCTCGATCCTGAAGGTCTGGGCGCCCTGGCGCGCTGGGTGCAGGAGGGCCGCTACGTGCTGCCTGCGGTCCCGGCGCAGGTTTTCTATCTGCAAAATCTTGCCGTGTTGCCCAGCCTGCGAGGCCGCGGCCTCGGGCAGCGCCTGCTTGAGGATGTCTTCCGCCGAGCGAAGGCGGCGGGGGCGGAAGCGGTCCATCTGGATCTCTACGCCGGCAATCCGGCACAGGCTCTCTACGAGCGGGCGGGCTTTAAGGTGCTTGTGGAAACGCGGGTCCCGGCCCTGGTGCCGGAAGGCATCGATCTCCATCTCCACATGGCGGCCCCTCTCTAGGAGACATCCGTGAGCGAATCCCTCCGTAGCCAGCTACTGAAGGCGGGCCTAGGTAAGGCGCCGGAGCCTAAGGCGCCCAAGCCCCAAACCAAGCCCAAATCCCAAGCCAAAGACCAGGGCAAGCCCCCGCCGAAACCCAAGGCGCGGCGCAAAAGTGCGCTCTCCCAAACCCTTCGGGAGCAGGCCAAGCTGATTATTGAGCAGCGTCGCCTGCCTCGAGGGCAGGGCACCTGCGCCTACCACTTCCTCGACGGGAAGAAGGTACGGAAGCTCTACGTCACCGAGGCGCAGCGCGATGGCTTGGCGGCCGGCGCCATGGTGCTCGTGCGCCATGGGGCGGGCTTTGAGGTGATAGAGGAGAAGGTGGCGGAGAAGATTCGCGAACTCGATGATCGCCTGGTGCTGCCGAAGCCCCAGGCGCCGGGGGAGGATGATCCGGCCTACGCCGATCATCCTATCCCCGACGATCTGGACTGGTAATCAGGGCGTCTTGGCGTACACCCGTTCCCCGGCGATCCACGTTTCCTTCACCTGAAGCTTCCAGAGGTCCTCAGGCGCCACGGTGAAGGGATCCTCCTCGAGGATCACGAAATCGGCCCATTTCGTGGGCTCGAGGCTCCCGAGCTGCCCCTCCTGGCGCGCGGACCACGCCGCATCCAAGGTGAAACCGCGAAGCGTCTGCGAGAGCGTAAGCTTTTCGCTCGGGCGCCAGCCCCCGGGGGGATCGTCCTGTCGGTTTTGCCGGGTCACCGCAGCGTGGATCCCAAAGACCGGATCCGGGGGCTCCACGGGGAAGTCGCTGCCGAGGGCCAGCACGGCGCCGTTTTTCAGCAGCGTGGCCCAGGCGTAGCCCCCGGCGAGGCGCTCCGAGCCCAGGCGCTTCTCCGCCATCCACATATCGGAGGTGGCGTGGGTAGGCTGCATGGAGGCCACCACGCCAAGGTCGATGGTGCGCTGGAGATCCCCCGGGCGCATCACCTGCGCATGCTCGATGCGGTGTCGGAGGTCCTTGCTGCCCGGATAGCGTTGGAAAGCCTGTTCGTAGGCGTCCAGGACGACGGCGTTGGCGCGGGTCCCGATGGCGTGGATGCCCACCTGCCAGCCCCGGCTCGTGGCCTGATCGACGATCCGGGCGAGGTCCTCGGCGCTGGTGAACAGCAGGCCGCGGTTGCCTTCATCGTCGCTGTAGTCCTCGAACAGGGCGGCGCCGCGGCTGCCCAGGGCGCCATCGGAGTACAGCTTCACTGCCTGCACATCGACCCGATCCTCCGGGTCGTCCTGGGGCGTGCCCAGGGCCTCGAGTGTTTCTTTGCCGGCCACCATCACGTAGAGGCGAACTTTGAGCTCGCCGGCTTTGGCCAGGCGCTGAAAGGTTTCAATGGCACGCACGCCGGCGCCCGCGTCGTGAACCTGGGTGAGGCCCTTGCTGAGCATGATGTCCTGGGCGGCGCCGATGGCGGCTTCCAGCTGGGCCTGGCTGGGCCGGGGGACCACGGCGTCAATGAGATCCATGGCCGCGTCCACGAAAACCCCCGTGGGGTTGCCCTTTTCGTCGCGGATGAGCTGGCCCCCGGGGGGATCGAGGGTGTCGGCGTTGATGCCCGCGGCGGCCATGGCGGCCCCGTTGGCCCAGGCGGCGTGGCCGTCCACCCGGCGCAGCCAAATCGGCCGATCGGTGATGCCGTCTAAATCGCTGGCCCGGGGAAAGCGCCCCTCGGGCCAGTGTTCCTGATTCCAGCGGCCCCCGGTGATCCAGCCATCCCCCGATTCCGCGTAGCGGGCGATCGCGTCCACCGTGGCCTTCAGGCTTTGGAGCCCGGTGATATTTAAGCGGAGCGCATCGTAGCCGAGGCTCGTGAAGTGGCCGTGGGCGTCGATGAGCCCGGGCATGAGGAAGGCGCCTTCGCCGTCGATGCGCGTCACCGGCTCCCCGAGGCGGGCGGCCAGGGTGCGGAGATCATCGAAGGTGCCCGCGGAGACCACGCGCCCCTCGTGTACCAAGAGCGCAGAAAAGCGCTGCTCCTGCACCGTGGCGCCCGTATCCGCCGCGCTGGCCGTGGCGGTCCAGCCGTTCACGTTGTAAAGCAGGGTGGTATCGGCCAGCGCGGCGCCGCTTAAGCTCGCGAGGCTGAGGGTAAGGGCGGCCCGGAGGGATCGAAGGGTCATGGGGCGCCTCCCTAGCGTGCCATCAGGGTTTTGAGATCCGTTTCCGGATCGGCCAGGGCTTCCGCGGTCACCGGGGCCTTCTGGGCTACCAGCTGGCGCGCCGCCATGAATTCCCGGGGGCTATTCACCGCATCCACGGCAATGAGTTGACCCCCCTTAAGGTAGAAGCGGGCGAAGGCGCCGCTTTCCGGGTCCCCGCGGAGCACGTCCTCCTCCGCTTCCCCGGAAAAGCCGACCATTTGCAGCTTGAGGTCGTACTGGTCACTCCAGAACCAGGGCACGGCGTCGTAGCGGGCGTCGCCGCCGCAAATGTTCTTGGCAGCCACCCGGGCCTGGTCCATGGCGTTGGGGACCGATTCCAGGCGTAGGCGCCGACCGAGCCCAGGGTTCGGATGGTTGGTGCAATCGCCGATGGCGTAGATGTGCGGGGCGCTGGTC
This sequence comes from Gammaproteobacteria bacterium, assembly GCA_030433075.1. GTDB lineage: Bacteria > Pseudomonadota > Gammaproteobacteria > Pseudomonadales > Azotimanducaceae > Salivita. The sequence goes on along the minus strand of JAUILI010000007.1, from coordinate 41,931 downwards.
CGCGTGCCCTCATCCACCTGAATGCCGTTCTCGCAGGTCAGCCCGGCGGCTTCCGCGAGCTCCGTGCGGGGCAGAATCCCCACGCCCACAATCACCACGTCCGCGGGGATTTCCGTGCCGTCCTGGCACTGCACGCCGGTCACCTGGCCATCGCCGGAGAGAGCCGCGGCGGCGGCCTCGGTTTTGATGACCACGCCATGGTCCGTGTGGACCTTCGTGTAGAAAGCGGACATGGCTGGGGTGGTGACCCGAGCCAGGATGCGCTTTTCCATTTCCAGCACGGTGACGTCCAGCCCAAGCTTCCGAGCGACCGCAGCCACCTCTAGGCCAATGTAGCCGCCGCCAATGATCACGAGGCGCTTGCCCGGGGTGAGGGCCGCGCGGATGCCATCAACGTCGGCCATCGTGCGGAGGTAGAACACGCCGTCCTGGTCGAAGCCCGGCAGGGAGAGGCGGCGCACCTGGCTGCCCGTGGCGAGCACGAGATCGCTGTAGGCGAGGGTTTCCCCGTCTTCGAGGGTGACCGTTTGGGCCTCGGCATCTATGGCCGTGACCTTCGTGCCGAGGCGCGTTTCGATGTTCTGATCGGCGTAGAACTTCTCCGGTCGCACGAGGAGCCGCTCCACGGGGAGCTCGCCGAGCAGGTAGGCCTTGGAGAGGGGCGGGCGCTGATAGGGGAGCTGGGGCTCCTCGCCGATCATCAGGATTTCACCGTCGTATCCTTCCTGGCGCAGGCTTGCGACCAACTGCCCGGCCCCCTGGCCACCGCCCACCACGATCGTTCTTTTCATGTGCGATCCCTTATGCTCGCGAAATGCTTGTCCCATTGTACCGACTCCCTGCGCAGGAGGCTTTCCATGCATACACCCCCAGCGTCACCCTTCGCCCTCTCCCAGGCGTCCCGAAACATGGGGGCGGTTTTGATTCTGTCCCTTCTGGGCGTGATGTTTGGCGGCAGCGTTTTGACCTGGCGCATCGTGAATCTGCCGGGCTACCTTGGATCGCCCTTGCATCAGGACCTCTGGCGGGCGGGGCACGCCCATGCCGCGCTTTTTCTCGTGCTCACCCTGGTGCTCTTGCCCTGGATCGACGCCGCCCGCGGGAGCGAGGGGCTGCGCTGGGCCCTGCGAATCCTCATCTCCTCGGCGAGCATCACCTTCCCCCTGGCCTTTTTTCTCGGCGCCCCGAATCCGGGGACGGTGGCCCCCGCGCCGGCGCTGGGGTTACTGATTCCCGGCGCTATACTGCTGGCCACGGGCTTAACGATCTTGGTGTGGGCGCTCCTTCGAAAAGCGCCCGCGCCCCTAGGGCAAGGAGACGCCGAATGATGCTGCGATCCCTTATGGGTATCCCTTTGGCCACGGGCGCGATGGTCGCCCTGTTGACGGCCTGCGGGGCCGAAGCGCCGGAAACGGCCGCGGCATCCCCCGCGCCGGCAGCCTCCGCGGCCAATCCCTTCCTGGCGCCGAGCCCCTTGCCCTACGGGTTGCCGCCTTTTGATCAGATCGAGCACGCGCACTTTGCGCCGGCCTTTGCCGCGGGCATGGCCGAGGAGCGGGCGCAGGTGGAGGCGATCCTGGCCAGCAGCGAGGCGCCCACCTTCGAGAACACCATTGTGGCCCTGGAGAAGACCGGAGCGATTCTCGATCGGGTGTCCCGGGTGTTCTACTCCCTCTCCAGCGCCCATACGAACGACGATATTCGCGCCCTTCGCGCCGAACTGGCGCCCCAGCTGGCGGCGCACCGGGACGCCATCATGTTGAACCCGGCGCTCTTCGAGCGGGTGGCGGCGGTGCATGGGCAGCGCGAGGCCCTAGGGCTTAAGGGGGAAGCCCTTCGTCTGGTGGAAGAGACCTACAAGGACTTTCAGCGCGCCGGCGCGGCCCTGGACGATGAGGCCCGGGCGCGGCTCAAGGAAATCAATGGCGCCCTGGCGAAGGAAAGTGCGGCCTTTTCCGATGCGGTGCTGGCGGAGGTCAACGCCAGCGCCCTTGTGGTCGAGGACGAAGCGGAGCTGGCGGGCTTAAGCGACGATCGCCGGGCTGCGCTTGCCCAGGCCGCGGAAGACGCGGGGCTGGGGCCGAACCGCTGGCTCATCTCCCTTCGCAACACCACGGGGCAGCCCATCGTGGCTGACCTCACCCACCGCCCCCTTCGGGAGCGGCTCCAGAAGGCCTCGGAGGCCCGGGGCCACCGTGGGGGCGAATTCGATAACCGGGCTCGGGTCCTGGCGATCCTGAAGCTCCGGGCAGAGAAAGCCGCCCTCCTGGGCTTTGAAAACTACGCGGCCTACGCCGTAGCCAACCAAACGGCGGAGACGCCGGAAGCCGTCGAAGCCATGCTGAGCCGGCTGACCCCCCGGGCCGTGGCCAACGCCCGGCGGGAAGGGGCGGCGCTGCAGGCCCTGATCGACCGCGAGGGGGGTGGGCACGCGCTGGAAGCCTGGGATTGGAGCTTCTACACAGAGAAGCTTCGGGCCGAGCGCTACGCCATCGATGCGGAGGCCCTGAAGCCCTACTTTGAGATGAATCGCGTACTTCGGGAGGGGGTCTTCCACTTTGCCGGACAGCTCTATGGGCTGCGCTTTGAGGATCGCCCTGCCTTGCCCACCTATCATCCCGACGTCCAGGTTTTTGAAGTCTTTCTAGATGAGGCGCCCCTGGGGCTCTTCCTCTTCGATCCCTACGCCCGGCCCAGCAAGCGCGGCGGTGCCTGGATGAACGCTTACGTGTCCCAAAGTCGGCTGCTTGGGACCCAGGCCGTGGTGGCCAACCATCTGAACATCGTGAAGCCCGCCCCCGGGCGACCCACCCTGCTCACCTTCGACGAGGTGAACACCATGTTCCACGAGTTCGGCCATGCGCTGCATGGGCTTTTCTCAGACGTAACCTATCCCCGCTTCTCCGGCACCCGCGTGCCCAGGGATTTTGTGGAGTTCCCCTCCCAGGTGCATGAGATGGGCGCCACCTGGCCGAGCATTCTGAAGAACTATGCCGTGCACCATGAGACCGGCGAGCCCCTTCCCGAGGCGGAGCTAGAGAAGGTGCTGGCGGCCCAGCGCTTCAACGAGGGCTTCCGCACCACGGAATACCTCGCCGCCGCGAGCCTCGATCAGGCGCTGCACCGCCTCCCGGTGGAGGCCCTCCCCGAGGCGGAGGCACTCATGGATCTGGAGGCGTCCCTCCTCACCGATCTTGGCTTTGACTACGCGCCGGTGCCCCCGCGCTACCGGACCCCCTACTTCTCCCACATTATGGGGGGCTATGCGGCGGGCTATTACAGCTATATCTGGAGCGAGGTGCTCGACGCAGACACGGTGGCCTGGTTCAAGGCGAACGGCGGCCTCACGCGGGAAAATGGCGATCGCTTCCGCGAGCGCCTGCTGTCGAAAGGCTCTAGCGAGCCGGCCCTGACGCTCTTTGAGGATTTCCGCGGGGCACCGCCAAGCCTCGAGCCGCTTCTGGAGCGCCGGGGGCTGACGGACTAGGGCGCCGCCGGGGCGCGGGTCGGGGTTTAGCCGAGGCTGGCCAGGACCTCGTCGCGCAGGCTGTGCTTGGCGAGCTTCCCCGTGGGGAGGCGCGGCAGCTGTTCGTGGAAGCGCCAGCTTTTTGGGCATTTGAGGTGTGCCAGCTGGGCTCGGCAATGGGCCCGGAGGGCGGCCTCCATGCCCGCCGGGTCGACTCCGCTCACCAGCTCCACGGAGGCGTGGAGCCGCTCCCCGAACTCCTCGTCCGGTAGGCCAAAGACCGCCGCGTCGGCCACCCGGGGATCGGCTAGGAGCACATCCTCGATTTCCCGGGGGTAGATATTCACGCCCCCGCTAATCACGGTGAAGTCGCGCCGGTCCGTGAGATATAGGAAGCCCTCGCCGTCGAGGTATCCGAGATCCCCGACGGTGGAGAACCCATCGTCGAGGTAGGCGCGGCGGGTTTTTTCCGGATCGCCAAGGTAGGAAAACTTCGCGCCCCCACGGAGGTACACCGTGCCGGCAACGCCGGGCGGGCAGGGGAGGCCCTGCTCATCGCGAATGCTGACCTCCCCGAGGAGGGGGCGGCCCACGCTGCCCCGATGGGCAAGCCACTCGGGGCTATCGATGACGGTCTGACCGTTGGCTTCCGTGGCGCTGTAATACTCGTAAAGGATCGGGCCCCACCAGTCGATCATGGCGGCCTTCACCGCCGGCGGGCAGGGCGCTGCGGCATGGATCGCATAGCGATGCGCTTTGGCGCTGAAGGCCTGGCGCCGCGCCTCGGGCAGGCGAAGCAGGCGCACGAACATGGTCGGCACCCACTGGCTATGGGTGATGGGCTCAGCTTCGAGAAGCTTAAGGGCCGCTTCCGCGTCGAAGTGGGTCAGGACCTGCGCCGTGCCCCCGAGGCGGAGCACCATGTCGATGTAGCGCAGGGGCGCGCTGTGGTAGAGCGGCGCTGTGGAGAGATACACGGTGTTCTCGTCCAAACCGTGGACCCGGATGCGGGCGGCGGCGAGGGCACTTTGGGTGCCCAGGGGCGCGCCGGGCTGGGCCGTGATCACGCCCTTGGGTCGCCCCGTGGTGCCGGAGGAAAAGAGCAGGGCGGCTCCTTCCTGGGCATCGTCGGGGCAGCGCTTGGGTAGATCAGCGCAGCGCGCCCAGAGCGTGGCCGTGTCCTCTCGATATTCCGACCCCCGCGGGGGCAGCTGAGCGGCGTAGGCGGGGCGGTAGAACAGCGCCTTTGCCCCCGCGTCCTCCACGATCTGCCCGATTTCCTGGGCCTTCAAGTGCATGTTGAGCGGGGTGTACCAAAGCCCAAGGCGCATGGCGGCGAAGTAGAGAACCAGGGCCTCCCGGTGGGTGCCCGTCAGGGCGGCGATGCCCGACCCCGGGGCGAGCCCGAGGCCGCGGAGCCCCTGAGCGATCTGATTGACCTCGTCATTGAGGGCTGCATAGGTGATGGGGGCGCTTGGCCCACCCTCGGGATCGTGAAACACCAGGGCGGGATGCTCGGGCCGGCGTTGAGCCTGAGCCTCGAGGTGAAAGCGGCCGGGCGCCATTAGCTGTCCCGCTTGGGGGGCACCGGTAGGGTCGGGAAGGGGGTGACCTTATCGCCTTTAATTTCCTTGATGCGGGCCGGGCCTTCTTTCTGCACTTCGTCGATGCGGATGATCGCGTGCATGGGAATGTAGCTGCGCTCCACCCCTTCAAATTCGCTTTGCAGCTTTTCCTCCGCGGGATCCACCACCACCTGGGTGCGCTTCCCAAAGACGTAGCCCTCGACTTCGATGAAGCCGTAGAGCTCGCTTTGGTAGATATCCCGCGCGTAGAGCTCATAAACCTGGCCCTGGCTTTGGAAGATCACGCGATAGAGGTGAGTGGGTTCGGCCATGGCGCCGGTCTCCTGCATCCGAAGGGGCGCAGTTTGGGCTTTGTGAGCGGCTTTGCAAGGGGGCAGGGAGGATTTTCCCGCCCCCTGGTTTTTGGATCGCGCGACGAGCCGGTATGATCGCCGCCCCGGCGGGGCTTGTGAGGTGAGCCATGGCAAAGAAAGTCTTTATCCGTACCTACGGCTGCCAGATGAATGAGTACGACTCGGCGCGCATGCTCGATGCGCTGCGCGAGGGGCAGGCTATGGAGCCCACGGACCGCCCCGAGGACGCCGATCTCATCCTGCTGAACACCTGCTCCATTCGCGAGAAGGCACAGGAGAAGGTCTTTAGCGAGCTGGGGCGCTATCGCGGCCTCAAGGCCGAAAAGCCTGAGCTTCTCATTGGCGTCGGGGGCTGCGTGGCCAGTCAAGAAGGGCACGCCATCGCTGATCGGGCCCCTTTCGTAGACTTGGTATTTGGGCCCCAAACCCTGCATCGCCTGCCGGAGATGATCGACGAGCGCCGCGCCGGCGCGGCGCCGGGGGCCAAGCGTCAGCCGCCCCTGGTGGATATCTCCTTTCCGGAAATTGAAAAGTTTGATCGCCTCCCGGAGCCGCGAGCAGAAGGCCCCACGGCCTTCGTATCCATCATGGAGGGGTGCTCGAAGTACTGCAGCTTCTGCGTGGTGCCCTATACCCGGGGGGAGGAGATCAGCCGTCCCCTGGAGCCCGTGCTCGCGGAGTGTGAGGCCCTCGCCCGGGGCGGGGTTCGGGAGATCAATCTGCTTGGGCAAAACGTGAACGCCTACCGGGGGCCGACGGCCGATGGCGCCGTGGCGGACCTGGCCGAGCTCATCACCCACGTGGCAGCCATCGACGGCATCGATCGTATTCGCTTTACCACGAGCCACCCCGTGGAGTTCTCCGAGAGCTTGATTGAGGTGTACGGCGAAGTGCCGGAGCTGGTGAATTATCTGCATCTGCCGGTGCAGTCGGGCTCCGATCGCATCCTGGCGCTGATGAAGCGGGGCCACACCATCCTCGAGTACAAGGCCAAGGTGCGGAAACTCCGAGCCCTGCGCCCCGATTTGGTGATGTCCACGGACCTCATCGTGGGCTTCCCCGGGGAAACGGCCCAGGACTTTGAGGCCACCATGAATCTCGTGGCGGAGATCAACTTCGACCACTCCTTCAGCTTCATTTACAGCCGTCGCCCAGGCACTCCGGCGGCGGATCTTCAGGATCCGATCCCGGAAGACGAGAAGAAGGCGCGCCTTGCGCTCCTTCAGGCCCGGCTCCGGCAGCAAGGCATGAACCGTAGCCAAAGCCTCCTTGGGTCCCTTCAGCGCATTCTCGTGGAAGGCCCCTCGAAGAAGGATCCGGGGCAGCTGGCCGGGCGCACGGAATGCAACCGGGTGGTGAATTTCCGCAGCGATGATCCCGGGCTCGTCGGCACCTTCGTCGAGGTCTTGATCGCCGAAGCCCTTCCCAACTCCCTCCGCGGGGAGCTGATCGCTTATGAGGACGGCACGCCGGCTTAGGGGCTAAGCCCCGCCTCTCGCAGGGCGATGGCGAGCTGAAGGCTTTCCCCGGGGGCGAGGGTAACCACACCGCGCGCCTGAGGGTTCGCCGTAGCCAGGGCGTTCGGGCAGGCCGTGACGGGCTCGCAGCAGAAGAAATCCGCCGCTTCCGGTAGGTAGAGCACAGCGCCCCGAAAGGGCGAGCGCGGCGCGCTGCTCCAGGCCAGGCGAAGGGCGTGGCCGGGCCAGGCCAGCGCCGCCTGGGCCGGGCCTTCAAAGCAGTGATCCCACACCGTCTCCTCCACGGCCCAGCCCGTCTTCGGCAGGGGTACGGGCTGTGCTGGAAGGTCGCGGTCATCGCTTTCCCAGCGCTGTGTGAACGCCGTACTGAGCGTCGCCCCAGCGCTTGGGAAGTAGGGGTGCCAGCCCAGCTGGGCCGGCGCCGGGGCGCGGTGCTGATTGGTCAGCGTCATGGTGAGCGCAAGGCCCCAGGGGTGCAGCGCGAAGTGCTGCGCCGCCCGGAAGGCAAAGGGCCAGCTGTCGTCCCCGGGATGGTCCAGGGCCAGGGTGAGGGCGCTGGCGGTGTGGGCGGCGACCGCCCAGCGCCGTTCCCAGCCCACGCCATGAAGTGCGTGGGGCGCCGCCAAGGGGTGGGAAGGCAGGGCGTAGTTCGCCCCGGCCCAGGGCAGGCGCCCGTCGGCCAGGCGGCCGATGAAGGGCAGGAGCGGATAGGCCCCGTGATAGCGCGCCGAGGTTTCGGTGGCCGCGGCGCCGTCCCGCCCGGCTTCGCCCCCGGCCTTAAGCCAGGGCTGATCGCCCTTACGCAGCTCCACCACCACCCCGCCTTCGAGGCCGAGGGTGAGCGATAGGGCGCCAGCGGTGCAGGAAACGGTATCCATTCCCCGGAGTATCAACCTGGGGAGTCGGCTTTGGCTATGGGATTGCCCTCGGGCTCGAAGATGTCCTCGATGCGCCGGTCGAAGACCGCCGCGATGCGAAAGGCCAGGGGCAGGGCGGGGTCGTACTTACCCGTCTCAATGGCGTTCACCGTCTGCCGGGAGACTTCTAGGCGGTGGGCTAGATCGGCCTGGGTCAAGGCAAACTCCGCCCGCAAGATCTTCAGGCGATTTTTCATTGGTAGCGTTTCACCGCAAAGAAGTTGCCGCCGAGCCAGCCAAGGGTCATGACGGCGATCAAGACGGCCAGATTGAGGGGCGGCGCCCCTGCGGCTTCGGCAACGAGGTAGGCGATGCCAAAGGCATACCCGACTCCGAAGCCCACGGCGAGGCCCTCGATTTGGATGCGCCGCTGCATTTCATCGGTCATGCGGAGGAACTTCAGGTAAGCGCGGAGCACGAAGAAGGCGACGACGCTTGGGGTCAGTACCAGCAGCCATTGGAGCGGCGGGGTAAGGTCGAGCTTTGTGAGCAGCGCGCTGGCGCCGACCACCGTGAGGGCCCAGGCAATGCTTAGAAGGCTAAGCTGTTTGTTGTTCTCTAAATCGGTCGGCGTGGCGCCGCCGCCCACCCCAAGGTAGTGCCAGATGGAAGGTTTGTCTGGGTTCATGAGTGCAGTTCCTTGCGTAGGTTAAGGAGCCTTGTCTTTATGTAAAACACACTTTACATCGCGAAGGCTAGGGGGCTTGGGTTGCTATGTCAAGGATCCTTTACCTTTGCTTTCACTTGGCTGTCATGATGGCGAGGCAGCCTAGGAAAGCAGCAGCAATGGCGCGAGCCCGCGTTGACTTCCCCGCCCCTCGGCAGGTATGAAGCGCCGATGGGGAAGGTTCCGGAGCTGGCCCTAGCCCCCAGGACACCCCAAGGAGGCCATAGCGGTGACCCGAAGAGCAGCGCAAGGCGGTGTGCGAGGGGTTGCCAGCCGGCGACGACGAACGGTCAGCACGGAGCAGACAAACGGCTTGAGCACCGTAGAAACCCTTACCCTAGAACCTAATGAGCCGCAGCGCCTCGCGCGCCTCTGCGGCCCCTTCGATCAAAACCTAAAGCAGATTGAAAAGCGCCTCGGGATCGAGATTCGAAACCGCGGAAATGCCTTTCATCTTGCCGGGGATGGCGACGGGGTCGCCCGCGCCGGGCGCCTGCTTCATCGCCTGTACCGGGAAACCCTGGGCGAAGAGGGCGTGACGCCGGAGCAGGTGCATCTCCATCTTCAGGAAGCGCGGGCGGAAGCGCCGCCGCCCCCCGCGCCGCCGGCGCCGGGGCTGCCCGCCCTGTCTCCGGCCGGGGGCATCGTGCGTGAGGCCCCGGTGGAAGACAGCTCGCTTATTCGGACCCGGCGAAAAACGGTAAAGCCCCGGGGGGAGAACCAGCGCGGCTACGTACAGGCGGTGCGTAATCACGATGTTTGCTTTGGCATTGGGCCGGCCGGCACGGGGAAAACCTACCTCGCCGTGGCCTGCGCTGTGGAGGCCCTGGAGTCGGAGCGCGTGGCGCGCATCCTCCTGGTCCGCCCCGCGGTGGAAGCGGGGGAGAAGCTTGGGTTCCTCCCCGGCGATCTGTCGCAGAAAATTGACCCCTACCTGCGCCCCCTTTATGACGCGCTCTACGAAATGCTCGGCTTCGAGCGAGTCCATAAGCTGATTGAGCGCAACGTCATTGAGGTCGCGCCCCTTGCCTATATGCGCGGGCGAACGCTGAACAACGCTTTCGTCATTCTCGATGAATCCCAGAACACGACCGTGGAGCAGATGAAAATGTTCCTCACGCGCCTGGGCTTTGGGTCCACCGCCGTCATTACCGGGGATGCGACCCAGGTCGACCTGCCCCGGGGCACGCGCTCGGGTCTTGTGCAGGTGGCGGAAATCCTCCGAGACGTAGTCGGCATCCACTTCACCCACTTTGGGTCCAAGGATGTGGTGCGCCATCCTCTGGTGCAGCGCATCGTCGAGGCCTACGACCGCTTCGAGGCGGACAGCGAGGGGTGAGCAGTCCCCCCTTTCTGACCGTTCAGCGCGCCTGCGCGGGACGGACGCCCAGCAATGGCGCCTTTCGCACCTGGATTGAAGCGGCCCTTCGGGGCGCTGAAGCGGCGCCTGGGGCCCTGGTGCTGCGCATCGTCGATGAGCCCGAGGGCGCCGAGCTCAATCAGGCCTGGCGCAACCGCAGCGCGGCCACCAACGTGCTGAGCTTCCCCGCGGAACTTTCGGAAAATCCCGAGTTCCGCGTGCTCGGGGATCTGGTGCTCTGCGCGCCCGTGGTGCGCCGGGAGGCCCGGGCCCAGGGAAAGCGCCAGGCGGCCCACTGGGCCCACCTGGTGATTCATGGCACGCTCCATTTATTAGGGTACGATCACATCGTTGACAGCGAGGCCGAGGCCATGGAGGCACTGGAGTGCGCGGTGCTTGCGGGGCTGGGGTTTCCGGACCCCTACCAGACGGATTAGAGAGAACGCAGCGTTATGTCGGACAGTAGCAACAGCGAAGGGTCGAGTCCTAAGGGCTGGCTTGAGCGCCTCACCCAGGCCTTCTCAAGCGAGCCCGCAAGCCGAAGAGAACTCATGACGATCATCCGCGACGCCGCGGAACGATCGCTCCTAGACGCGGAAGCGCTCAGCATTATCGACGGCGCCATGGCCGTCTCGGAGATGCAGGCCCGGGACATCATGATCCCCCGCAGCCAGGTGGTCTTTGTGCCTGACGACGCAGCCCCTCGTGACTTCCTGCCCCTGGTCATTGATTCCCAGCATTCCCGCTTCCCTGTGCTCGATGAAGAAGCGGACGATGTGAAGGGCATCCTCCATGCCAAGGATCTGCTTCCCCTGCTGCTGAGCGGCAAGGTGGACCAGTTCAAGCTTCGGGATCACATGCGTCCCGCCCCGATCATTCCGGAAAGCAAGCGCTTAAACGTGCTGCTGACGGAGTTCCGGGAAAACCGCAACCACATGGCTATTGTGGTGGATGAGTACGGCGGGGTGGCGGGGGTGGTCACCATCGAAGACGTGCTTGAGCAGATCGTTGGGGAAATCGAGGATGAGCACGACGTCCACGACGACAGCCTCATCAAGCAACTCGACGCCAGTGCCTGGAGCGTGAAGGCCGTCACCCCCATCGAGGACTTCAACGAGCGCTTTGGCACGCAGTTCTCCGATGAGGAGTTCGACACCATCGGGGGAATTATCACCCAGCGCTTTGGTCACGTGCCTCAGCGGGAGGAAACCATCACCGTGGGGCGGTTGCGCTTTCGGGTGCTGAACGCCGATAGCCGACGCATTCGGCTCCTTCACGTGGTGCGCCTACCGGAGCGTTCGGCGGAGTGAAACGCTGGGGGGCGGTGGGCCTTGCCCTCCTCAGTGGCGTCCTTATCCCCCTGGGCCTTGCCCCCTTTTCCTGGATCCTCGCCGGGCTTGCGGCGCCGGCCTGCCTCTTTCTGGCTCTGGAGGGGGCGTCCCCGCGGCAGGCCCTGGGGCTTGCCTATCTGTCGGGGCTCGGCCGCTACGGCCTCGGCGTCTCCTGGGTCTATGTCAGCATTCAGCAGCACGGCGGCGCCTCTCCTGTCCTGGCTGGTGCCCTAGTTGCGCTCTTTGTGGCCTTTCTTGCGCTGCTGCCGGCGGCCTTTGGCGCCCTCTATGCGGCCCTGGCGCCCCGCCAGGCCCTGGGCCGGGGCAGCGCCTTTGTGCTGGCCTGGCTGGGCCTTGAGGCCTTCCTTGGCGTTTTCCTGACGGGTTTTCCCTGGCTGCGCCTGGGCTATACGCAGGAGGCCTCGGCCCTGGCGGGCTACGCGCCCCTGCTGGGGGTGCTGGGGGTTTCGCTGGTTACGGCGGCCTTGGGCGTAGCGCTTGCCCAGCTTCTCGCTGCGCTGTGGCGCGGGCCCCGGCGCGCTGGGCAAACCCTGGCGCTGCTTGGGGTTGGCGCTGGGCTCTGGCTAGGCGGGGCGGCGGCGCAGCGCGCGTCCTTCACCGAGCCCGCGGGACCGGCGCTTTCCGTGGCCCTGGTGCAGGGCGCCGTGCCTCAGCAGCTCAAATGGGATCCGGCGGCTAGGGGCGAGATCATCGCGCGCTATGAGCGCCTTTCCGCCCCCCACCTTGGCGCCGACGTGCTGTTCTGGCCCGAGGCAGCCCTGCCGGTCTTCGCGGCCCGGGCGCCGGGACTTCTCGCGCGCCTGGAGCGTTCCCTGGCCGAGGGGGGCAGTGCTCTGGTGCTTGGGATCCCGGACCTCATCCCAGATCCCGCGGCCCCGGATACGCTCCGCTTTCTGAATACGGCGCAGGTGCTCGGCGCCGGCTCCGGGCGCTACGTGAAGCACCACCTTGTGCCCTTCGGGGAGTACGTGCCCCTGGAGGGGCTCCTTCGGGGGCTGATCACCTTCCTCGATCTACCCATGTCCCGGGCGCTTCCGGGGCCGGCGGCGCAGCCGGCGCTGGTGGCCGCAGGGCAGCGCTGGGCCACCCCCATTTGCTACGAGGTGGTCTTCCCGAGCCTGGTTCGGAGCCTTGCGCGGGATGCCACGGTGCTGGCAACGCTGTCCAATGACGCGTGGTTCGGGGATTCCCTCGGGCCCGAGCAGCATCACCAAATGGCCCGCTTCCGAGCTCGGGAACTCGGTCGGCCCATGGTGCGCGTGACCAACGATGGGGTGACGGCGCTGATCAACGCCGAGGGGGCGGAAACGGCCCGCCTGCCGCGCTTCAGCCCCGCCGTGCTTGCGGGGGAGGTGCAGCCCCAGCGCGGCCTGACCCCCTATGCCCGCTTCGGCGACGGGCCCCTCTGGGCCCTGGCCCTGGGCCTCCTGGGGCTGGCCCTTCGGGGTCATCGACGGGACGTCTAGCCTAGGGTCCGTGCTATTCTTGCGCGCTTAGGGGCCTAAGCTGGGCCCGGTCCTCGTTCCTCCGCGCCAAAGGAAAATTGCGTCGCCATGTCCTCTGCGTCTACCCCCGCCTACGATCCCGCCGCCGTTGAAGCAGATGCGCAAGCGCGCTGGGCCGAGGATCGCGTCTTTGAAGCCGATGATCAGGGCGAGGCGCCCTTCTATTGCCTTTCCATGTTTGCCTACCCCAGCGGTCAGATGCACATGGGGCACGTGCGCTGCTACACCCTCGGAGACGTGATCGCCCGCTACCAGCGCCTAAAGGGTCGCACCGTGCTCCAGCCCGTGGGCTGGGATGCCTTCGGGCTTCCGGCGGAGAACGCCGCCATCAAGAATCAGGTGCCCCCGGCCCAGTGGACCTACGCCAACATCGATGCCATGCGGGCGCAGTTTAAGCGCCTGGGCCTGGCCCTCGACTGGTCCCGGGAATTCGCCACCTGCGATCCCAGCTACTACCGCTGGGAGCAGTGGATGTTCCTGAAGCTCGTGGAAAAGGGCCTCGTGGAGCGCCAAACCACCACGGTGAACTGGGACCCCGTGGATCAAACGGTGCTGGCCAATGAACAGGTGGAGAACGGCCGGGGCTGGCGCTCCGGAGCGCTGATCGAGCGCCGGGAGATGCCCCAGTGGACCCTCAAGATTACGCGCTACGCCGATGAGCTGGTGGACGCCCTCGACACCATGGACGGCTGGCCCGAGCAGGTCCGTACCATGCAGCGCAACTGGATTGGGCGCTCCGAAGGGGTGGATATAGACTTCACCGTCGAGGCCCCGGAGGGCACGCCGCCGGTGTCGACGTTAACCGTCTATACCACGCGCCCGGACACCTTCTTTGGCTGCACCTACGTCGCCGTGGCCCCCGATCATCCCCTGGCGAAGGCCGCCGCGGAGCACGACCCGGCCCTCGCGGCCTTCCGCGCCGAGTGCCAGAAGGTGCGGGCGGCGGAGGCGGACCTGGCGACCCAGGAGAAGCTCGGCCTACCCACCCCCTATACGGCGACCCATCCCCTGACGGGTGCAGCCCTGCCGATCTGGGTCGCGAACTTTGTGCTCATGGATTACGGCACGGGGGCGGTCATGGCCGTGCCCGGGCATGACGAACGCGATTTTGAATTCGCCCAAAAGTACGGCCTGCCCATCGTGCAGGTGGTGGCGCCGAAGGCCGACTCGGCGGAGGCAGCGGACCTTTCAAAGGCGGCCTACACCAGCAAGGACGGGGTGCTCGTGAACTCCCCGGGCTTTGAGGGCCTGGCCTTCCCCGAAGCGTTTGATGGCATTGCGAGCGCCCTGGAAGGGAAGGGCGCGGGGCGCCGCCGGGTGAACTACCGCCTGCGCGATTGGGGCGTGTCCCGGCAACGCTACTGGGGCTGCCCCATTCCCATGATTCTCTGCGAGGGCTGCGGTCCCGTACCCGTACCCGAGGCGGACCTTCCCGTGGTGCTGCCCACGGACGTGGTTTTTGACGGCGTCGCCTCGCCGCTGAAAACCGACGCCATGGCGGAGTGGCGGAAGGTGGACTGCCCGCGCTGCGGCGCCGCGGCGGAACGGGAAACGGATACCTTCGATACCTTCATGGAATCGAGCTGGTACTACGCACGCTTCGCCTGCGCCGACAACGACAGCGCCATGCTGGACGAGCGGGCCAAAAAGTGGACCCCGGTGGATCACTACGTGGGCGGCATTGAGCACGCCGTGCTCCACCTCCTCTACAGCCGCTTCTATCACAAGCTCCTCCGGGACGAGGGGCTGGTGGACTCGGACGAGCCCTTCAAGCGCCTGCTTCTCCTGGGAATGGTGCTGAAGGATGGGCGGAAGATGTCGAAGTCCGCGGGAAACATCGTGTCCCCCAATGAATTGATCGACCGGCACGGGGCCGACGCGCTGCGCACCTTTATGATGTTTGCGGCGCCCCCGGACCAAACGGTGGAGTGGAGCGATTCCGGCGTAGACGGCGCTACCCGCTTCCTACGCCGGCTCTGGGGCCAGGTGCAGAGCCACGTGGCGGCAACCCCCGCGGCGCGGCCGGCGCTCGATCCCGCGACCCTTTCCGAGAGCGGCAAGGCCCTGCGGCGCCTGGCCCATGAAACGCTGGCCAAGGCCGACGACGACTTCGGCCGCCGCCTTTCTTTCAATACCGTGGTGTCCGCGGTCATGAGCCTCAGCAACGAGCTGGGCCGTTTCGAAGGCGAAGATGACGCGGCCTGGGCCCTGCGCCAGGAAGTGCTCTCCATTGCCGTGCAGGTGCTGTCCCCCATCGCGCCCCACCTGTGCCATCGTCTGTGGCTAGATCTGGGCCACGAGCGCCCGGTGGTCGAAGGGCCCTGGCTGACGGTGGATGAAGCCGCCCTGGCTCGGGATGAAATAGAACTGGTGGTGCAGGTGAACGGGAAGCTCCGGGGCAAGCTGACGGTGCCGGCGCAGGCGGACCAAGCCGCGGCGGAGGCCCGGGCTCGGGAAGAGGACAACGTGCTGCGGCACCTGGAAGGGAAAACGGTGCGTAAGGTGATCTACGTGCCCGGCAAGCTCTTGAACTTTGTGGTGGGAGGCTAAGGTGACGCGCAGAAGCCTTTTTGGCGGTCTTTTGGTCCTGAGCCTCGCCCTCACGGGCTGTGGCTTCCGTCCCGCGGGGACCCTCGCCCTGGCGCGCCTGGCGAATACGGAAGTGGAAGATCGGACTGGGCGCTCCGAGGTGGCCTTTGAGGTGGCCCAGCAGCTGCGCTTAGAAGCCCAGGGCCTCAGCGACGAGGCCCCGGCGTTGCGCCTACGCATCCTCGAGGAGCGCTTCGATGAGCGGCCCCTCACCATTACCTCCGGCGCCCGGGTGGGGGAGTTCGAGCTCATCACCACCGTGCGCTTTGACCTGCTCGCGGAGGACGGCACGCCCCTCCTCGAGCCCCAAACCCTCATCACCGATGCCCTTTACCTGCGGGACCGGGGGCAGCTGCTCGGATCCCGGGAGGAAGCGCGAACGCTGCGCCGGGAAATGGTTCAGCGCCTCGCTCGGCGCATGCTGCAGGCCGCCATGGTTAAGGCAGCCCCCTAGAGCCATGCGGCTCCGGGACGAGCGCCAGCTGGCCGAGACGCTCCAGAGGGGCCTCCCCCGCGCCATTCTTCTCAGCAGTGATGAGCCGCTTCTGGTTCAGGAAGCGGCGGGGCAGGTTCGGGAGGCGGCCCTGGCCGCAGGCGTTGATGAGCGGGTCCCCTTTCACGTGGATAGCCCGAGCTTCGATTTTCGCCAGCTCCTAGACAGCAGCGCCTCCCTGTCCCTGTTTGCCTCCCGGCGCCTTCTGGAGCTACGCCTCGGCAGCGCGGGTTTGGGCCAGCAGGGCTCGGCGGCGGTCCTCGAATGGCTGGCCGGAAACAGCGACGACGTTTTGCTGGTGCTTGCGCCTCGCCTCGATGCGCGAGCCCAGAAAGCGAAGTGGGTCCTCGCTTTAGAAAAGGAAGGGGTGCACCTGCCGCTCTGGCCCCCGGGGCTCGACGGCATGGGGCGCTGGGTTCAGCAGCGCCTTCGTAGCGCCCGGGTGAGCGTGGATGAGGAAGGGCTGATCTTCCTCGTCAGCCGCCTCGAGGGGAATTTGCTGGCCGCGGCCCAGGTGGTGGATCGCCTTGCGCTCCAGGGCAGCAGCAAGGCCTGGACCGTTGAGAGCCTTGCCGAGGAGCTCGATGACGATGCCCGCTACACGCCTTTTGAATTGATCGATGCGGCCCTGGCCGGGGACGGAGCGAGGGCTCATCGCATGCTGGCCGTGCTTCGGGAGGAGGGCCTTGAACCATTGGCCCTCGTGGCCCTTTTGGCTAGGGAGCTGCGCATCCTTCTCGGGCTTCGAGAGGCCGCGGACCGGGGGGCACCGTTGGGGGCGGCCATGGCCAGCGCCCGGGTGCTGAAGCGACGCCAGGTTCTTGTGGAGCGCGCCCTGCGGCGCCTATCCCGGGCCGTCTTGGCTGGCGCCCTTCGCGATCTTGCCCTGGTCGATCAGGGCGCTAAGGGCATGAACGCCGTGGTGCCCTTCGAGGAGCTTGATCGCCTGCTGCTGCGCCTTGCGGGCTACCGCACCACGCCCCTGGCCCTGCGCAGCCGGCGCTACCTCGAGCCCTAGTTCACCACGCTGTCCGCTTCCTCTCCTAGGGCGACTAGGTAAAGGCGCTCGCCATCGGTTTGTAGATGGGTGATGGAGCCATTGCCAGGGCGGAAGGACACCATGGCGGCGCTGTCTGTGGCCGCACCGACGGCCAGATTGATGGCCACGAAGTGGCTGAAGAACACCGAGGGGGCCTTGGCCTCGCAGAGGCAGGCGATCAGCCCCTGGCGCCAGGCCTGCTGGGCGGGGGGTAGGGCGTCCACCGTGCCGGCCATCACTTCCCGAAGCCAGGGGGCGCGGGCCTCCAGGGCCTCATCGGGGGCGGGAATTTCGCTGATGCGCGTTTCCAGCTGCGGCCGTAGGCCAAGGGCCTCGGCAAAGGGGGCCGCCGTTTCCTGGGCTCGGGCCAGGGGGCTTGCCAGCAGCTGCGGGGCGCTGAGGTTCAGCGCGGTCAGGCGCTGCGCAGCAAAGGCGGCTTGCTTGGCCCCAAGGGGGCTCAGCCCCGGGTCCCGGTGCTCAGCGTAGCCCGCTGCCGCTTCCCCGTGCCGGACCAGAAAAAGATCGATGCGTGCCATCGGTGCCGCCTCCCCCTTGCTTGAAATGGGCCCCCCCTTGGGGCCCAATAGGTGCCCTGCGAAAGTCTGTGAAGCCCGCTGATACTGGAATCTCTATGAATCACCAAAGCTCGGCGCTGTCCGTGGACAGCCAGCCCGATACGCAGTGCTCGGTTCGCGACGTTTTTGGCCTCGATCTCGACCTGATGGTCCCTGCCTTTTCCGAGCGGTCCGAGTACGTCCCGGACCTCGATCCGGCCTATCGCTTCGACCACGATACCACGCTGGCCATCCTCGCCGGCTTTGCGCACAACCGGCGGGTCATGGTGCAGGGCTATCACGGCACGGGTAAATCGACCCATATCGAGCAGGTGGCGGCGCGGCTGAATTGGCCTTGCATCCGGATCAATCTCGATTCCCACATCAGCCGGATCGACCTCATCGGCAAGGACGCCATCGTCCTTCAAGATGGCAAGCAGATCACGGAGTTCCGGGAAGGCCTTTTGCCCTGGGCCCTTCAGCGTCCCGTGGCCCTGGTCTTTGACGAATACGATGCCGGGCGGCCGGACGTCATGTTTGTGATTCAGCGGATCCTCGAGGTGGAAGGGAAACTCACCCTTCTGGACCAGAACCGGGTGATCGCGCCCCACAGCGGATTCCGCCTCTTCGCCACGGCCAACACCATTGGTCTCGGGGATACCACGGGGCTCTATCACGGCACCCAGCAGATCAACCAGGGCCAGATGGACCGGTGGAATATCGTGACCACCCTGAACTATTTGCCCGCGCAGGCGGAAGCGAACATCGTGCTCTCCAAGATTCCCAGCTGGGATACGGAGGAGGGACGAAAGAAGATCGCGCAGATGGTGTCCGTCGCAGACCTCACGCGCCGGGGCTTCATCGGCGGCGAGCTGTCCATTGTGATGTCGCCGCGGACGGTGATTTCCTGGGCCCAGAATGCGGAAATCTTCAACGACCTCGCCTTCGCCTTCCGCGTGTCCTTCCTGAACAAGTGCGATGAAACGGAGCGCACCATCGTCGCGGAGTACTACCAGCGTTGCCTCGGGGAGGACCTCACGGACGCCTCCGCCGCGCTGGCTTTGAAGGCGGTCGAGAAGTAAGGGCGTGAGCCACCAGGACGGGGAAGGGCCCCTCGAGGCCTTTAAGCGCGCCACCACGGCCACCATGCGGGCCCTGGCCGGCAATGATGAGCTCGAAGTCACCTTCGGCCAGGGGGCGCCCATGCTCCGGGGGGAGCGGGCCCGCGTGCCTCTGCCGCCGGCCAATGCGGATAGCGCGCAAATCAACGCCGTGCGGGGCGTGGCGGATGCCTTCGCCCTGCGCCTTGCCCACCATGACGAAGGGCTCCACAGCGCCCAGCGCCCGCCCCAGGGCATGGCCATGGAGCTCTTTGACGCGGTGGAGGAAGCCCGTTATCTGGCCCTGGGCATCAATCGCTATGCCGGGGCTGCGGACAACATCGATGCCCGGCTCCGGGAAGACTGCGTCCGCG
This sequence comes from Gammaproteobacteria bacterium, assembly GCA_030433075.1. Lineage (GTDB taxonomy): Bacteria > Pseudomonadota > Gammaproteobacteria > Pseudomonadales > Azotimanducaceae > Salivita. Next base: position 23,098 of record JAUILI010000007.1, on the reverse strand, counting down.
CGGCCCTGGATGCGGCGCAGACGCGAAGCGAGGCGCCCCTGGGCCTAGCGGTCGGGCTGATGCTTCGGGAACGCATGACGGGTCGCCCCCTCCCGGCGGAAGCGGAGGCGGTGGTGGCGCCCTGGCGGGACTGGGTGCTCGATCTCGCCGAGGGGGACCTTGAGGCCCTGGTCGCCCAGCGCGATGACCAGGCCCGCTTCGCCGATCTGGCCCGGGACCTCATTACCGATCTCGGCTTTGGCTCGGAGCTGGAAGCGCCGCCGGACAGCGCCGACCAGGATGGCGAAAGCGACGCCATGGACGAGCAAAGCGAAGGCAGCGCGGAGCTTGAGCCTCAGGATGTGGCCCTCGAGGACGACGGGAACTCCGAGGAGCTCGACGACGGCGATCGCAGCCTCCAGGAAATGGATGCGGATGCCCTCGAGGACGCCTCCGAAGGCGATGGGGACGGGGAAGATGCCCCGCCGGAAACGCAGGACGAGCAGGGCCGCATCTTCGTCGATGTCGACTACCAGGCCTACAGCACGGCCTTCGATGAAATTGTGAGCGCCGCAGACCTCTGCGAGCCCAGCGAGCTTGATCGCCTGCGCGCCCTGCTCGATCAGCAGCTTCAGGCCGCCCAGGTGGCCACGTCCCGCCTCGCCAATCGGCTTCAGCGTCGCCTCATGGCGAAGCAAAGCCGAAGCTGGGATTTCGATCTCGAGGAAGGGCTTCTCGATACGGCCAAGCTGGCCGGGGTCATCGTCGATCCCACCAGCCCCCTGGCCTATAAGCAGGAGCGGGAAACGCAGTTCCGGGATACGGTGGTTTCCCTGCTCATCGACAGTTCGGGCTCCATGCGGGGGCGCTCCATCGCCATTGCCGCCATGTGCGCGGACATCCTAGGCCGTACCCTCGAGCGCTGCTCTGTGAAGGTGGAGATTTTGGGCTTCACCACCCGGGCCTGGCGCGGAGGCCAGTCCCGGGAGCTTTGGCTGTCCCAGGGCAAGCCGAGCGAGCCCGGGCGCTTGAACGATCTTCGGCACATCGTTTACAAGGGTGCCGATGATCCCTGGCGCCGGGCTCGGCGCAACCTTGGGCTCATGATGCGCGAGGACGTGCTGAAGGAGAACATCGACGGGGAAGCCCTGATCTGGGCCCACAATCGCCTGGTGGTGCGCCCGGAGCAGCGCAAGCTGCTCATGGTGATCTCCGATGGGCTGCCCGTGGATAACTCCACCCTGCTGGTGAATCCCAGCAATTACCTCGAGCGCCACCTGAAGTACGCCATCGATCAGATCGAGAACCACTCTTCAGTGCAGCTGGTGGCCATCGGCATCGGTCATGACGTCACCCACCACTACCAGCGGGCCGTGACCATCACCGACGCCGAGCAGCTGGGCAGCGCCATGACAGAGCAGCTGGCGGCGCTCTTTGATCTCGACGGCTTGCCGACGAGCGCCGCTCGCCGGCCTGCGGCCTGATGCGCGCTGCCCTCGCGGAGGCCCTCGCCGCCTATGGTCAGCGCTGGCCCGAGGAGCGCGCCGTGGTGGAACGCTTCCTGGCCCTGCTTGCGGCGCGGGAGGATTGCGCCGAGCGCAGCTGCACGGATCCCGGGCATTTGACCGGATCGGCCTGGATCCTCTCCCCTGACGGCACGGCGGCGCTGCTGACCCATCACCGGAAACTCGACCTTTGGGTGCAGCTGGGGGGCCATGCGGACGGGGAGCTGGACCTGCTCGCCGTCGCCTGCCGGGAGGGGCTGGAGGAATCGGGGCTTCCGAGCCTCGCGCCCCTCGGCGCCGCGCCCTTCGATCTCGATATCCACACCATTCCCGCTCGCGGCGCGGAGCCTGCGCACGAGCATTTTGACGTGCGCTTTATCTTTCGCGCCCCGCAGCACGCCGTGATCGTTAGCGATGAGTCCCACGATTTAGCCTGGGTCCCCCTGGCGGAGATGGGGACCGTCACCCAGGAAGCCTCCATCGCTCGCATGGTGGGCAAAACCGCTGCTTTCCTTTAGGCTCATCGCTTAAGGAAGGGCATGGATGCCCGACGAGCCCGCACGTTCGCAGGGTGGGCAAGGGGGAGAGGGACCATGGTATTTGATCCGCTGGAGCCGCTGCTCGGCGCGTTCCTGGGGCGCCTCGCAGAAAGTCACGAAGCGCTTTTTGGGGCGGGTGCCGCCGCCGCGGAGCTTGAAGCGGTGCGGGCGGCCGCCACCCTCGCCATCGAAACGATTCATCGCTCCGATGCCTACTACCACAACAGCGAGCACACCATGCTCGTCACCCTTGTGGGCCAGCAGATCATTCTCGGACGCCAGCTGGCAGAGGGCGGCGTGTCCCCTAGCGACTGGGCCCACTTTACGGTTTCCCTGCTGTGCCACGACATTGGCTACGTCCGCGGTGCCTGCCCCGGGGACAACGGCCGTAGCATGGTAATCAACGCCGCCGGGGAGACGGTCACCGTTCCCGCTGGTGCCACCGATGCTGCCCTGACGCCCCACCACGTGGAACGCGGCAAGCTGTTCGTGCAGAGCCGCTTTGCGGCCCACCCGTTGCTTGACGTGCCCCGGATCTGCGAGGCCATCGAAAAAACCCGCTTCCCCGTCCCCGAGGCCTCGGACCTAGGCGACGGGGTGAGCTGGGGTGATCTGGTGCAGGCCGCTGATCTCATCGGCCAGCTGGCGGACCCTGACTACATGCGCAAGCTGCCGGCCCTGTACTACGAGTTCGAGGAAACGGGGGCCAATGCGCGCATGGGCAATGACGTCCCAGGGCGGCTTCGCGATACCTATCCGAACTTCTTCTGGACCATGGTGAGCGAGCACATCAAGCCGGGCATTGCCTATCTGAAGCGCACCCGGGAAGGGCGGGACTGGCTCGCGGGGCTCTATTCCCACGTGTTCAGCCAAGAACACCGCAGCCTGTTGGCCTAGGGGGCGCGCCATGTTTACACCGCGGGACATCATCCTTGAGGCCTTCATTGACAATCTGAAGGCGGAGCTGAAAAGCGATCATCCCTCCGTGGCGCCGGCGCAGGTGCAGGCGCTTGAGGACGGGGTGCGGATCATCCTGACCCAGCTGGCCCGCTCCGATGCGCTGTATACCAATTTCGATACGGCGCTCATCGTCGGTTCCGTGGCGCTTCGCGTCGCCGAGGGCCGCCAGGTGGCCGAGGGTAATGTGGCGCCGGAGGATCTCCTCCACTTTTTGCTCGCGGCCCTGGGGCTCTACCTGGGCTTTGTCCGTGATCTCCTCCCGGGCGATGGCTTGGACGAGGTGGACGACGGCCTTGGAGGACGGCTGGCCCTGCCCTCGGGCGGCACGGATGGCACGCTCCTGCCGAGTTTTAACGCCCGGTCCCAGGCCTTCCTGCGCCGTCGCTTTGCTGAGCACCCCCTCATCGATGGGGATCGGCTCGCGCGTTGGGTGGGTGCCGTGCCCTTCCCCGAAACGGGCGCCGAAGCGGCCCCCGCGTCCACCTGGGCCCGCCTGCTCCGGGGGACCCATAGCCTGTCCCTCGCCGCCGATCCGGCCTTCGTGCAACGCATGCCGCGGCTCTTCCGGCAACTCGAGGAGGTGGGCCTGGCGGCGGAGCTGGGCTACGGCCACGGCGATGACATCGTCGCCGCCTACCCGGGGCTTTTTTGGGGCCCCATGATGGAAATGACGGCGCCCGCCATGCGCTACCTGCGCTTCACAGCCCAGGGCAAGCACTGGCTATCACGCGTCCATGCTCAGATGCTGGTGCTGGAGCACGCAGAGCTCCAAGGCTAAGGCGCCTTCCGCTTCGCCGTACGAAAGCCCGGGCGCCGCTGCTTCTGCGCCCAGGCGCGGTGCTTAGCCAGCGCTGGGTCCGCCCGCAGCGCCTCGAGCGTATTTAGCCGTTCCCCGAGGGTGAGCTCATCGTGAAAGCGGTGCACGGCGCGGTGGCATAGGCGACAGAGCATGACCCCCGCCTGCAAGGTTTCCCGGTCAAAGCGCTTTTGGAAGCGCGGCCGCCGCGCCACCTTTTTAGGAATCAGGTGGTGGAAGGTGAGGGGCAGTTCCCGTTCACAAAGCGCGCAGGGCCCGTCCTTCGCCATGGCTTTAGGGGTAGAGGTGGCAGGCGACGAGGCGCGGCCCCGTGTTCTCCGCTGCATCCACCGGCTTCAGCTGCGGCGTTTCCTGGCGGCACCGCTCCGTGGCTTCGGGGCACCGGCTGGCGAAGCGGCAGCCCGCGCCAAGGTTCACCGGAGAAGGGATTTCTCCGCTCATGGTGGGGCGCGGCGCCCGGGCCAGAGCCGGGTCGGGCTCCGGGTTGGAGGCCACGAGCAGCTGCGTGTAGGGATGCTTGGGACGGAAGAAGACGTCGTCCGACGGGCCCAGCTCGATCAGGCTGCCCAGGTACATGACGGCCATGCGGTCCGAGACATAGCGCACCATGGACAGGTCATGGGCGATAAACAGCAGCGTGAGCCCCAGGTCCTTTTTGAGCTCCGCAAGAAGATTGATCACCTGCGCCTGCACGGAAACGTCGAGGGCGGAGATGGGTTCGTCGCAGACGACGAAGCGGGGCTCAAGGATCATGGCCCGGGCGATGCCGATGCGCTGGCGCTGACCCCCGGAAAACTCGTGGGGATAGCGTCCCGCATGCTCCGCCCGGAGGCCCACGGCCTCGAGCCAGCGGGTGACCGCATCGCGGAGGGCCTGATCGCTCTGCGTGCCGTGGAGCCGAAGCCCTTCGCCGATGATTTCCCCGGCGGTCATGCGGGGATTCAGGGACGAGTAGGGATCCTGGAAAATCATCTGCATGCGCGTGGCGAGGCGCCGGTGATCCTGGGCGCGATAGCGCTGGGGTAGCGTTTCCCCTTCAAAGCGAACGGTTCCGGAGGTTTTGTCCAAAAGCCCCAGGAGCGTCTTCCCCAGCGTCGATTTTCCCGAGCCCGATTCCCCCACGAGGCCGAGGATTTCCTCCTGCGCCAGGGTAAAGCTCACGCCATCCACGGCGTGGAGCGTGCGCCCCGGGCCCAGCTCGAAATGCTTGGTGAGATCCTGAACGTGAAGAAGGGGCTCAGCCATGGGCGGTGTCCTGCGCAGGCGCTTGCGGGTGGAGGCGCCAGCAGCGCGCCATCTGTGAGGGGTTGGGGTGAAAGGCCGGCGGCGCCTCCCGAGTGCACAGGGCCATGGCCTGGGGGCAGCGGGCCGCGTAGGCGCAGCCCTTGGGCGGCGCGAAGAGGTCCGGCGGGCTGCCTTCAATGGGCGTAAGCACCTGGGCCGCGCCTGGTTGGTTCGAAGGCGTGGCTCGGCGCAGCCCTTGCGTATAGGGGTGAGCGCTGTGGGCGAAGAGCGTTTCCACGTCGGCCGTTTCCACGATTTCTCCGGCGTACATGACCGCGACGCGATGGGCCATCTGGGCCACCACCCCCAGGTCGTGGGTGATCAAGATAATCGCCATGCCCTTCTCCTCCTGCAGCTTCTTCAGGAGGTCGAGAATTTGCGCCTGGATCGTGACATCCAGAGCGGTCGTGGGTTCATCGGCAATGAGGAGCTCGGGGCCGCAGGCGATGGCCATGGCGATCATGGCGCGCTGCAGCATGCCCCCGGAGAACTCGAAGGGGTATTGGCGCGCCCGGGTGGCCGCTTCCGGGATGCGGACCTCTTCGAGGAGGGCCACGGCGCGCTGCGCTGCTGCGCTGCGGGACAGGCCCTGGTGAATCCGCAGCGTTTCCGCGATCTGATCGCCAATGCGCATGGTGGGGTTCAGGGCGCTCATGGGGTCCTGGAAGATCATGCCCACGCGCTGGCCCCGCACCGCATTCAGCGTGGCTTGCCGATGGGGCAGCAGGGCCGTATCCAGCAGCTGGGCGCTACCGCGCCGAATCACCCCCGGGGGCATGGGGATGAGGCCTAGAAGGGCCTGCATGGATACGGATTTCCCGCAGCCCGATTCCCCCACGATGGCGAGCGTTTCCCCGCGAGCGACGGAAAAGCTCACCCCGCGGACGGCCTCCACGGTGCCGCCGTGGGTGTGAAAATCGACGGTGAGGTCCTGAACCTCAAGCAGGGTGTCGGTCATTCCCGGGCCCTCATGCGTGCATCGAGGGCGTCGCGCAGGCCATCCCCCAGGAGATTAAAGGCCAGCACCGTAAGGCTGATCATGAGCGCGGGGAAGAACAGCTCGTGGGGCGAGTTGAGCATGCTCTTCAGGCCTTCGAAGCACATGGAGCCCCAGGACGGCGTGGGGGGCGCGACCCCCATGCCGATAAAGGACAGGAAGGCTTCCGTGAAAATGGCCGTGGGGATGGCGAAGGTGAGGGTGACCAAGATCACCCCGAGCGTATTGGGGATCATGTGGCGGAAGATCAGGTAGCGCTGCGGCGCTCCAAGCAGCCGGGCCGCCTGTACGTAGCCTTCCTCGCGAATCTGCAAGATCTGGCCCCGAACCAGGCGAGCCGTGGCCGGCCAAAGCAGCAGCACCATGGCGACGAGAATGGCCGTGATGCCGCTTTCCCCTGCCTCCACGCCGCTGGCCACGCGAAAAAGGATCATGAAGAGCAGGAAGGGCAGGGCCACCACAAAGTCCGCGAGGCGCATGAGCACGGCGTCGGCGCGGCCCCCGAAAAAGCCCGCGGCGGCGCCGTAGGCCGTGCCAAAAAGCACATAAAGAAGGGGTGCAAGAAGCCCAATGAAGAGGGACGTGCGCGCGCCGTGCATGAGCCGCGACAGCATATCCCGCCCGAGGTAATCCGTGCCCAGGGGATGGGCCGGGAGGCTCAGGCGCTGCCCGGGCTCGCCGTCCCCGGGGGCCAGGAGCCCCGCCTTTCGCGCGGCATTCAGGGGCAGGGCCCGTTCCACCTCCACCCGGAGGGTCTGAAAGTGGGGGCTTTCCCGCAGCCCGTCGGTGGCGGTGACGCTATACCAGTACACGCCGGGTTCCAGAGCCAAGGCATCCTCGTAGCTGACCTCGGCGCCGCTCCAGCGATCCCCCAGGGGCAGGCCCAGTTCGTTCAGCGCCGTCGGGCGATAGCGATTGCGATAGATTTGATAGCCCGCGGCGTTTTCCACCGGGCTCCAGCGCAAGCGCACGGACCAGGTGTGGGGCGTGCCGACAACGCTGAGGCCCTCCGGGGCGTCCAGCGCGGTCCGGGTCGGGGAGGCGAGCCAGGCCGGGTCCGGGGCGGAGGGCCAGCCCTCCGCTTCGACGCCCGGCCAGCGCTGCCCCCGATCGATGAGCAGCGCTTCCGCGCTTAGATTCGGGGGCTCGGAGATGCGATCGAGATTCTGCGTCGACGGATCCACGGTCCAGAACAGCGGGCCGACGGTGGTAAAGAGGCCAAGCAGGGCAAGGAGCGCCAGGGATCCCACGGCGCGAGGGTTGCGCAGAAGCCGAGCCCGGGCGTCGGCCCAGTAGGAAAGGGAGGGCCGTACCAGCACCGGCGCCGCGTCCTGCGCGCCAAGGGGGGCGAAATCTTCGGGGCGGGGCGTATAGGCGCTCATGCGAGGCGCACCCGAGGATCGATCAGGCCGTAGATGAGATCGACCACAATCACCATGAAGACGAGAAAGCTGCCGTAGAACACCGTGGTTCCCATGATGAGGGTGTAGTCGAGCTGCTGCACCGCCTCCACGAAGGCTCGGCCCAGGCCTGGAATGGCAAAGACCAGCTCCACCACGAAGCCGCCGGTGGTGATGGCGGCGATGGCGGGCCCGAGCACCGTGATCACGGGGAGGCTGGCGTTCCGCAGCGCATGGCGCCAGAAGATGCCCCCTTCACTGACCCCCTTGGCCCGGGCCGTACGGATGTAGTCGGCCGTGAGCACCTCGAGCATGGAGGAGCGCATGAGCCGGGTAAGAAAGGCGAGGGTGGACAGCCCCAGCACCACGGCAGGCATGATCATGTGGCTGAGTTCCCCCCAGCCCGCCACGGGCAAGAGGGTGAAGCCCAGGGCGTCGTTGGCGTTGACCAGCGCCAGCTGCCCGAGGGCGGCGAAGACGAAGCTGGGAACGCTAATGCCCAAGATCACCGCGAGCATGACCGTGACGTCGGGCCAGCGATTGCGCTTCAGCGCCGTGAAGGCGCCCAGGAGCACCCCGCCGATGGCGGCGAAGGCGATGGCCAGCACCCCCAGCTGCGCGGAAACAGGGAAAGCGTCGAGGATGATGTCGTTCACCCGGCGGTTTTGCTGGGTGAAGGACAACCCGAAGTCCCCCTTCGCCATGTTGCCAAGAAAGATGAAGTACTGGTCGGGGAACACGGGCCGGTCTAAGCCGTAGCGGGCTTCGAGGTTCTTTCGAATGGCTTCCGTGGTGGCCTTCTCGTTCGAGAGGGGGTCGCCGGGCACCGCGTGCATGGCCGCGAAGGTGGCCGTGGCGATAAACCAGATGGTGATCAGCCCCTGAATAATCCGCTTGATGGCGTAGCGCCCCATTACGGTTGCTCCAGCCAGGCCCGGGCCAGGTCCGGATCCGGGCTCGTTTGTCGGCGAATGGCGCCCTTCACCGCCGGGTGAATGACGTAGATCTGGCCCCGCTCGTAGGTGGGAATGATGGCGTGGTCGTCGAGGAGGATGCGTTGAATGCAGCCGAAGGCTCGAACCCGAGCTTCCGGATCCACGGAGTTCTGGGCGTCGCGAACGCAGGCGTCAAGCGCCGGATTGGCGTAGCGGCCCCGGTTATTCAAGTTCCAGCTGGCGAAGAGATCGCCGAAGGTGAGGGGGTCTAGGTAGTCCGGGCCCCAGCCCGCGGCGACCAGGTCGAAGTCCCCGGCGGTCATCTTGGCCAGCCGCTGCTTGAAGATCTGCCGGTCGATGCGCACGGTCAGCCCCAGCGCGTCCTTCCAGAGCGTTTGAAGAAATTCCGCCTGCTTGTTCGCCGTGGGGGAGTTGCCCGTTAAAAGGACCAGCTCCGGAGGTTCGGTAAGGCCCAGCTCGGCCATGGCCTTCTCCAGATGGCTCCGGGCTAGGGTCCAGTCCGTCACCGGCTCCGGTGGGGGGATCTCCTGAAGCAGGCGTTGCTTGGCGCCCTGGAGATAGGAGGGGTAGAGGGACAGGCCAGGAAGGTTCCCCGGGGTGCCGATCACCCGATTAATGAATTCGTAGGTATCAAAGCTCAGCGCCAGGGCGCGGCGCAGGTGCCAGTTTTGCGTGAGTCGCCCTTCCCGGTGGTTGAACTCGATGTACCAGGCAGAGCCGTCGTTGAAGCGCTCGATGCGCCAGCGCTGGTCCAGGGCGTTCTCCATGGTTTCTGAATCGAGGCCCGCAAGGATGATGCGGTTGTCCTTAAACAGATTCAGCGCCGCGTTGGTGTCGGCGGTGATGTAGGGAAACTCGATGCGGTTTAGGTAAATGTTGTCCCGGTCCCAGTAGTGGGGATTCTTCGCCATTTCGAGGCGGGCGCCGTGGTCCCAGCGTTCGATGACAAAGGGGCCGTTGAAGAGCATGTCCTCGGCGTCCGCGCCGTAGCGTCCATCCCGGGCGCGGTAGAAGCTTTCCTTCAGGGGATAGAAGGTGGCAAAGGCCACGAGCTTGTCGAAGTAGGCGAGGGCGCGGGAGAAACGCACCTCGAGGCGCCGGGGCTCCGGTGCGCTCACCCCCAGGCTCGTGATCTGGGCCTCCCCCTGACTGATCTCCTCTGCGTTTTCGATGCCCTGGAGGATAAAGGCGTATTCCGAGGCGGTTTTCGGATCCACGGCATGGCGCCAGGAGAACACGAAGTCTGCGGCGGTCACCGGGCTGCCGTCGCTCCAGCGGGCGTCCTCCCGGAGCCAGAAGGTGGCGCCATCGCGGCGGATCTCCCAGCGTTCGGCAACCCCGGGCACGAGCCGGCCCTGGCCGTCAAAGCGGGTGAGGGCCTCCATCACGTGGCCAAGTACCCGGGTGCTGACCTGGTCCGTGGCCTTGCTGGAATCGAGCTGGGGCGGCTCCTGGGGAAGGACCATGCGAATCACCCGGTCCTCGAAGTCCACGGCGTTCTCCGCGGCCCCGGCCCAGGGGGTGGCCGTAGCGAGGAGGCAGCCCAGAAGGAGTGCTATGCGTCGCCCCGCGGGCCCAAGCCGCATCATGGGAAATCCTTCTCCGAAACCTTAAGGGGCGGAGTGTAACGCGCCGGTCATTTTGCGCCAGCGTTTGCGCTCGCGTTGGCGGTGCGGGCAGGCTAGCGGACGGCAACGAGCAGGTCGCTGATGACCCGCTCCAGATGATTGAGGGCGTTGCAGACGTTCACCTGGTGGCAGCTCGCGCGGTACCGAGGCATTTCCGAATCCCCCGAGCCCCAGCTGCGCTCCGGCTCCGGGTTCAGCCAGATAACGCGCTGGGCCTTGTCGTAGATCTCCCGGAGGGCCTTGGTGTTCGGGTTCCCGTAGTTGTTCCGGGCGTCGCCGAGGATGATCACCGTGCTCTGGGAATTGACCGCCGAGCCCGCCACGCGAAGGAAATCGTCGAAGGCCTGGCCGTAGTCCGTGGAGCCGCCGCTGAAGTCCGCGAGGGTGGTGGCGATGGCGTCGTCGATGGCCATGCGCTGGAAGTTCTCCGTCACCTCCCCAAGATCGGAGGAGAAGGCAAAGGCCCGCACCCGGGGCAGCACGGCTTCGAGGCTGTAGAGGAACATCAGCATGAAGCGGGCATAGGTGGCCACGGAGCCCGAGACGTCGCAGATCGCGAAGACCTTACTGCGGTCGATCTTTCGGGCCTTCCAAGCCAGATCGATCAGCTCGCCGTCGTAGCGAAGATTTTTCCGAAGGGTCCGGCTGACGTGGAGCTGGCCTCGGCGCATCTTTTTTCGGCGTCGGGAGTGGGCCGCAATGAGGCGCTTCGCCATCTTCTCCACCAGCCGCTTTAAGTGGCTGAAGTTCCGGTGCTCAACATTGCTGAGCTTCACATGGCGGAGCATGGCCTCGCGCAGCCGGTGCCCATCGGCGTCGGCGTGGAGGAGGAATTGCCGCTCAACAAAGTCCCGTACCCGTTCCCGGAGGTCGTCCCGGAGGCCGCTGAGCTGGGCCGCCGTGCGCCGGGCGGTGGGGTCGGCCTGGGTGGCGAGGGCGCCAATCTCTTCCTGGAGGGCGCCCTGGCCCAGCGCATCCATGATGCGGCGCGTATACAGCCCTTTCTGCGTAAAGACCTTGATGCCCGCGACGTTCACCGCTTCCCCGGCCTGGCTGACGGCGAGGGCAAGGGCGGCTCGATCGCCTTGCTGGAGCTGCTGACCGAGGGCCGATTGGGCGTCCTGCACCGGCCCGGGGCCCGGATCGCCGAAGGGGTCGGCACCGTCGTCGCCCGGTGGCCCGTCGCCAGCGGGGTCCCCGCTCGATGCATCGCTGTTACGACTTTCCGAGCCCTGGCCCTGGGGCTGGCCATCGCCACCGCCCCCCTGGCCTTCACTGCCCTCTCCGTCGCCGCTTGGATCGCCCTCGCCGCTTTCGTCATCGGACGCGCCTTGAGGGGCGTCGGAGAACTCCTCAAAGCGAAAGAAGGCGTCGAAGCAGGCGTCGAAGGCCAGCTTCTCCTCCGCCGTCTTCGGTAGCACTAGGGCGAGGCTTTCCTTGAGCTGTTGCCGGTTCTCCATGCCCATGCGGTCCACGGTACGGAACGCATCGAGCGTCTCCGCCGGGGAGATGCGCACCTCCGCCATGCGGAGGGCGCTGATGAAGCGCTGGAGGGAGGCGTCCACGCTAGGCGCTTTTGCGGGCCGTGGCGAGGAGGCTTGGGAGTTCTGGCGTGAGCGCGTCGATGTCGTCCTGGAACTTCAGGATGACGTTGAGCGTGTCCTGCACCAGCTGGCCGTCGAGCTGCTCGGCGTTGAGCAGGAGCAGGGTTCGGGCCCAATCGATGGTTTCGCTGATGGCCGGAACCTTCTTCAGATCCTTCTCCCGAAGGGCCTGGATAAAGGCGACCAGTTCCCGCTCCAGCGCCGGGGGAATCTCCGGAACCCGGGCGTGCACGATGGCGCGCTCCAGCGGCGCTTCCGGGAAGGGAATGTAGAGGTGAAGGCAGCGGCGCTTTAGGGCGTCGGACACTTCCCGGGTGTTATTGGAGGTCAAGAACACCAGGGGCCGGGGGCCCTTTGCTCGAATCGTGCCCAGCTCCGGGATGGAGACCTGAAAGTCCGAGAGCAGCTCGAGGAGCATGGACTCGAATTCCTGGTCCGCCTTATCGATTTCGTCGATGAGCAGCACCGCCCCGGCCTCTTCCTGAAGCGCCTTCAGAAGGGGGCGGGGTTCGAGGAAGTCCTCGGAGAAGAACACATCTCCAAACTCGTGGAGCCGCTCGAGAGAGGCCTGGAGGCCCTTGGCGCCGGCGAGCACGTCCCCGAGCTGCTCCTTCAGCACCTGGATATACAGGAGCTGCTTGGCGTACTTCCATTCATAGAGGGCCTTGGCTTCGTCGAGGCCTTCGTAGCACTGCAAACGAATCAGCGGATGGTTCAAAAGGGCGGCGGTGGTTTTCGCCAGCTCCGTTTTGCCGACCCCCGGGGGGCCTTCCACCAAAATGGGTTTGTCGAGCTCGAGGGCCAGGTAGACCGCGGTCGCAATCTGCGTCGAACAAATGTAGTTGGCGCTTTCCAGGCCGGCTTGAACCTCGGCCACGGAACCGAAGGGGATAGGTGCGGTGCTCACGCGATCTCCAAAAAAGCGGGGGCTTAGCGCCCCGTGAATTGCGGGGCACGCTTCTCAAGGAAGTGGGCAACCCCTTCCTTGAAATCTTCCGTGCCAAAGGTGGCTTTCATTTCCGTTTCCGCGCGATCGAGCACCGTGCCCAGGTCGGCGAAGACGTCGTTCCACAGCTGGCGCTTCATCACCCGCAGGGAGCGGGGGGAAACGGTGGAGGCCATGGTGCGGGCGTAGTTCATTACTTCTTCTTCAAAGACCGCCTCATCATACACGGCATTGGCGAGGCCCAGGCGCAGTCCCTCCTCGGCGCCGACGAAGCGCGCGGAGAAGAGCAGATCGGCAGCGGCGGCGGGGCCGCAGAGCTGATTGAGGGTCCAGGTGAGGCCCCATTCGGCGATGAGCCCGCGCTTGGCGAAGATGGTGGACATGCGGCCGGCGCTGGACCATAGGCGGAGGTCGCAGAAGAGGGCGATGGCCATGCCCATGCCCGCCGTGGCGCCGTTGATGGCGGCGATCACGGGCTTCGGGACGGAAGCGAAGTAGCTGTAGCGGCCCCCGAAGGCCGCGGGGACGCCGGGGTCGATGCGGCGGTCGTCATCGCCCTCGGCGATGCCGCTGTTTCCGCTGCCGTCCTTCGCGGCGGCCTGAATGGCCAACAGGTTGTCCATGTCGGCGCCCGCGCAGAAGCCCCGCCCAGCGCCGGTGAGCACGATCACCTTCACCGCGTCGTCAGCGGAGGCCGCCTTCATCAGGGCATAGACTTCCTGGTCCATGGTGCCGGTCCAGGCGTTCATTTTTTCCGGTCGATTCAGGGTGACGGTGGCGACGCCGTCGGTGACGTCGTAGCGGGTGTGTTCAAGCGTTTGCGGTGCACTCATGGGCCTTTTTCTCCCCCCCGGTGTCAAAAGCGGCGCCTAGCATGGCGCGCCTTGCCGTTTGGGTCCAGCGCGGGGACACTCAAGGGCTAACCTAGGGAGAATGCGTTATGACCATGGTTTACCCGCCCCGGGGCCTGCGCGTCGGGGCCCTTGCGATCTTGACCCTGCTGTCCCTTTTCGCCCTGTCCGCCCAGGCGCGCGTCTTGATTCACGCCGGCGCCCTGCTCGATGGCACGGGCGCGCCCCCGCAGGGGCCAAGCACGGTGGTGCTGGATGGGGCGCGCATTGTGGCCGTGGTGCCGGGGCACGAAGCCCCGAGGGCCGGCGACGAGGTGCTCGACCTCACGGGGCACACGGTGATGCCCGGGCTCATTGATATGCACGTGCACCTGCGCAGCGAGAGCAACCCGAAGGCGGCCCTGGATCGCTTCCGCCTGAACCCGGAAGACCACGTGCTGCGGGCGGCCAAGCATGCGCGGACCACGCTCCATGCGGGCTTCACCACGGTGCGCGATCTGGGAGGTGCGGAGGTGCTGGCCCTGCGGGATGCGATTAACGGGGGCTGGGCCGAGGGCCCGCGGATTTTTGCCGCGGGGCGCAGCATCGCCACCACCGGCGGCCACGCCGATCCCACGAACGGGGGGCGGCATGATCTTTGGGAAACGCCGGGGCCCGCGGAAGGGGTGATCAACGGCACAGTGGAAGCGCGCGCAGCGGTGCGCCAGCGCTACAAGGACGGTAGTGACGTTATCAAGGTGACGGCCACGGGCGGCGTGCTGTCCCAGGCGAAGAATGGGCAGAACGCCCAGTTCGCCCTAGATGAGCTGAAGGCCATCGTCGAGACGGCGAAGGACTACGGCTTTCATGTCGCCGCCCACGCCCACGGGGAAGAGGGCATGCGCCGGGCCGTGCTCGCCGGGGTCACCAGCATCGAACACGGCACCTTCATGAGCGATGAGGTCATGGCGCTTATGCGGGAGCGGGGCACCTGGTACGTGCCCACCATCATTGCGGGGAAGTTCGTAGCGGAAAAGGCGGAGATCGACGGCTTCTTTTCCGAGGTGGTGCGGCCGAAGGCCCGGGCCATCGGCCCCTTGATTCAGGACACCTTCGCCCGGGCCTACGCCCAGGGCGTGCCCATTGTCTTCGGCACGGATACGGGGGTGTCGCCCCACGGGGACAACTGGAAGGAGTTCACCTACATGGTGGAGGCGGGGATGCCACCGCTGGAAGCGCTCTCCTCGGCCATGAGCGTCGCGGCCGGGGTGCTCGGCCAGGGCGACCAGCTGGGGCAGCTCGCGCCGGGCTTTTTGGCGGATGTGATCGCCGTGGAGGGCGATCCCCTGAAGGACATCGCGCGCATGGGTGCGGTGTCCCTCGTGATCAAGGATGGAGAGGTGGTGCGCTATGAGAATCCTTAAGCCCTGGGTGCCCCTGCTGGGGGTCTGGGCCCTGACGGCAGTGGCAGAACCGGCGCCGGCGCCGGCCTACTACGAGGCCGATCCCTCCCGCGCGGGGGCGCTGGTGCGCGGGGAAGGCCCCTTGCCTTATAGCAGCCGCTACGCGCCGGAACCTTCGGGCGCCGTGCTGATTGAAAATGCCACCGTGCTCCTGGGCGATGGCACCCGTCTCGATGAGGGCGACGTGCTCTTTGATGCCGGGCGCATCGTCGCCGTGGGGCAGGATTTGGCGGCCCCGGCGGAGGCCACGGTGGTCGATGGCACCGGGCGTTGGGTGACGCCGGGGATCATCGACGTCCACTCCCACCTGGGCGATTACCCCTCGCCCGGGGTGGAAGCCCACTCCGATGGGAATGAGGCGACGGCGCCGGTGACGGCCCGGGTTTGGGCGGAGCACTCCGTTTGGCCCCAGGATCCCCAGTTTCCCCTGGCGCTTATGGGCGGCGTCACCACGCTGCAAATCCTGCCCGGCTCCGCCAATTTGGTGGGGGGGCGGGGTGTCACCCTGAAGAACGTGCCGGCGCGGAGCGTCATGGATATGAAGTTTCCCGGTGCGCCCCATAGCTTGAAGATGGCCTGCGGGGAAAACCCCAAGCGGGTCTACGGTCGACGCCGCTCCGCGCCTTCGACGCGCATGGGGAACGTCGCGGGCTATCGGGAAAGCTGGATTAAGGCTCGGGCCTACCAGGCGAAGCTCGATGCCGCCGCGGAATCCGGCGAGGACCTCCCGGACCGGGACCTAGAGCTGGAAACCCTCGCCGGCGTGCTTCGCGGGGAAATCCTTATTCACAACCACTGCTATCGCGCCGATGAGATGCTCATCATGCTCGATATCGCTCGGGAGTTTGATTACAAGATCACCGCTTTCCACCACGCCACGGAGGCCTACAAAATCGCCGACGTGCTGGCGGAGGAGGGGGTCTGCGGCGCCCTCTGGGCGGACTGGTGGGGCTTCAAGATGGAGTCCAATGACGCCATCGAGGAGAACATCGCCCTTATGGAGCAGGCCGGGGCCTGCGCCATCGTGCACTCCGATTCCGCTCGGGATATCCAGCGGTTGAATCAGGAGGCGGCGAAGGCGCTCATGGCTGCCCGGCGCATGGGCCTGCCTTACGATGAGGCTCTGGCCATGCGCTGGCTGACGCAGAATGCGGCGAAGGCCCTGGGCATCGAGGACCAAACGGGCACGCTGGCGCCGGGCCTCATGGCCGATGTGGTGCTCTGGTCGGGCAATCCCTTTAGCGTCTACAGCCGCGCGGAGCGAGTGTGGATCGACGGCCATCTCCACTACGCCGCGGGCCCCGACGGCCTTCGGCCGACCACGGATTTTGATCTTGCGCAGACGCCCGCGGGGCGCGGGGAGGCGCGGCAATGAAGCGCACTGCACAGCAGCTTCTGGCGCTGGGCCTTCTGGCCCTCGCCGGCGCCGCCCAGGCCGAGGTCACGGCCATCACCGGCGCCACGGTCCACACCCTGGGGCCCGCGGGCACGCTTACGAACGCGACGGTCCTGGTGCGCGATGGCGTCATCGAAGCCGTGGGGGTCGAGGTGCCCGTGCCGGCGGAGGCCACGGTACTGGACGCCAACGGGCAGGTGCTGACCCCGGGGCTTCTGGCGCCGATCAGTAACATTGGCCTCGTGGAAGTATCTGGCGTGGGCAGCACCAACGATCAGCGCTTGAAGGACACCCCCGTGGGGCCGGCCTTCTCCGTGCGCCACGGTGTGAACCGCTTCTCCGTGCTCTTCGGGGTGGCGCGCACCGGCGGCGTGACCCGGGCCCTCGCGGCCCCGGAGCCGGGCCCCGACGTATTTGCGGGGCAGGGAAGCGTCATACGCTTGGACGGTGCCCCGGCGTCGGTGACGGCCCCGGATCGGGTTCTGGTCGCGGCGCTCGGGGAGCGCGGGGCGGATCGGGCCGGGGGGAGTCGGGCCCGGGCCCTGCAAAGCCTCCTTCAGGGCTTTGCGGAGGCGCAGCGCTATGGCCGCAGCAATGAACTGTCCCGCCGCGGCCTCGCCAGCGGCCTGAGCCTGCCCTACTACGATCTTGAGGCCCTGGAGCGCGCCCTTTCAGAGAAGCAGCCCCTCTGGGTACATGTGGATCGGGCCGCGGACATCGAAGCGCTCCTCGCCGCCACGGAAACGCTGCCCCTGCCCCTCGTGATTGTCGGAGGGGCGGAGGCCTGGCGCGTGGCGCCGGCGCTGGCCGCGCGGGAGGTGCCCGTGGTGCTCGATCCCCTGGGCAATCTCCCGGAAAGCTTTGATCGCCTCGGGGCGCGCCTCGATAACGCCACCCTGCTCCATGAGGCCGGGGTCACCGTGGCCTTCACGGAGCTCGTGGGTCACGAGGTGCGGGAGCTGCGGCAGTACGCGGGGAATGCCGTGGCCCAGGGCCTGCCCTGGGAGGTGGCCCTGGCCGCGATCACCCGGGTGCCCGCGGCGCTCTGGGGCGAAGGGGACCGGCTAGGGCAGATCGCTCCGGGGTACCGCGCCGATCTTGTGCTTTGGACCGGCGATCCCCTGGAGCTCACGAGCTGGGCCCGCTGGACCATGATTGAGGGCCAGCGCTTCGATCCCGGCTCCCGGCAGCTCCAGCTTCGGGACCGCTATCGCAACCCGGCTCAGCGCGTGCTGCCGCCGGGCGGTTAAGGTCAAGGGGTCGCCAGGGAGCGAGGGACTGATTACCATGCCCGGCGACCCTCATTCGTTCACCAGCAAGGAGTCATGCCATGGCTTTTGAGTTGCCCGCTCTGCCCTACGCCCGTGATGCCCTCGCGCCCCACATCAGCGCTGAGACCATCGACTTCCACTACGGTAAGCATCACCAGACCTACGTCGACAAGCTGAACGCGGCGGTGGAAGGAAAGCCGGAAGCCGACGCTTCCCTGGAAGAGCTAATCAAAACCAGCAGCGGCGGCGTGTTCAACAACGCGGCGCAAATCTGGAACCACACCTTCTACTGGAATTCCCTGTCCCCGAACGGCGGCGGTGCCCCCAGCGGCGCGCTGGCCGAAGCCATCGACCGGGATCTCGGCGGCCTCGAGGCCTGCAAAAAGGCGCTCGCTGACGCCGTAGGTACGCACTTCGGGTCCGGCTGGGCCTGGCTGGTGCTGGATAACGGCAAGCTGAAGGTGGAGTCGCTCCACGACGCGGGCAATCCCATGACCTCCGGGCAGACCCCGCTCCTCACCATCGATGCCTGGGAGCACGCCTTCTACATCGACTACCGCAATGCCAAGCCGAAGTACTGCGAGGCGGTGCTTGAGCACCTCATCAACTGGTCCTTCGCTGAAGCGAACTTCGCCAACGCCTAAGGCCTAGGCGCAGCATAAAAGCCCCCGGGCGCGGTGTGCGCTCGGGGGTTTTTTTATGGGACGAATTGTTCCTGGAGGATGCGCTCTTCGAGGTTGTGCTCGGGGTCGAAGAGGATGTGCAGTTCGGTCTCGTTGTCCTGGGCGATGCGCACCTCCACCACGTTGCGGACCTCCGTGGCATCGGCCACGGCGGAGACGGGGCGCTTGTAGTGGTCAAGGACCTCAAAGGTGATTTCCGCCGTCAGGGGCAGCACCGCGCCGCGCCAGCGCCGGGGGCGGAAGGCGCTGATGGGGGTGAGGGCCAGAGCCTGGGAGCCAATGGGCAGAATGGGCCCGTGGGCAGAAAGGTTGTAGGCCGTGGAGCCCGCGGGCGTGGCCACCAGGGCCCCATCGCAGATGAGGCGTTCGATGCGGGTTTTGCCGTCGATGGCGACGCGTAGATTCGCCGCTTGCCGGGTCTGCCGAAGGAGGGAGACCTCGTTGATGGCCCGGGCCTGCTGTTCCGAGCCGGAATCGCTGATGGCGGTCATGGCGAGGGGGTGGAGGATGGCCCGGGCGGCCCGGTCGATGCGTTCCGGCAGATCGTCCTCGTTATAGGCGTTCAGCAGAAAGCCCACCGTGCCCCGGTTCATCCCGTAGATGGGCACGCTGCGGTGCATGCTCCGGTGCAGCGTTTCCAGCATGAAGCCATCGCCGCCGAGGGCGATGATGACGTCCGCCTCCTCCGCCGGCACGTGGGCATAGCGCTTTTCGAGACTTTCCCGGGCCGCTTGGGACTGGGGGCTTTTGCTGCTGACGAAGGCCAGGCGGGTGTCGCTCATGATTTGGGGTCCCCGTGGAGGCGAATCAGGCCTTCCTGGGCCACGGACGCCACCAGTGCGCCGTCCTGGCTGTAAATGAGGCCGCGGTTGAACCCTCGGGCACCGCCCGCGGCAGGGCTATCTTGCACGTATAGGAGCCATTCGTCAGCGCGGAAGGGGCCGTGGAACCACATGGCGTGATCCAGGCTCGCAGTCTGGAAGTTCGGCTGCATGAAGGACACGCCGTGGGGCCAGGTGCAGGTGTCCAGCAGGGTCCAGTCCGACAGGTAGGCCAGGGCGCACTGATGGAGGCGAAGATCGTCGGCCATGGGCTCCTTCACCCGCATCCACCCCATTTGCTTCGGCGCCCGCTTCTCTGGCTTGAAATCATTCTGCGGATTCAGAGCCCGGTACTCGATGGGGCGCTCCCGGGTGAAGTGGGCAAGCACCTCGGGGTCGAGCCCCGCGGCTTCTCCGTGCTGCCGGCGAAGCTCCCGCTCCGGGGTCAGGCTTTCCGGGTCCGGGATGCCCTCGGGCATGGCGAAGGCGTGCTCAAGCCCCGGCTCGTCCGTCTGGAAGGAGATGGACATGTTGAACATGGGGCGGCCGTGCTGAATGGCCACGACGCGACGGGTGGTGAAGGAGCGGCCATCCCGAATGCGATCCACGGTGTACAAAATCGGGTGGTTGGGATCCCCGGGACGCAAAAAATAGGCGTGAAGGGAATGGGCGCTTCGAGCCGTGTCGTCCACGGTGCGCGATGCGGCCACCAGGGCTTGCCCGAGCACCTGCCCCCCGTAGACCCGTTGCCAGGCATCGTTGGGGCTGCGGCCCCGGTAGTGATTGGTTTCCAGCTCCTCGAGGTCAAGAACCTGGAGGAGTTCATCAAGCCGTTCGGTCATGGCGCACCTCGCCCGGGTGGGGGAGGGGGGATTGTACGGGGCAGGGCAGGCTGCGCCAGTCCCCCCCGAGCGCGGTAAACTGGTGGCCAAGCAACGGGAGCAAAACGCATGACCCAGCAAGACAGGGAGGCCCCGGGATGGTTCCGCCGGGCCCTGAAGGCGCCCTTCGAGGATCGGGAAGTCACGGTGGCGGGGACGCCCATTCATTATCTGTATTGGGCGGAGCAGGAAACGCTTCCGGGCCTGGTGCTGGTTCACGGAAACGGTGCCCACGCCCACTGGTGGCGTTTCATCGCCCCCTTCTTTTTGAAGGAATACCGCGTGGCGGCGCTCGATCTCTCCGGCATGGGGGATTCGGGGCATCGAGACCATTACAGCCCCGAGCTCTTTGCCGATGAGGTCATGGCCGTGGCCCAGGATGCGGGCTTTGGGACCGACACGATCGTTGTGGGCCACAGCTTTGGGGGCTTTGTGACCATTCAGACGGCGCTGCGCTTTGGCCATGACCTTGGCGGCGTCGTGCTGGTCGATTCCCCCGTGCGGCCCCCGGACTACGCCTGGGAGCGAGATCCCAAGCGCTCCCCCATCCGGGCCAAGCGCGTGTACCCGGATCGGGCCACGGCGGAGGGGCGCTTCCGCCTCATGCCGCCTCAGGATTGCGAGAACGGCTACATCCTTCGCTACATCGCGGAGCATTCCGTGACGGAAGTGCCCGGCGGCTTCAGCTGGAAGTTCGACGATCGCATGTTCGAGAAGCTGCGCTTTGAGAACCGCGGCGAAGACCTGCAACGGCTGCCCTGCCGGGTGGCGGTCATGTACGGCGATGATTCCTACCTGTTCGACCAGGAGATCGCCGACTACATGTTTAAGGTGCTCGATGAGTCCGTGCCCTTTATGGCGCTCCCGGAAGCTCAGCACCACGTCTTTTTGGATCAGCCCCTGGCCTTCGTGGCGGCGCTGCGCATGCTGCTGGCGGAGTGGCGTCACTCTCGCCCCGATCGCCAGGCGCCAACCCCCGGGGCCGGCCCGTGAGCGCCCCCACCGTTTGGGTGGATGCGGACGCCTGCCCGCGCCCCGTGCGGGACGTGATTTGCCGCGCCGCGGAGCGACGCCAGGTGCGCACCATTTTCGTGGCCGCGTCCCCGATCAATGTGCCCCGGGGTCGCTTTATCAGTTCTCGCACCGTCGCCGCCGGCTTTGATGCGGCGGACGACGCCATTGCCGAGGAGGTTGCGGCCGGCGACGTGGTGGTCACCCAGGACATCCTGCTCGCGGAGCGGCTGGTGACCAAGGGCGCGCGGGTGACGAACCCCCGGGGGGAAATCTTCGATCAGGAAAACATCGGGACCCGCGTCTCCCAGCGAAACTTCATGGAGGAAGCGCGGGGGGCGGGGCTTGCCGGGGGCGGGCCGCCGCCCTTCGATGACCGGGACAAGCAGGCCTTCTCTAACAGCTTCGATAAGCTGCTGACCGCGGCCCTTCGGGCCGCCGGGGCCTAGGCGAGGCGCTCGAGGGGCAAATCCGTCATGCGGGCCACGGCGAGGTGGGTGGTCTCCGCCGCCCGGGCCAGATCCAGCGCACTGTCCTCCGGCCGTACCAGCAGGGCCGTTTTCAGCCCCGCCGCCCGAGCGGCATCCAGTTCCTCGACCACATCCGACAGAAACATGATGGCGTCCCCGGGCAGCTCGAGGGTGGCGGCAATGGCCTGATAGCTTCCCAAGGTGCGCTTAGGCCCTACCCGGGTATCGAAGTAGCCGGAAAAGAGCGGGGTGAGATCCCCGGCCAGGCTATGGCCGAAGAGGAGCTGCTGCGCGGCCACGGAGCCGGAGGAGTAGACGTATAGCGCCAGGCCCGCGTCGTGCCAGCGCTTCAGCGCCGTCACCGCATCGTCGTAGATGTGTCCCTTAAGGGCGCCGTCGGCGTAGCCCTGGGCCCAGATCAGGCCCTGAAGGGTCTTCAGGGGCGTCCACTTACGGTCCTCGTCGATAAAGCGCCCGAGGGTGGCCACGACCGCATCGAGGTCCGCGGCCTCGACCCCAGCTTCTTCCGCCACCGCCGCCCGGATTTCCTGGACTTCGGGCTCGGCGCCGTGGGCGTCGAGGAAGGGCCGAAGCTGGGCGCGCGCGTAGGGGAACAGCACCTCGTGAACGAAGCGGATGCTGCTCGTGGTGCCCTCAATATCGGTGACGACGGCCTTCAGGGTCATGCGCTCGCCTCATAGCGCGGGAACTGCTCGGCGATGGGGCTACCCGTGAAGTTGGCCACCCAGCCCTCGGGGTTAGAGAAGATGCGAATGGCTAGGAAGTGGGGCTCGGGCCCCATGTCGAACCAGTGCTTGGTGAGGGCGGGGACCGTGAGGAAGTCTCCCCGCTCGCACAGCACCTCAAAGACCTGGGCCCCGAGGTGCAGGGTAAAGAGCCCCGATCCGTCGACGAAGAAGCGCACCTCGTCCTCGGCGTGGGTGTGTTCCGCGAGGAACTTCCCCCGGGCTTCGCTGGCCGCCGGGTTACTCGGCGTCATGCTGACCACGTCGCAGCTTTGGTAGCCGCCGTCCGCCATGATGCGCGCGATTTCCGCGTCGTAGCGGGCCAGCACCGCATCCTGGGAGGCGCCGGCGGCGATGTCGTCGTGGGTGGGCCAGCGTTCAAAGCGCACGCCGTGAGGCGCGAGGGCCGCAGCGATGGCGGCGGGGTCCTCGTGCTCCGCTAGGGGCAGGGCGCCGTTCTGGTCGTCAAAGATTCTGAGTCGGCTCATGGCGAGGCCTCCGAGCTGGGCAGGGAAAGGGCGTGATCGAGGAGGGACACGAGCGCCTCCATGTGGCGCTCTGCGTCGAAAAGGGAGGCGCCCCAGACATAGGCGCCGTGGCCCCGGATCAGATAGGCCGGGGGCGCGCCGGGGAGGCTGCCCTGGGCAGCCACCACAGCGCGGTCGATTTCTCTCATGTCCTGGCTATTGGGCACTACGGGGAGGGCCTGGTGAACCTCGTGGGTGGGCACCCCGGGGAAGGCCTTCAGCAGCTCCGCGCCGGCGAGCTCCACGGCAGCGGCGGTCGGGTGCCGCTCAGTCCAGATCACGGTGCTGGGCGCGTGGGCATGGAGGACGGCTCCGATGGCGGCATCGCGCGCATAGAGCGCGAGGTGGAGCGCGGCTTCGGCGGAGGGCTTGGCGCCCTCGGCG
>JAUILI010000085.1 GCA_030433075.1 Gammaproteobacteria bacterium | reverse complement strand
TGGTGCTGCACGATCGCTTCACAGGCCGCCCGATAGCGAGGGTTTAAGCCCCCGGCGAGGAGCAGCGTGCGGGCGTGCTTGCGCGGCGCGGACCGCACGGCCATGAGGGCCGCCTCGGCGAGGCCTGAACCGCCGTCGTAAACGGAGGCGTTCGCCACGTCCATGCCCGTCAGCTTGGCGATCATGGACTGGTATTCATATATGGTTTGGAGCGTGCCCTGGCTCGCTTCCGCCTGGTAGGGCGTGTAGGCCGTCATGATTTCCCCGCGGCTGACCAAATCCCACACCGCCGAGGGAATGTGGTGGTCGTAGGCGCCGGCGCCGGCAAAGCACAGGACGTTGTCGTCCCGGCGGGCACGGGCAGCGAAATCGGCCATGAGCGCCATCTCGCTCTCCCCCTCGGGCAGCGCCAGGGGCGCGGCGAGGAAGCCCTTCGGGATTTCATCGAAAAGGGACTCGATGCTGGGCACCCCCAGGGTGTCGAGCATGGCTTTCGTGTCGCCTTCCGTGTGGGGAATGAACGGCATTTCACTGTGCTCCCATAGGCCTAGCTGAGCGAACGCCCGCTAGGGGAGGGCCCGTAGACAACCTCGCCCCGGGACCGGGGCAAGCGCTTAAGTGTCGGCGTCGCAGACGTCCGCGTAGCCGTCGGCATCGAGGAGCTCGTCGAGCTCCCCGGCATCGGCGAGGCGAAGCTTGAAGAACCAACCTTCACCGTAGGGGTCGCTGTTCACCTGCTCCGGGGCATCTTCCAGCGTGCTGTTGACGGCGATCACCGTGCCCGAGAGCGGCGTATAGATATCGGAAGCCGCCTTCACCGACTCCACCACGCCGGCTTCATCCCCAGCGCTCAGGACGACGTCGACCTCCGGGAGTTCGACGTAGACCACATCCCCGAGGGCGTCCTGGGCGTGATCCGTGACCCCTACGGTCACCGTGCCATCCCCTTCCACGCGCACCCATTCGTGGGAAGCGATGTATTTGAGATCGGCGGGGATATCACTCATGGGCGGGGTCTCCCGGGTTGATCGAATCGGCTGAAATTGCGAGGCATTCTACGCCCTTAGGCGCGTCTTGGGAGCCTTTCGCCGCGCAGCATGAAGGCCTTTCATGCCTTCAGGAGCGCTTTTTGATGAACGGTGGGCGGCACCGCAGCACTCGGCGGTATTGGCCGCGCATTTCCACCGCGAGGTTGGCCGCCTTGGGTACGGTCGCTTTGATGCGCGCCAGCCCGATGCCTTCCTTTAAGGTCGGGGAAAAGGCCCCGGAGGTGAGGGTGCCCACGGGGTCCCAGGCACCGTCCGCACCCTCTTCAAAGACCTCGAGCCCGGCCCGAAGCACACCCTTGCCCTCCAGGCGCAGCCCCACCTGACGCGTTGGCACCCCCTCCGCCTTCTGCGCAGCCAGCGCATCCCGCCCCAGGAAGGCGCGGTCTTCCGGCGCCCAGGCCACGGTCCAGCCCATGTTGGCTTCCAGCGGCGATATGGTCTGGTCCATGTCCTGCCCATAGAGGTTCATGCCGGCTTCGAGGCGCAGCGTATCCCGGGCGCCCAGCCCCGCCGGAGCGAGGCCCGCGGCCAGGAGCGCAGCCCAGGCGTCGACCGCTTCCGCTGCCGGCAGTACCACCTCAAAGCCGTCCTCCCCCGTATAGCCCGTGCGCGCCAGGAACCGATCCCCATCTTCCAGGAAAGCGAAGGGGGGCAGGGCCGCGAGGGCCGGCGCTGCGGCGCCCAGCCACGCCGTGGCCCGGGCCAGGGCTTCCGGGCCCTGCACGGCGAGCATGGCGAGCTCAGGGCGCTCCGTGATCTCCACGGCTCCCGTGCGATGGGTCTCCAGCCAGGCAAGATCCCCGTCCCGGGTGGCGGCGTTTACGATGAGGCGGTAGCCGTCGCCACGGCGATAGGCAATGAGGTCGTCAATCACGCCGCCGGCCTCATTGAGCAAAGCCCCGTAGCTGGCCTGCCCCGGGGCGAGGGTCGCTACGTCCTGGGTCAGCAGGCGCTGCAGGTAGGCCGTCGCATCAGGGCCCGAAATATCGACCACGGTCATGTGGGAAACATCAAAAATGCCACCGCTGCTGCGCACCGCATGGTGCTCTTCAAGCTGAGAGCCATAGTGAAGGGGCATTTCCCAGCCGAAGAAGGGGACCATCTTGGCGCCGGCGGCCTCGTGGGCCTCAGCCAGGGGGGTACGTTTCAAAGCGCTGCTCATGGGGAGACTCCTAGGGTTTCGGGCTTGCCGGCGCCGGCCTCGGGGGCAAGCCCCAGGGCCTGCGCCATGAAGCGCCGACGTAGCGTCGGTTGATGATCAAGGAAACCCAGGCCCTGCTGGCGAAGCCAGGCCGTGGGGCCGGACGGCGGCGCAAAGCCTCGCTTCAGCGCACTGAAGGCGCGCAGCATCAGGGCGTTGTCCCGGCGCCGCTGCCGCTCATAGGCCGCGAAGTTGGCGGGGTCCCCCAGGGTGCCCTGGCGAAGCCCCGTTCGCAGCGCTGGCACGAGGGCTATGACGTCTCGCAGGCCTAAGTTAACGCCCTGCCCCGCCAGGGGGTGGACCACGTGGGCCGCATCCCCCAGCAGCACGAGGCCCGGGGCCGCGTAGCGCTCCGCGTGGCGCTGCTGCAGGGGAAAGGCCGCCCGGGGCGCCGCGGACAAAACCTTACCCAAGCGATAGTCGAAGGCCTCGCTAAGCGCTGCGCAGAAGGCGTCGTCGTCCAGCGCCTCCAGGGCTCGCGCCCGGTCTTCATCGGCGCTCCAGACCACGGAGCACCGGTGGCGTCCCTCGGCGTCATCATCAAGGGGCAGGAAAGCCAGGGGCCCCGTGGGCAGGAAGCGCTGCCAGGCCGTGGCCTCGTGAGGCCGCTCGGTCACCACCGCGGTCACCACGGCGCGCTGGTGCATGGGCTCTTCCTCCACCCCGATGCCCGCAAGGCCCCGGAGCGGCGAATGGCCCCCGTCGGCGGCGCAGACCAGGACCACGGGAAGGGCCTCGCCGTCCTCAAGGGTGAGCTGCGGGCCCGACCCCAGGCTCGGCCAGCGAACCTGCGCGACCCGCGCCCCCCAGCGGAGAGGCACGGCGCGGGCTGCGAGGGTCTGGGTCAGCGCCCAACGGAGTCGGTCGTTCTCCACCATGGCCCCAAGGCGGGA
Source organism: Gammaproteobacteria bacterium (assembly GCA_030433075.1). Taxonomy (GTDB): domain Bacteria; phylum Pseudomonadota; class Gammaproteobacteria; order Pseudomonadales; family Azotimanducaceae; genus Salivita. The sequence goes on along the minus strand of JAUILI010000085.1, from coordinate 6,833 downwards.
AAGCCCCACCTCCGCCGCGGAAAAGTGCAGCGCCGCCGGCCCGCTATGGTCCCAAACGGTCATGTGCGCATAGGGGGTGCACGGCACCTCGACCCCCAGCCCATCGAGGAAAGCGAGCACGTCCGGCGCGAGGGCCACGCCCCGGCGAGGATCGCTCTCGGGCCCCGGGGCCGGCCCCTGATCCAGCAGCACCACGGGCACCCCGGCGTGATCGAGGGCCAGGGCGAGGGCGCAGCCCACGATGCCTCCGCCAATCACCGCCAGCGGCAGAGCTTCCGGGCGCTGGGTCACGGCGCGCTCCGGGCCATGAAGGCTTCGATCGCATCCCCGTCCCGGGGGGCTGCGTCCGTGAGCACCTCATAGCCCGAGGCCGTCACTAGCACGTCATCCTCAATGCGAAGGCCGATGCCCGCGAAGGCTCGCGGCGTTTCCGGGAGATCGGCGGGGAAATAGAGGCCCGGCTCGATGGTGAGCACCATCCCCGGCTCCAGAATTCGCCAGGCCTCACCAAAGCGGTAGTCGCCTACGTCGTGGACATCGATTCCCAGCCAGTGGGAACAACGGTGCACCAAAAAGGGCATGGCGCTGCCGTCGGCCAAGATGCTATCCACCGTGCCCGTGAGCACCCCAAGCTCAATCAGCCCTGCGATGAGTACGCGCTGGGACGCGAGGTGCGGATCGTTAAAGGTGGCGCCGGGGCGCACGGCCTCGATGGCGGCGGTCTGCGCTGCCAAAACGAGGTCATAAAGCTGGCGCTGGAGGGGCGTAAAGCGCCCGGAAGCGGGGAAGGTGCGAGTGATATCCGCCGCATAGCCCTGGTACTCCGCCCCCGCATCGATGAGGACGAGCCCGTCCTCGGGGAGGGGGGCGGCGTTATCGACGTAATGCATGATGCAGGCGTTGGCGCCGCTGCCGACGATGCTGGGGTAGGCCGGCCCCGTCGCCCCTTCACTCCGAAAGGCGTAGGCGATCTCCGCTTCTAGGACGTACTCGGGAACCCCCGGCGCCGCGCGCGTCATCGCGCGCTCATGCGCCAGCACGGAAATGCGCGCGGCTTCGCGCATGAGGCGAAGCTCCGCCGGGCTCTTGAAGAGGCGAAGTTCGTGGAGGATGTGCCCCGAATCGGTAAGCTCGAGGGCTGCCACGGGGCCCCCGCGCCGGCTGCGGCAATCGTCAATCCACCCCTGCACCTGGCCTTCGAACAGCTCATCGGCCCCTAGGGGGAGGTACACCTGGCTGCGATCCTCGAGGAGCCCGGGCAGGATGTCGTCGATATCGCTCAGGGGAAAGGCGTCGTCGAGGCCGAGGGCCTCGGCGGCCTGCTCCGGGCCTAGGCGGGGGCCGTCGTAGCGCTCCCGGCGGGCATCGTGGTCGCGGCAAAAGAGCACCGTTTCCCCGGCCCGGCGCCCGGGCAGGAGCACCAGAATGGCGTCCGGCTCCTGAAACCCCGTGAGATACAGGAAATCGGAGCTTTGCCGGAAGGGAAAGTGCGTATCGCCGTTGCGGAGCAGCTCCCGCCCCGCCGGGAGAAGCAGGGCGCTTTGCGGTGCTATGGCGTGCAGCGCAGCGCGGCGACGCTCAGCATATTCCTTGGCGGAGATCCCTTGCACAGCCTTCCTGGCAGTCATGCCGTTGCTCCCGGTTCGGCCAGATTGAGCACCACAATGCGCACGTGCTCGATGAGCACCTCGAGATTTTGCGCGTTCTCTTCGTCGTCATCGAGCTGATCGGACAGCTGAGCGATGGCCGCCAGGTCTTCCATGGCTTCCCGGTCCTCGGCATCGAGCTGTCCGCCGCTTAAGCCATAGCCGGAAAGAAAGGCACCGCAGAAGCGCGCAAGGCCATCGGCACGATCTTCGAGGGGGGCATCGTCATCGGGAAGCAGGAGCTGGAAGGACAGGTTTTCATCGGCAAGGGCCTGGCCCTGGGCCGCAGCGAGCGCATCCACGGCGTCCATGAGGGGCGCCTCTTCCCCAAAATGGGTGCGCAGCATTTCGTGCCACAGGGCCCGCGCCGGCGTCGCCTTGCTGACGCAATAGACGCCACAAAAAAGCCCCTGCACCTCCATGGGGGTTGCGAGCGGGCTAAGGGCCTCCACGGCCGCATCGAAATCGCCCACGATCCTGCTCCTTTCCTTGGGTTTTTAGGAGTTTAGCACGGCCTTCGGCGCGCTCTGGTGCGCAAAAGCAGACCTGTTATCATCTTCCGGTCTCACCATTACCCGGGCCTCCCATGAGCCAGCTCGATCTTGCCACCCTAGAGCGCCGCCTCGAGGAACTGATTCGCCTCTGCGATCAGCTGTCCCGGGATAACCAAGCGCTGCTCGCGCGCCACCAGGAGTGGGCCCAGGAACGGGCTCGGCTGATCGAAAAGAATGAGCTGGCGCGCTCGAAGATCGAAGCCATGATTGGGCGCCTGAAGGGCTTGGAGCAGGACGGATGAGCGACCCCAAAACCCTCACCGTGCATCTCCTGGGCAAGGATTATCAAGTCAGCTGCCCCCCGGGACAGGAGCGCGGCCTCGAACGCGCCGCCCAGCGCCTCGACCAGCAGATGCAAACCATCCGCAACGGCGGAAAGATCATCGGCCTCGAGCGCATCGCGGTGATGGCGGCGCTGAATCTCACCTACGAGCTCATCGCAGCGGAAGATGGCCAGGAAGATCTGAAGGCCGATAGCCAGAAAGAGATCGATCGGCTGGCCGAGCGCGTGGGGCAAGCCCTTGGTCAGTTGCGTCAGCTAAAGCTCAATTAGGCCCCCGGGCTGCCCGGTAAAACGCTATAATCCTCGGGCGCCCTGGGGTGTTCGCCAGCTGATGCAGCTCTCGAGCCTTATAGCACTACCCGGAGGTGAAGTGTTGAAGCCGGTGTGCATGTCCGCGCGTCGGAAAGCCTTTGGCCAGACCTGAACCTCCACCTTGGACCGCTGGGTTCAAGGGCACAGTCAGCAGCGGCATTCCCGGGGATTCTCATGCGCAACGACGCCGATCTTCGCCGCCTCCGTCGAACCCTCCGCCGGCAGCGCCGGGCGCTTTCCCCGGCGTTTCGGGCCGCTGCCGCCGCGAACGCCGCCGCTGCCCTAGCCCGCTGTGCGCCACCGCCCCCCCGGCACCTCGGGCTCTATAGCCCCAGCGACGGAGAAATCGATCCCACACCCCTCGCCGCCGCCCTCGGCGCCGGCGCCACCCGCACCTACCTGCCGCGCATCAGTCCCTTTACGGAGCGGCCCCAGCTACGCTTCGGCGATCCGGCCGCCCTTGCGCCGGGGCGCTATGGCATTCCCGCCCCGACCCGGGGCTTGCGGCCGGCCTGGACCCTCTCCTGGGTGATCGTGCCCCTCGTGGCGTTTTCCAGCGCCGGTGATCGCCTCGGGCGCGGCGGGGGCTTCTACGACAGTAGCTTCGCGGCCCACTGGCCCCACCGGCCTTTTTTACTCGGGGCCGCCTATGCCTTTCAGGGCTGCGGGCCCTGGGCGAGCGCGCGCCATGATGTGCGGTTGGATGCGGTGGTGACGGAGGCCGGGGTGCAGTGCTTCTCCCCCCGGGCACGGCGCCTGCTGGGCGCCGGTCGAGGTTAGCTAGCCGAGAAAGGCCTTATAGGCGGGATTGTCCGTCTCTTCCCAGAAGCGGTAGCCCGTGGCGGAAAGAGCCTCGCGAAGGGCCGTGCGGTCCGCCGGCGTCGCTTGAAAGGCCACGAGAACCCGGCCCCAGGCGGCGCCGTGGTTTCGATAATGAAAAAGGGAAATGTTAAAGCGCGTGCCCAGCACGCCCAGAAACTGACCGAGCGCGCCGGGGCGCTCCGGAAACTCGAAGCGGAAGAGGCGCTCGGGAATCTGAGCGGCGCTGTGTCCGCCCACCAAATGGCGCACGTGAACCTTAGCCATTTCGTTGTCCGTGAGGTCTTCCACGGCATAGCCCGCGCTTTCCAGCTGAGCCACCAGAGCGGGGCGATCGCTACGCTCGGCGATCTTCACGCCCACGAATACCTGGGCTTCGCCGGCCTCGGCGTAGCGATAGTTGAACTCCGTGACCGCGCGCTTACCGAGCACCTTGGCGAAACGTCGGAACGCGCCGGGGCGCTCCGGAAGCGTGACCGCCAGAAGCGCTTCCCGCGCTTCCCCCACCTCAGCCCGCTCGGCCACGTGGCGGAGGCGATCAAAATTCACGTTCGCCCCGCTGTGGATCGCAATCAGACGCTGCCCCGGCGCGGCGGTCTCCGCCCACTTCTTTAGCCCGGCTAGGGCCAGGGCCCCCGCCGGCTCGGCGAGGGACCGGGTGTCTTCAAAAACATCCTTGATCGCGGCGCAAATCTCATCGGTGGAGACGGTGACCACATCGTCGACCCAGCGCCGCGCGAGCTTCCAGGTATGGGACCCCATCTGCGCCACGGCCACGCCGTCGGCGAAAAGGTCCAGGGACTCGAAAGGTAGGCGCACACGCCGGCCAGCCTTCCGGGCCGCAGCGAAGCAAGCCGAGCCCTCCGATTCCACCCCGATCACCTTCACCTCGGGGCGGAGGTACTTCACGTAGGCCGCAATCCCCGCCAGCAGGCCGCCGCCCCCCACGGGGACAAAGATGGCATCGAGGGGCCCGGGGTGCTGACGCAGCATCTCAAGGGCCACGGTCCCCTGCCCCGCAATCACCAGGGGGTGATCGTAGGGCGGCACCCAAGTCAGACCCTCGGCCTTCATACGGGCTTCCGCGAACACCCGGGCATCGTCAAAGCTGTCCCCGTGAAGGACGACGTTAGCCCCCCGGGCACGCACGGCGCGAATCTTGATGTCCGGGGTATTGTTCCCCATGACGATGGTGGCCTTGATGCCTAGCTTGGCCGCTGCGAGGGCCACGCCCTGGGCATGGTTGCCGGCGGAGGCGGTGATGACCCCGCGGCGCCGGGCGTCCTCGTCGAGATGCGCCATCATGTTGTAGGCGCCCCGAATCTTGAAGGAGAAGATGGGCTGGAGATCCTCGCGCTTCAGCCAAATCTCGTGACCCAGGCGCGTGGACAGGAAGGGCGCGGGGGACAGGGGCGTCTCCTGCGCCACATCGTAAACTTTCGCTTCAAGAATGCGCTTGACTGTTTGCTCAAGCATGATGAGCATGCCGGCGGCCTCGGGGGGCGCAAGACTAAACACTCCGTTGCCCCAGAGCCAGCTTCCCGGACCCGAGGACCGAACGCCATGACCCAAGATGAGCAAAAACGCCTCGCCGCGGAGGCGGCCCTCGAGGCCCTTCGGCCCGCCCTAGGGGCTGGGGTGGTCCTGGGCATCGGCACCGGGTCCACCACGAACTGCTTTATCGATGCGCTTGCGCCGCTGAAGGATCAGTTCGACGGGGCCGTCGCCAGCAGCGTCGCCTCCGCCACGCGACTGGAGGGCCACGGCATTCGCGTGCTGTCCCTCCAGGAAAGTGGCCCCCTGACCCTCTACATCGACGGCGCCGATGAGGCCGACCCCAACCTCGCCCTGATCAAGGGCGGCGGCGCGGCCCTTACGCAGGAAAAGATCGTCGCCAGCGCCGCGGAAACCTTCTACTGCCTGGTGGATGAAAGTAAGTGCGTGGACACCCTGGGCGCCTTCCCCCTGCCCATCGAATACATCGAACTCGCGGAAGCGCCCCTACGCCGGGCGCTCAGCGCCCTTGGCGCTGAGGCCACGCGGCGCCCGGGGGTGATCACGGATAACGGCCACCCCATCCTCGACGTTCGCGGCCTCGACCTCAGCGACCCAGCTGCCCAGGAACAGGCGCTGAACCAGTGGCCCGGCGTGGTCTGCAATGGCCTCTTTGCGCTGCGCCGCGCCGATCAGCTGTTCGTGGCCAGCCCCCGGGGCGTGACGGTGAAGACGGCCCCCCGCTAGAGGAGCTTCCCGGGGTTCAACACGCCGTCGGGGTCGAAGGCCTGGCGCACGGCCTTCATGAGGGTGCGCTCCGCCTCGCTGCGAGAGAAGTGGAGGTAGTCCTTCTTCAGCAGACCCACCCCATGCTCCGCGGAAATGCTCCCCCCCAGGGCCTGCACGGCAGCGAAGATTTCCGGGGAGACGCGGTGGCAGCGCTCATAGAACGCCTCCTGGGACACCTCGTCGGGCTTAAGGATGTTGAGGTGCAGGTTGCCGTCTCCGATGTGCCCGAACCACACGACCTCGAGATCGGGGTAGGCCGCGGTCACCCGCTCGTCCACCGCCGCTAAAAACTCCGGCACCGCCGCCACGGGCACGGCGATATCGTTTTTATAGGGCGTCCAGGCCGAGATGGTCTCGGAGATATCCTCCCGCAGCCGCCACAGGCGCGCGGCCTGCTCCCCGCTCTGGCTGATCACCCCATCGCTGGCCCAACCCGCCTCGAGGCAGTGCTCGAAGGCCTCCAGCGCCGCCTCCCCATCCCCTTCAAATTCAATGAGGGCATAGAAGGGGGCGGGCTCGGCGAAGGGACGAGTGAGATCGCCCCGGGCCACCACCTTTTGGAGCGCAAGCTCAGAGAAAAACTCAAAGGCCGTCACCGGCACGGCACGCTCGAAGGTGGACAGCACCTTCATGACGTCGGGGAAGGCCGGGAGGGCCAGCACGAGTACGGAGAGCGGGCCCGGCGGTGTGGTGAGCCGAACCGTCACCTCGGTGATGAGGCCCAGCGTGCCTTCGGAGCCAATGACCAGATGCTTCAGGTCGTAGCCCGTGTTGTCCTTCACCAGGCCCCGACCCAGCTCGAGCACCTCCCCCGTGCCCGTCACCACGCGGAGCCCCGCCACCCACTGGCGCGTCATGCCGTAGCGAATGACCTTGATGCCGCCCGCATTCGTGGCCACCGAGCCCCCGAGCTGGGCGCTGCCCGCGGAGGCAAAG
>JAUILI010000084.1 GCA_030433075.1 Gammaproteobacteria bacterium | reverse complement strand
GCGGTGAGCCTCAGCAGCGCGGCGGGTTCCGTAACCACCACGGGCGCACTCAGCGCAGCGGAGCAAACCGTGAGCATCACGGCGGCGACCGATGCGACCCTGGGTTCTGTCGCGGCCGGCTCGTTTGATGTGGATGCCACGGGCGCTCTGACGCTGACGAACGTGACGGCGGGGGCGACGACCCTCACCGGAGCGAGCATCAGCGCCACCGGTGACCTGGCGACCAGCGATCTAACGGCAACGGCAACCAACGCTCTCAGCCTAGCTGGGGTGACGGCGACCGGTGCGGTGAGCCTTGCAAGCACGGAAGGGTCGGTGTCGACCACGGGCAGCCTGAGCGCAGTGGAGCAGACCGTGAGCATCACGGCGGCTACGGAAGCTACCCTCGAGGACATTGCTGCCGAAACGGTGACAGTGAATGCTGCGCAAGCGGTTACGCTGGGCAGCGTCGTCGCGACCGAGGGCGTGAGTGCCAAGGCAGGAACGCGCCTAAGCTTCAGCGAAGGGGCTACGGTGACCGGCGGTGCAGTTGACCTTACGGCCAGCGAAGCCCTGGTGTTGCCAGCGATTTCGGCAACGGGCCTGGTCACGGCGGAGAGCACCGCGGGGGGCATCACAGTGAATCCTTCGCTGGATATTGCTGCTGAGGTCACTCGTTTGCTCGCGGAGGAGACGGTCGCCGTCCCAGCGCACGAGGGTTCGTCCCTGGTCGCTGACGCGCTGTCCCTTAAGGCGGCGGGGGATGTATTCCTCGCCGAAGTCGCGGTGCAGGGCGATCTGGCTGTGCAGGCAGAGGGCGCGCTCCTCCTGGCCAATGGCTCGGAGCTGAGTCAGGAAAGTGGGCGTCTTAGCCTGATTGCTTCTGGGGACATGGTGCTCTCCAACATCAGCAGTCAAGGTGAGCGGATTGAACTGCAGTCCGGCGGCAAGATCCTGGGTCAGCCGACCGAGGACGACGTGGGCACGCTGCTCAGCACGCCTGGCCATATCGACCTCCAGGCAAGCAACGGCATCGGCGCTGAAGGCCTCAAGCGCCTTCGCCTGGACGCCGGGAGCGTGTCCGCTCGAAACCTCGTTGAAGGCGATCTAATCCTCTTCGGCGTTGACGGCCTTGCCGTTGCTGAGCCTGGGGTCCGCTCCGAGGCGGAGGATGACTGGGTGGCCTTGCTTACCGAGCAAGGTACGGTGGAGAACCGCAACCTGGTTACCGCGCTGAGCAATCGGGTCCTGATTAAGGAGGGGGTGGCTCCGGAGACAGACGGCTTCCTCCGCGGGGGCTTGGCGTCCGCCTTCCTAGTGAATGGCGCCTTTGACCAGGCGCCCAAGCTGGAAACTGCGGTGGATCTGCAGGCTCAGGTTCAGGAATCCTCGAGCGCTTTGTTCGCTGCGGCGCCAAGGGCTGCTGCATCTAGCTCGGGAACGGGGCTCGTAGCAGAGGAGCTCGGTGTAGTGCTCCGCGACGCAGGCACCTACGCCGACGATCCTCGAGTGAAGGCCCTCGGCGGGTTGACCAGCATGCTTGAGCTGGTGCAACTCTCCGGTGTCGTGCCCCTTGATTCCCAATCCCTAATCTCCGGAACGCGGTGGGTGTCGGAGAGCACGGCTGAGGGCGAGGCGCCGTCGGCGAAGCCTCTTGAAGAGCAGGGCGATGGTGAGGCTTCGGGTACTTCTGAAGCCCGCGATGATCAGGATCAGCCTGCAGAGGCTTCGGATGCCGACTCGGGCGACGGAGAGACGTCGGCTGCAGACGAGGCGGACGCTCCTGCCGTTTCCCTGTGGCGCGGGACCTGGGAGCGCATGTTGGCTTGGCTCGATCGGCAGACCTTGGAGGGCATGACCCGGGCGCCGACGACTTGGCAGCATGACTTGCCTGAGCTGGTGGAGACAGCACCCGTAGCCGCACCGAAGCCCTCGCAAGGGGCCGAGGCCTCTGCTGCGGACGGCCATGGGGAGGGCTATGCCCAGGTGGAGGTTGAAACCTCCGAAGGGTGAGTACGGTTCTCCCGAAAGCGGTCTACGGCCTCCCCAGCGTTTGGCGCTGGGGAGGCCGATTTCGTTTAGGAGGTGTTTGCGAGCGCGCCGGGGTGCACCTCGGCGTCGGGGAGGGCGAAAAGGTCTTCCACGCGGCACTCTAAGGTCCTCGCGATTTTCAGCGCGAGGACCGTGGAGGGGATATAGACCCCGTTCTCAATGGCATTGATGCTTTTGCGCGATACGTCTGCGGCTTCCGACAGGGCTTGCTGGGTTAGGCCGGCGGCCTTTCGCCGCGCCTCCAGCGTGTTCAAGAGCTTCGCGTGGTGCCGTCCCAAGGCTACGGCTCCTCGTAGCGTTCCACAGCGCTGGTAAGTTCGGCGCCGGTGTTGGGGAAGAGGGTGCCGGCGACGAAGGTGCCGATCCCGATGGTCCCCACCAGGAGCCCTGCCCCCTTGAACAGGGGCCCGAGGGCGGTGGCGCCGAGAAGGTAGAGCCCAATGCCGACGGATAGGGTGATGACGCCGCCTCGGCGATAGTCGATGGGCTCGCCCTTGCGCTCTTCAAACAGCCGAAGTAGCTCCTCGACCTTCCGCGGGTCATCGAGGTGCTTGGCGATCTCCAGTGCGGTTTCCCGCTTTCCCTTTCCTTCGTAGTACTGCCAGATGAACACGGCAACGGGAATGATGATGCCCGTCAGCATGCCCGCAAACGGAATCCATTCGCTCATGAACTGACCTCCTGAAAATGTAACGCAAACCTCTCATTCTGCGAATGGGAAGTCAAGGTTACATTTTCGGCGCAGGCCAAGCGTCCTTTGATGGGCGAACCGCGCCGGTGGTAGCTTGGGAATGAATCCCGCGATTCCATGCGTAGAGGGAGACCGCCCCATGGCAGCCACGGGCTTGCTGGCACTGCTGGATGACATCACGACGCTTTTGGACGACGTCGCGGTCTACTCCAAGGTGGCGGTAAAGAAGAGCGCCGGGGTACTCGGTGATGATCTTGCGTTGAACGCGGAGCAGGTCAGCGGCGTGGATGCGCGGCGGGAGCTGCCCGTGGTTTGGGCCGTGGCCCGGGGCTCCTTGCTCAATAAGCTCATTCTGGTACCCCTGGCGCTGCTGTTAAGCGCCTTTCTGCCGATGCTGGTGACGCCCCTCCTGATGCTTGGGGGGCTATTCCTCTGCTACGAGGGCGCAGGGAAGCTTGCGAGCTTTTGGGGACGGGACAGGGAAGGGGCGCAGGACCATCGAAAGACAGTGTCCTCTGCCGCGCGGGAGAGCGAGGCAGCGCTGCTCGCGGCGGAAAGGGCGCAGATTCGCGGGGCGATCCGCACGGACTTCATCCTTTCCGCGGAAATCGTCGTGATCGTGCTGGGAACGGTTCAGGCCCTGCCCCTCGTACCCCGCGCCATCACCCTCTCGCTGGTGGCCATCGCGGCGACCGTTGGCGTTTACGGCTTGGTGGCCGCCATTGTGAAGCTCGATGATCTTGGCCTGGCGCTCCTCAAGGCGAAGACCTCCACCGTCGCTCAGGCGCTCGGTCGGGCCATCTTGGCCTTTGCCCCCTGGCTTATGCGCGCCCTGTCCGTCTTGGGAACGGCGGCGATGTTTTTGGTTGGGGGCAGCATCTTGCTGCACGGCGTGCCGAGCCTTGTCCACGGGCTTGAGCAGGCCCTCGCTAACGTGGGCCCTAGCGTATTTTTGCTCTCCATGCTGCTCGAAGGGGCAGCGGGGGTGTTCGCGGGGTTTGTTGTCCTGGGCCTGGGCGGGCTGCTGGGACGCCTGCGGTCCTAGAAGGCCGTGACCCCGGGCAGCCGCTCCCTCATAATCGCGGCCGCATTTGCTAAGGAACTTCCGGCCATGGCCGATGACTTCACTTTGACCGTGACCTGCGCCGCGAGCAGCGGGATCGTCGCCGCGGTGACCACCTATCTCTTTGACCGGGGTTGTTACCTCTCCGAGCTCCACCAGTTCGATGATGAGTGTTCTGGGCGCTTCTTCCTTCGCGCCGTGGGACGGGTCACGGAGGGCGACAGCACCCTTGAGACCCTAGAGGCGGGGTTCCCAACCGTCGCTGAGGCCTTCTCCATGGAGTGGGCCTTCCATCGAAACGCCGAGCCCCTGAAGACCCTCATCATGGTGAGCAAGATTGATCATTGCCTGTCCGATCTGCTCTACCGGATTCGAAAGGGGGAGCTGCCCATCGAAGTAACTGCGGTGGTGTCGAATCACCTTACCTGCCGCGGCGATGTCGAGCGGGAAGGAATCCGCTTCATCTACCTACCGGTGACGCCAGAGCGAAAGACCGCGCAGGAGCAGACCCTTAAGGAAATTATCAAGGAGACGGGGACGGAGCTGGTGGTGCTCGCGCGCTACATGCAGATCCTCTCCGATGATCTTTGCGACTTTCTCTACGGCCGGGCTATCAATATTCATCACTCCTTCCTGCCGGGCTTTAAGGGCGCAAAGCCCTACCATCAGGCCCACGAGCGGGGGGTAAAGCTCATCGGGGCGACGGCGCACTACGTCACCGCCGACCTCGACGAAGGCCCGATTATCGAGCAGGCCGTGCAGCCCGTGGACCATACCTATACGCCAAAAATGCTCGCGACGGCGGGGCGGGATACGGAAACCATGGCCCTGGCGCGGGCGGTCCGCCTGCACGCCGAGCACCGGGTCTTCGTCTATGACAATAAAACGGTAGTCTTTCGCTAGGACGGGTATTCCAAAACCAGGGGGAAGGAACCAATGACGGCACTGGAATTCATTTCACTTGAAGACGCTGCGGCCATGAAGACGGGCACGCGCATCACCTTCATTCCTGGGCTTCAGGCGCTCTACGCTGAGGCGCTGAAAAACCTTTGCTACGTAAAGCGCATCCCCATCATCCGGGCCCTCCATCCCATGATGGGGATCGATAAGGCCACGGGGCAGGACCGGCAGGCGCGGCTCTATGAGCTCACCAGCCAAACCAGCTTGCCCACCATGTTTCACAACGAAGAGCGGCCCCGGAACGTGTGGACCGAACAGCTGGCCCTAGCCGAGGAGATTGGTGCCCCGGACAGCCCTAAGCTGATTCCGGACGATTACGCGCTGCGGGCGGAGGTGTACGGCCTCTCCGCCATCATCCTTGCCGAGGATGGGCTGGTGTGGAACATGCGTATCCTTAACGACGGCCCGCTGGGTCGGAAGTACGGCTACAGCGAGGCCGCCAGCGCCGCGGCCCCCGGCAAGGTGGCCGCCGTGCTTAAGCTGTTAGATGAGCGCCTCGCGGCGCAGGAGGCTCGCGGCTCGGCTTATTTGGTTGGGGATGCGGTTTCCGCTGCCGATATTTACTGGGCCACCATGAGCATGGCTGTTTGCCCCGTGCCTCCCTCCATCATGCCCGTTACCAAGCAAAACCAGGGCATGCTGCAGTTCTTTGAAGCCAATGCGAAGCTGCCGGCGGTGGCTGAGGTGATGTCGCCGCGCATCGAAGCGCACCAGCGCTACATCCTCACGACCTATTGCGAAACGCCGGCGGTGCTCGGGGGCGATCCCCTCTAGCCTCAGCGGGTGGTGAACAAAAAAGGGGCGCCGCGGCGCCCCTTTTTGCTGGCCCGGTGGGCGGCTCAGGTCCCGGTCCAGTTCGGGGCCCGCTTCTCTGCAAAGGCCTTCGGCCCTTCCTTGGCATCGTTAGAGGTGAAGACCTTCTGCTGCCAGGGGATCTGCATTTCCCAGAGCTTGTCTTCTTCGATGCCCATGGCGGCGGAGCGGACGAGGCTCTTCGAGGCCTTCACGGCCAGGGGGGCGTTCTCGGCGATACGCTCCGCCAGGGCGACGGCGGCGTCCAGGGCCTCGCCGGGCTCCGTGAGGGCGCTGAGCATGCCCGCATCCATGGCTTCCTCCGCCGTGATGGGCTCTCCGGTCAGGGCCATTTCCATGGCCTTGGCGTAGCCCACCCGAGCGGGCAGGCGGAACACGCCCCCAGCGGCGGCGAAGAGCCCCACCTTCACTTCCCGAATGCCGATCTTGGCGCCCTTGGCCGCGACGATGAGGTCACAGGTGAGCATGATTTCGCAGCCGCCGGCGAGGGCGAAGCCGTTCACCGCTGCGATGAGCGGCTTCTCCGCGCCGCTGCGGACAAACTTATTCAGGGGCCCGATGTCCTCACCGCGGGCGAAGGCCTTCAGGTCCATCCCCGCGCAGAAGGCCCGGCCACTGCCTGTGATGACCCCGGCGACCAGGCTGTCGTCGCTGTCCAGCTCCTGGATGGCATTCCAGAGCCCGTTGGACAGGGCGCCGTTGATAGCATTCATGGCGTCGGGCCGGTTTAGGGTGATCACCATTACGCGCCCCCGGCGCTCTACGATGATCGCTTGTTCTTCGCTCATGTCTCTCTCCACGGTGAGTTAGGTACCCCTTAAGCGTCGCACGAAGTGCCCCTCGCGAAAACTCTTAGACGCGGTAGACTGGCCCCATGAATGGAAGGGATGCCTTCATGATCCGGTGGTTGCCGCTAACGATTGTTTTGCTTGCCTGCTTTAGCCAGGGCGCTCGTGCGGCGGACGGTGCGCTCTTTTTAAACGGCGAGGGCTTTCAAGATCTCGAGGGGCACCTGAGCCTTTGGCGCGATCCATCAAAGGCGGCAACGCTCCAGGAGGCTCTGGCGGCGCAAGAGGCCGGAGCCTTCTCACCTATCCCGGGGAACCTGGGCCTGGGCTATGTGCCCGAGGCAGCCTGGCTGACCTTTTCCCTGCGGGTGCCTGAGGGGCCCGTGCAGGATCGTTGGCTAGAATTGGCTCCGCCCTACATTGATCGCTTCGATCTCTACCATTTCGATCCAGCGGGCGTCCTCGACCACCGAACGGGCGGCGATATCTTCCCGCTCAGCAATCGTGAATTGGCCTATCGTAACCATGTGTTCCGCCTCGCCCTGGCACCCGGGGAGCACCGCTTCCTGGTGCGGGTGGAGGCCAAGGGGCTGGTTGCCGCCATGGTGAAGCTCTGGACCCCCGCGGCGTTGGAAGCCCGAATTCAGGGGACCTATCTTCGCGCGGGCCTTTATTTCGGGTTCCTAGCTGCGGCGCTGATGGCGGCCCTGGCTCTTGCGGGATCGCTAAAAAGTCCCTTGTCGCTCCTGTTTGCCGGGACAGTCCTCTCCCATGGCCTACAGGGCGCCTCCGTTTGGGGGCTGACCAATCAGTTCCTATTCCCCGAAAACCCAGAGCTTGCGGATCAGCTTACGGGCCCGGCGGTGCTGTCCGTCTCGCTCTTCTCCTGGTGGTTCTTCGCTGTGCTCCTCGAGCTGCGCCGGTACCACCGATGGTTTTACCGGGTCAGCCAAGCGGGGATTGGGGTCTCAGTGCTGGCCCTGCTTTTCGCGCCCTTTGGCTTTTACCAAGCCTTTTCCCCCTGGGTGCAAGGCTTTGCTGTCGCCTTTCTCTTGGGGGCGCCCCCCGTGATCCTCTGGCTTTGGCGCCGGGGCGGGACCATCTATCGATTCCTGGCTCTGGCTTACGCGAGCGTCATCTTCGCTTTGGTGTTCACTATTCTTTTGTCTATCGGGGTGTTGCCCTTCAGTGAGGCGCTGGCTTACGCCCAGGCGTTCACGGTGGTGGTCTATGTGGTCATGTTCTTCACCTATCTACTTCTGCAAGCGCTGGATGGCCAGCGCGCCCTGGTCCGGGCAGAGGCGGAACATGGGCTCTTTGAGGAGCGCACGCGCCTGCTCCAGCTCATCGCCCATGAGCTGCGTACACCGGTGGCGAAGATCGACGCCGCTCGGCAGGTGCTTGAGCTCCTAGAGAGAACGCCGGACGCGAAGCCGGAAGCTCGGCAGGCCCGGCTCTCGGTGATTCGCCAGGCTACGGAACGGCTCAAGCTGCTCTTTACGCTGGCGCTCGATCGCGAGCGTCAGGAAGGGCTTGGAGCTCCCCCTCCGGCCTTGCCCATCGACCTGCTCATCCAGGACCTGGAGGCCCTTTGTGGCCCGGTGCTGCGCGAGCGCCTGCGCATCGACCTCGCCGCACCGGACGCGCAGGTCCGCGCCGATGCCAGGGAAGTGGGCTTCGCCCTGTTAAACTTGGCCGAGCGGATTGCGCAGGTCACGCCGCGGGAGAGCGTCTTGCCGCTTCGTATCGCGCGGGAGCAGGGGGAAGGGGGTGCCCCATGGGTCACCCTTCTGCTTTCCGCGCCCTGGGCCGATGCGGATCAGTCGTTTCCAGGAACGACCTTTGTCCGCTCCGTTTTTGAGGCCTGTGGCGGCGGTCTTCGTATGCTACCGGCGGAGGAGGGGATGCGGCGCGTCCAGCTCTGGCTGCCGGAAGCCGCGTCTTAGAAAGAGGGAGGGAGCGTGCGTCAGGCACTGGGTCCATGGCGGTGGAGGAGGGGCTGGTGCACCCTGGCCTGCCTTCTTTGCTTCTGGGTGGCCGGTGCGCAGGGGGCAGCCATTCCGGTGGACGCCGAGGCCCCTCGCCAAAGCCTCAGCACCGGAAGCCTTTCCGCCTGGGAAGATCCGAGCGGGGAGGCGTCTTTGCCGGAAGCGCTTGAAGCCTTTGAGGCCGGGGCTTTCCGTTCCCTCCCGGGGTCGCTGGCCCTGGGCTTCAAACCGGGGGCCGCGTGGCTCCATGGCACCCTCGAGGCTGGGCCGGGGGCTTGGGGTGAGCGATGGCTAGAGCTGCATCCGGCGTACGTTGACCAGTTCGATCTTTATCACCGAGGCCCCGACGGCCTTTGGCAGCATCGATCTGGGGGTGATTTGCTGCCCCAAAGCGTCAAGGCTATCCCCTACCGCGGACATCTCTTTCCCCTGTCCCTGGTCCCGGGGCGTCATGAGTTTTTCCTGAGACTGGCCTCTGAGAGTGATCTCGCTGCTGCCCCCGTGCTCTGGAAGCCCGACGCCTTTCAATTCTTTAGCTATGGGCTTTACTGGGCCGATGGGGTGCTCTTAGGCGTGGCCGCAGCGATTGCATTCTTGAATCTGTTTATTTTTCTCAAGCGCCGTACGGTCCTGGAGGGCATCTTTGCCGTAGCGGCGATGGTGGCCACGCTTCAGTGGTCGGCGCCCTCGGGTCTGCTGGCAGAGTGGATCCTCCCAGAGATGCCGCGCTTGGCGAGCCGCGCCGGGGGCGTGCTGGTTTGCCTCTATTCTGCCTCCATGTGGGGCTTTTTCATGGTCCTGTTTGAGGCCCATCGCTATCACCGGGTTTTCTATCGGATCGGGCAGCTTGCGGTGGCTATGGGGTTGGCGGGCACGGTGCTGACGGTCCTTGGGTTTTATCGCGACGTGGGTCCTGTTATCCACGCACTCTCCTTGGTGGCCTTCCTGCTGGCGCCTGCGGTGATGCTGCGCCTTTGGCGCCAAGGAGATGCCGCCTCCCGAGCCGTTGCGCTGGCGATTGGCGCCTATGCGGTCATTACCTTGATGATCGTCCTTCGGAACCTTGGCATCATTTGGTTGGCGGGCACGGAGATCCTGGCGCGGCTGGGTCCCCTCATGGTGTTCCTCGTGGCCTTTCAAGCAGCGCTGGTGGTTCGCCCGTCCACAATGCGCACCGCTCTGGCGAAGGCTCGGCTGGAGCAGGAGGCCCTGAAAGAAGAGCGAAAGCTTGCCGCGCAGTCGCGCGAAGATCGGGCGAGGCTCCTTGCGCTCCTGGCCCACGAGCTGCGCACGCCGGTGGCCCAGATCGATTCCTCCCGGCAGGTGCTGGAGCTGCTCGCAGAGCACAGTAGTTCGAGCCAGCATCGTCACCGGATTCGCTGGCTCGAAAAGCTGCAGGATGCGGTCGCCCAGCTGAAGCTGGTGTTTACCTTAGCCGTCGACTTGGACGATGAGCGTCGAGGTCAGGAAACCCCCGATTCCCCCCCTCGGCAGGCGAGGGCGGTTTTCGACGAAGCTCTGTCGCTGCTCCCGCCCGCACTTCAAGAGCGCATCGCCCTGACTTCGGAGGCGGCTGGTCCTCAGGTTGAGGGCCCTCCGTCCGTGGTTCATGGGATTGCGGCGCTGCTTTGGGTGGGGGCGGAGAATGCAGGGCACTGGGATGTGGCCCTCGCTGCTTCTGATTCTGCGGGTCGTGCTGGCGTAGTGATGATCGCGAATCATCAGGGTCCTGGCGGA
>JAUILI010000083.1 GCA_030433075.1 Gammaproteobacteria bacterium | reverse complement strand
CCTCCCACTGGGAGCCCGCGGTCTACGACCAAACGACGCCCATCGAGCCCCATCGGGGCCGACCGGACTATCACCTCACGGAAGATCTCGCGGATCAGGCCATCACCTGGATTGATCGCCATCGCGCCGCGGCCCCCGATCGTCCCTTCTTTTGCTACTTCGCCCCGGCTGCCGTGCATGCGCCGCATCATGTGGCGCCGGAATGGAGCGACCGCTTTAAGGGCCAGTTTGACCAGGGCTGGGATGTGCTCCGGGAAGAGATTTTCGCGCGGCAGCAGGCCCTGGGGGTGATCCCGCCGGGGACGCGCCTAACCCCGCGGCCCGAGGAAATCCCCGCCTGGGCGGATTATGACGATCGCTATAAGCCCGTGGCTGCCCGGCTCATGGAGGTGTTCGCAGGGTTCATGGCCCACACGGATGCGCAGGTGCTGCGGGTGATCGATCACTTGAAGGCCCAAGGCTGCTTTGAGGACACGCTCGTGATCTATCTCACGGGGGATAACGGCGCCTCGGCCGAAGGCACGGTGCACGGGGCCTGGAGCGCCCCTTCCTTCCAGAACGGTGTGCACGAAGACCCCGAGTGGCTCCTCGCCCACATGGACGATTTCGGTACGGACCGCTGCGAAAACCACTTCAACGTGGGCTGGGCCTGGGCCCTGGATGCCCCCTTCCAATGGATGAAGCAGGTGGCTTCCCACTTTGGCGGTACTCGCAATGCCCTGGCCGTTTCCTGGCCCCGGGGCATGGAGGCTCGAGGCGGACTGCGAAGCCAGTTCCATCACGTAATCGACATCTATCCCACCATCCTCGAGGTCACGGGGCTGTCGGCCCCCGAGGCAGTGAACGGCATTACGCAGGCGCCGATCCACGGCGTGAGCATGGCCTACAGCTTTGATGCGCCGGAGGCGCCGAGCCGCCATCGCACCCAGTATTTCGAGATCCTTGGGAACCGGGCCCTTGTGGAGGATGGGTGGATGGCCTCCTGCTTCCACGGACGCCTGCCCTGGATCCGCTTCGCAGGCTTCGAGTTCGACGGAGAGCAGGAGCGCTGGGAGCTCTACCATATCGCCGAGGACTTTTCCCAAAGTGAGGACCTGGCCGAGCGCTATCCAGAGCGGCTAGAGGCGCTTAAAGCGCGCTTTGAGGAGGAGGCTGCGCGCTATGGTGTCTATCCCCTGCGAGACGCCTCGGCTCGTCGCGGAGGTGCCTACAGTGTGCCCCATGCTTTGGAAGGGCATCGCAAGATGCGCTACGGGCCGGCCCACGTGCGCATGCCAGAACACAGCATTATCAGCCTGAAAAACACCTCCTATCGCATCACCGCGGAGATCGAAACGCCGGAGGCGCCGGCGGGGGTGCTGGCCTGCCAGGGGGGCAACATGGCGGGCTGGGCGCTCTATATTGATGAGGACCACTGCCCAAGCTTCGTTTACAACTGGTTTGGCCACGAATTCACGACCCTGAAGGGCTCGCCCCTGGGCGCTGGGGCGCAGGTTCTGGAGGTGCACTACGCCCACGATGGCGGTTTTGCCGCCGGCGGGGAGGCGACCCTCTCCGTAAACGGGGTGGCGGTGGCGGCAGAGCGCATTCCCCGCACCGTAGGGGTGATCTTCTCCATGAGTGGGGAAACCTTCGACGTGGGCCGGGATACGGGAAGCCCCGTGGGGGCCTATCCCCACGACTTCCCCTTTAACGGCCGCATCGATGGCGTCACCCTGGAGCGTCTCGAGGAGCCTGATGCCGCCGTTAAGGCGGAAGAGCGGAAGCGGGCCTTCGCGGCCAGCTTGAGTGCGCAATGAGCACCGCTTCAACCATCAGCGACGGCCAGCGTCGCTATACGCTCTTCATGCTCGTGGTGGTGTTCACCTCCAGCCACGTGGATCGGCAAATCATGGGGATTCTGGGCCAGCCCATCAAAGAATCTCTCATGATCAGCGATACGCAGCTGGGGCTTCTGTCCGGGATCATGTTTGCCCTGTTCTATGCCACCCTGGGCATGCCCATGGCCATGTGGGCCGATCGAAACAATCGGCGAAACCTCATCGCCTTTTCCGTTTTTCTGTGGTCCCTCATGACGGCCCTTTGCGGTATGGCAAGCAATTTCCTTCAGCTCCTGCTGCTCCGCATTGGGGTGGGGGTTGGGGAAGCGGGGTCGAATCCGCCCTCCCATTCCATGATCGCCGATCTTTACCCGCCGGAGCGCCGCGCCACGGCCATGGCGATTTTTGGCACGGGGGTGAACTGGGGCATCCTTCTGGGCTTCCTTGTAGGGGGCTGGGTTAACGAGTTCTTTGGATGGCGCGCGGCCTTTCTGATCGTGGGCGTGCCGGGTATCGCGCTGGCCCTTTTGGTCCGCTTTACGGTCCCCGAGCCGCCCCGGGGGATGGCCGCAATGGCCTCGGGGGAGCCGCTCCCGCCCGCAGCGCCCCCCCAGGCCCCACCGTTTAGGGAGGTGGTGCGCTTTATGGCGGGGCACGGGATCCTTCGCCATCTCATCTTTGCCAGTGCCCTCGTGGCCTTTGCAGGTTACGCGGCGGTGATTTGGGTGCCCGTATACCTGGTGCGCATCCACGGCCTTGGTACGGGCATGGTGGGGACCTATCTCGCGCTGATCGTCGGTTTTGGGGGCGCCGCGGGCATTCTCTTGGCAGGGCGCCTCGCTGATCGCCTGTCAGCTACGCGCGGGCCTCAGTGGCTCCCCTGGATCGTCGCCCTGGCGAATCTCCTGAGCTTCCCCCTTCTGCTGTGGACCTTTCTGGCTCCTACGGCGCAGGGGGCCCTTCTCGGCTTTGCCGTGCCGGCCATGCTGGCGACGGTGTACGTGGCCCCAAGCTTTGCGCTGATTCAAAACGAGGTGCCCGTACCCATGCGGGCCGTGGCCGCCGCGATCAACCTTTTCATCACCAATATCATCGGGCTGGGGCTAGGCCCCTTCAGCGTGGGCTTCTTTAGCGATGTCTTTGCCCCCTGGGCCGGGGAGGAGAGCCTTCGCTATGGGCTCATGGTGACCGGTGTGGCTCTGCTTTGGGGCGTGGGGCACTATCTGCGCTGTGGCGTATTGCTGAAACGGAGAAGCCTGAATCATGCACGGTCCTGCGCCCCTTAAGCCTTCCCAGCTCCGCTGGACCTGCGCGCCAGAAGCCCTGGGCTTTGCGCACAGCGACGCGGTAACGGCGCCAACGCCGTTTCCGCCCGAGGGGCGCTGGCGCGATGCCTTCGCCCTTGCCGTGGCTTTAAAACGCCCGGGCTATCACGTCTTTGCCGCTGCGGAAAACGGGGTGCCCGTGGAGCAGGCGGCCCAGGAGACCCTTGCCCAGGCCGCGGCCCAGGGCCCCACCCCAGGGGACTGGTGCTACGTCTACAACTTTGCCAATCCCCGGTGCCCCAACGCGATCTGCCTGCCGCCGGGGCGGGGGGCGGATTTTCGCGCCCAGTTGAGCCAGCTGGTGGACGATTTGCAGCAGGCGCTGGTGAGCACCTTCGAAGGGGAGGCCTATCAAAGCCGCCGTCAGCTGATCGAGGAAACCTTAAAGGAGCGGCAGGAGAACAGCTTTCGGGCCCTCGAGCGCGAGGCCCAGGGCCAAGGTGTAGCGCTGCTGCGCACGCCCCAGGGCTTTTCCTTTGCGCCTCTGAAGGAGGGCAACGTTCTTTCCCCGGCGGCGCTGGCGGCATTGCCGGAGGCGGAGCGCACGGCGCTTGATCATACCGTGGACGGCCTTAAGGAGCGCCTCCAGGGCATCTTGAAGGAGATCCCTGGGTGGATGAAGCAGTCCCAGGAAGCGCTTCGCACCTTGAATAAGCGCACTGCCACCTTCGCCGTTTCGGGCCTTATCGACAGCCTGCGAAGTGCCTGGGCGTCGATCCCTGAGGTGCCAGCGCACCTCGATGCCCTCCGCGACGACATGATCAGCATGGCCGGGGAGATTCTCTCCTGGATCGGAAAGGGGCAGGAGGGGGGCGGGGAAGCCAACCCCCTGCGACGACGCTACGGGGCGAATCTTTTGGTGAGCCATGCCCCGGACGCCGGAGCCCCGGTGCACTACGAAGAAAACCCCAGCTATGAGCGCCTCCTCGGGCAGGTGGAGCAGCGCGCGGAAATGGGCAGCCTAGTGACGGATCTCCACCTGATTCGGCCCGGGGCGTTGCATCAGGCGAACGGAGGCTATCTGTTGCTTGACCTGCGCCGCTTGCTGCAGAAGCCCCTGGCCTACGACGGTCTGAAGCGGGCCTTGCGCTGTGAACGCCTTGAGCTTGAACCCCTGGCCCAGCACTACGGGATGCCCAGCACCGTTTCCCTGGAACCGGAGGCCATTCCCCTGCAGGTGAAGGTGGTCCTCTTCGGGGATCGCCAGCTTTATGAGCAGCTGAATGCTCTGGATCCCGAGTTTGGGGACATCTTCAAGGTCTTCGCGGACTTTGAGGATGAGTTGCCTAGGGACGCCGTACCTCTTCCGGACTATGGCGCCATGCTTGCCGGGCTTGCCCAAGAGGCAAAGCTTCGGCCCTTTGCTGCGGACGCGGTGGCCAAACTTTGCGAGGTATCTACCCGTTTATGCTCCGCCGCGGATCGCCTGAGCCTGCGCACGCAGGCGCTCACCGATCTCATGGTCGAGGCTGACTATTGGGCCAAGGGCGGGACCGTGGACGCAGAGGCGGTGCGCCGGGCCCTCACGGAGCGGGAGCACCGCTTGGACCGACTGCGGGATCGGCTGAATGAGCAAATTACGGAAGGGACGCTCCGCATCGAGACCGCAGGCAGGGCCGTGGGCCAGATGAACGGCTTGTCCGTGCTGTCCATCGGCCAGTTTGCCTTCGGGCATCCTAGCCGCATCTCGGCCCAGGTACGCCTGGGAGGTGGGGAGGTCATGGATATTGAGCGCGAGGTCCACTTAGGCGGACCCCTGCATTCCAAGGGCGTTCTGATTCTTTCGGCCTATCTAGGGGCTCAGTTTGGGCAGAGGCGCCCCCTCGCTGCGTCGGCCACCCTCGTCTTCGAGCAATCCTATGGAGGCGTGGACGGCGACAGCGCCTCCGCTGCCGAGCTCGTAACCCTGCTTTCCGCCCTAGGGGAAGTGCCCCTTCGTCAGGATCTCGCGATGACGGGCTCCGTGGACCAGCGAGGGCGCATTCAGGCGATCGGCGGGGTGAATGAAAAGATCGAAGGCTTCTTCGATATCTGCGCCGCCCGAGGCCTCACGGGGACCCAGGGGGTTCTGATTCCCACCGCCAATGTTCGGCACCTTATGCTCGATGAGCGCGTGGTCGAAGCCGTGGCGGCGGGGCAATTTCAGATCTATGCCGTCTCCCGGCTCGAGGAGGCGCTCGCCCTGCTCACGGGCCTCCCGGCGGGCGTCGCGCGGAACGCGGACGGGGTCTTCCCCGAGGGGAGCGTCTTCGCCCGGGTCGATGCGCGGCTAGCGTCCTTTGCGGAAGCTCAGCGCGCGCATCGCCAGCGCGGCTCCTAGCGCTTCGCCTGCGTCAGCAGAATTTTTTCGATCCCCTCGCTGAGGGCGCTATCCATGATGGCAGCAAGTATAGCGGGGGAGTCCTGGAAGCCTCGCTCTGCCCAGCTGTAGAGCATCCCGTGAACCACTCCGCCGATCATTGCTAACAGGTAGGTGCGGGGTGCGGTGCCTAGAGGGGCGAGGTCGTTAGCGTCTAGGGCGCGATCTAGAAGGGTTTCCGCAAGATTTTGTGCAGCCTTCAGGGGAAGGTGGCCTGGTAGGTTCAGGAGCAGCAGGCCTAGCTGCTGCCGCTGCTTGGCTAGGCAGGCGAGGGTTTCCTCCATAAGGGCGCGGGGCTTCCAGGGCAGGGTCAGGGCTGTCGTATCGTAAAGGGGGAGGACCTCCCCAAAAACACGGCAAAGACACTGGGCCGCTAGGGCTTCAAGGCTTGGAAAGTGGCTATAGAAGGTTTTCCGGGTGACGCCCGCGGCCGTTGCAAGCGCCTTCACCGTGACCGCCTCCCAGGCCTGGGCTTCGCTCAGGGCCGCAAGGAGGGCATCTTCCAGGGCTCGCTGGGTGCGCTGCGCTCTGGGGTCGCGAGGTGCGGAGGGAAGAAAGATTTCGGACATGGGCTAACGCTAAGGGGTTCGACCCTCGGTGTATAGCCTTGCAATTTTTTCCCTGTGCGCTACTTTAGTTACATGTGTTTACTAAATGAGTGTGCTGCCATGGCTACGGATGCGCTTTCAAAGCTAGACGTTTCCGAACCCCACCGTTTCGCCGAGGACAGCTGGCGTCCCGTTTTTTCCCGTCTACGGGAGGAGGCGCCGGTTCACTATTGCCCCAGCTCGCGCAATGGCCCCTTTTGGTCCGTGGCTAGCCACGCACTGATCAAAGAGGTGGACACCAACCACCAGGTGTTCTCTTCAGAGAAGGGCGGTATTGCCATCGTCGATCCGCAAGCGGGGGAACTGGCGAGCCAAAGCTTCATTACCCTCGATGAGCCGCGCCATGCGCCTCAGCGACAAGCCGTGGCGCCCACTGTCGCACCGCGCAACCTGGCGGAATTCGAGCCTCTTATTCGGAGCCGGGCCGCGGACATTCTCGACAACCTCCCCGTGGGGGAAACCTTCAACTGGGTCGATCGCGTCTCCATTGAGCTGACGGCCCGCATGTTGGCGACGCTGTTCGCTTTCCCCTATGAAGAGCGGCGAAAGCTGGTGCGCTGGTCCGATCTCGCCACAGCGGTGCCGGAGGTGACGGGGGACGACAGCATCGACATGAAGGCCCGCTACGAAGAGCTCATGAGTGCGGCCGCCGCTTTCTACGAACTGTGGGCGCAGCGGGCGCAGGAGCCGCCAAGCTTTGACCTCATCTCCATGCTGGTGCACAACCCGGAAACGGCCAAGATGAATGAGGATCCGGGGCTGTTCCTGGGAAACATTCTCCTCCTCATCGTGGGGGGGAACGACACCACGCGAAATAGCATTAGTGGTGGGGTGATTGCCCTAAACGAGTTTCCGGAGGAATACGAAAAGCTGCGGAATAACCCGGGCCTGATTCCGAACATGGTGTCGGAAATGATTCGCTGGCAAACCCCCGTCATTCACATGCGGCGCACGGCGCTTTGCGACACGACGCTTGGTGGTCAGCAGATCAAGGAAGGGGAGAAGGTGATCATGTGGTACCTGTCAGGCAACCGCGATGAGACCGTTTTTCCCGATGCCGATCGCTTCCTCATCGACCGCCCCAACGCGCGAGCTCACGTGGCCTTTGGCTTTGGGGTGCATCGCTGCATGGGCAATCGCCTGGCTGAGCTCCAACTCCGCGTGCTCTGGGAAGAGATCATGAAGCGCTTTCGGAAGGTCGAGGTGGTGGGGCCCGTAGGCCGCTTATCCAACAACTTTATTCGAGGGATTGCGGAGGTTCCGGTGCGGGTTCACCCATGGTGAGTGGTCAGGGCTTTCCTCGGAGGAGAAGCTGAGGGCCTAGGTTTTCTGACAGGCTCCGCAGTAATGCTTCGGTCTCTTCCCAGCCGATGCAGCCATCCGTAACCGACACCCCATAGGCAAGGCGGTCCTTCTCTGCCATGGCCTGCTGGCCTGCGTTGAGATGGCTCTCCAGCATGACGCCGACGATCGATTCGTTGCCGGCGAGAATTTGATCCTTTACCGAATTAGCGACCTCACTCTGGCGTCGGTAGTCCTTATTACTGTTGGCATGGCTGCAGTCCACGACCAGGGTGGGGGCGATGCCCGAGGCTTCAAGGGCGGCTTCGGTGTGGGCGATATGCTCTGGCTGGTAATTGGGGCCGCCATGCCCCCCTCGCAGCACGAGATGGGCGTGGGCATTCCCGCGGGTGTGGTAGATCGCTACTTCCCCAGCTTCGTTTATCCCGAGGAAGCTTTGGGCGGTGGCGGCGGCCTTAATGGCATTGAGAGCCGAGTCTAAGCTGCCGTCGGTGCCATTTTTAAAACCCACGGCGCAGGATAGGCCGGAAGCCATTTCCCTGTGCGTTTGCGATTCCGTTGTGCGCGCGCCAATGGCGGACCAGCTGATGACGTCCTGCACATACTGGGGCGTGATGGGATCGAGCGCTTCCGTCGCCAGGGGCAGGCCTAGGGCGGAAAGGTCGAGCAGAAGCTGCCGAGCCAGGTGCAGCCCTTCATCAATGCGAAAAGTGCCATCTAAATGGGGGTCGTTGATGAGGCCCTTCCAGCCGATGGAGGTCCGGGGCTTTTCGAAGTAAACCCGCATAACCAGCAGGAGCGAGTCTTCAAGCTCCCGAGCCAGCGCCGCAAGGCGCCGCCCGTACTCCCGCGCCGCCTCAGGGTCGTGGATAGAGCACGGGCCCACCACCACGAGGAGTCGAGGGTCTTCTCGAGTCAAGATGCGATTCACCGCCTGCCGCCCAGCGGAGACCACTTCCTGAATGCTTTCAGAAGCCGGAAGCGCCGCTTTCAGGGCATTGGGTTTGGTCAAGACCTCATGACGTAGAACATTGACGTTGTTGAGGTTTTGAAGCACGGCGAGGCGTCCTTTCGTTGATACGAGCGAACTGATAATGGCGGAAGGCCGAGGAGTCGAACCTCGCAGGCGCGCATAGTGCGCCTCACCGAGTTTGAAGTCCGGGACGGCCACCGGGCCGCATGCGCTTCCGTGGGCGAGTTTAGCAAGAGCCCCAGCGCTTCGGGCGGTTCTTGGCGCCTAGACCGATTTCTGAGCGATGGCGAGGAAAGCCTCAACGTCCTCCGGGGCAGTGGCATGGTGGGTCACCAGGCGCACCCGCGTTTCTGAGGGTGCAAGCCCTGGCGCATGCCAGGGATAGAAGGTGGCGCCGGCCCCCCGTAGGGCTTCTTGTAGGGGGGCGGGCAGGTGCACGAAGACCTCGTTGGCCTCCGTGGGCGCTTCTAGGGTGACGCCAGGGAGGTCGGCTAGGCCTTCGCTTAGGCGCCGCGCCTGAGTATTGGCGTGGGCCGCAAGGCGAAGCCAGAGATCGTCCTCGAGGTAGGTCAGCAGTTGGGCGGCGAGGAAGCGCTGCTTCGACCATAGGTGCCCCGCGCGCTTTTGCCGAGGCGCGAGGCCCTCAGCGAGCGCGTCGTCGAAGACCAGCAACAGCTCCGCGGCCAGGGCACCGTTCTTCGTGGCGCCAAAGCTCAGAAGGTCGATCCCGGCTTTCCAACTGAGTTCTGCGGCGCTAGCTCCGGTGCTGACCACTGCGTTGGCGAAGCGGGCGCCGTCCATATGCACCTTAAGCGCCTGGCTCCGGGCCCAGGCCGTGAGGGTCGAGAGCTCCTCCGGCGTGTAGACCGTGCCCAGCTCCGTGGCTTGCGTTAACGAAAGGACGGTCCGGGGCATGACGTGGGGTGGCAGGGGTGGGTGGGCGTCGATGGCGGCCTGGAGCCCGTCGACCGTGAGCTTTCCCTGCGTCCCGGGGATCCCGGCGAGCTTGGCGCCGCCGGTGTAGAACTCGGGCGCGCCGCCTTCCTCAAGGGTGATATGGCTCGCTTCGTGGCAGAGCACCTGACCATAGGGCGGGCTCGCGAGGGATAGGGCAAGGCCATTCGCCGCTGATCCCGTGGCTACCAGGGCAAAGTGGCAGGGGCGCTCGAAAACCGCTTCCAGCTGGCTAGTTAAGCGCGCTGTTAGCTCATCGCCGCCGTAGGCGGGGGCCGATCCCTCGTTGGCTGCCCCCAGGGCAGCCAGGATCTCGGGGGCGATGGGCGCGGTATTATCAGAAGCGAAGTTCACGGCAGGGCTCCCAGGAAGATTCGGTGGTTCCCGCGGCGGCGGGTGAGGCCCACGCGGTCAAAATATTCCAGCACGTCGATGGCGGTGTTTCGCCCGATCGCAGCGGCATCGCGAAAGGCCCGGGCGTCAAAGCCTTCCGGGGCCTGGGCAGCTAGGACGCGAAGGGCGGTCTCTAGTTCGCTTATGCCCTCAGGAAGGAGGAAGCGGTTCTTCGACACCTGAAGTAGGCGTCCGCCGTGATGCCAGCGAAGGCACTGCTCATAAAAGGCTTTCGGGTCGAGATCCTCGGCCTTGGCGATGTCGTTGATGGTCGGCGGCTGCCTCGGCGTCTCGGTGAAGTGGTGGGCGAGCCGTTCCCAAGCGGCGAGATCCGCCGGATCTAGGGTTGGGCGGTGGGTCGGTAGC
>JAUILI010000082.1:0-7500 GCA_030433075.1 Gammaproteobacteria bacterium | reverse complement strand
CATGAATCTTGGCCGATTCCTTTTCGCCCACGCTCCGACTCCCAAGCCCGAAGGCTTTGCGTTAGTTGACCTCGCGGTCGACCAGACGATTTTGCTGGATCCAGGGCATCATGCCCCGCAGCTTATCGCCCACTTCCTCGATCTGGTGCCGCTGGCTGATCTTACGCATGGCCTTGATGGACGGGGACCCGGCTTGCGTTTCCGTCACGAACTCCCGGGCGAAGCGACCGGTTTGGATCTCTTCGAGGATCTTCTTCATCTCTGCCTTGGCGCTATCGGGGACCACGCGAGGCCCACGGGTCAGCCCGCCGTACTCTGCCGTGTTGGACACGGAGTACCACATGTTGGCGATGCCGCCCTCATAGAGCAGATCCACAATGAGCTTGAGCTCGTGGAGGCACTCGAAGTAGGCCATCTCCGGGGCGTAGCCCGCTTCCACCAGGGTCTCAAAGCCCGCCTGCACCAGCGACGTGACGCCGCCGCAGAGCACGGCCTGCTCGCCGAAGAGGTCCGTTTCCGTCTCTTCCTGGAAGTTGGTTTCGATGACCCCCGCCCGGGCGCCACCAATGCCCGCCGCATAGGACAGGGCCACGTTCTTGGCCATGCCGGTGGCATCCTGAGCCACGGCGATAAGGCAGGGCACCCCGCCCCCCTGGGTGTAGGTGCCGCGCACCGTATGCCCCGGGCCCTTGGGCGCGATCATGATGACGTCGACGTCGGCCTTGGGCTCGATGAGGGAGAAATGGATGTTGAAGCCGTGACCAAAGGCCAGCGCAGCCCCAGCCTTCAGGTTCGGCTCGATGGCTTCCCGGTAGATCGCCGGCTGAAGCTCATCCGGGGTCAGCACCATCACCACATCGGCATCGGTCACCGCCTCGGCCACCTCGGCAACGGCGAGGCCGGCCTTCTCAGCCTTGGCCCAGGAACCCGAGCCCTTGCGCAGCCCCACCACGACGGAGACGCCGGAATCCTTCAGGTTGTTGGCGTGGGCGTGGCCCTGAGACCCGTAACCGATGATCGCCACTTTACGACCCTGAATGATCGATAGGTCAGCGTCTTTCTCGTAATACACGTGCATGGCATACCTTCCTTTTAAAGGCGCGGCTTCCCGCGCTATGACTCCCAGCGCTCTAGACGCTGACCACCTTTTCACCCCGAGCCAGGCCAGAGACGCCGGAGCGCACCACTTCCAGAATGGAAAGCTCCCCCACAGCGCGGAGGAAGGCGTCGAGCTTGCTGCTGACGCCCACCAGCTGCACCGTGTAGGCACTCTCCGTGGCATCCACGATCTGCCCTCGGAAAATATCGGCCGTGCGCTTAATCTCCGCCCGCTGCGCGCCCACCGCGCGAAGCTTAACGAGCATGAGCTCCCGCTCCACGTGCTCGCCTTCCGTGAGATCAACCACCTTGACCACCTCGATTAGCTTGTTCAGCTGCTTGGTGATCTGTTCAATTTTCTTGTCATCGCCGAGCGTCGTCAGCGTAAGCCGAGACAGGGTCGCGTCCTCCGTGGGGGCGACCGTAAGGCTCTCGATGTTGTAGTTACGCTGGGCGAACAGCCCAACGACCCGGGATAGCGCCCCGGCTTCATTTTCTAGCAGGACGGAGATAATTCGGCGCATCAGCTTCGCTCCGTCTTGGACAGCATCATGTCCCGGAGGGACCCCCCGCGCACCCACATGGGATAGACGTGTTCGTTCTGATCCACGGCCACGTCAAGGAACACGAGGCGATCCTTCAGCGCCGGAGAAAACACTTCGGCCATGGCGTCATCGAGCTTGGCCGGGTCCGTGACCCGCATTCCCACGTGCCCGTAGGACTCCGCAAGGGCGACGAAGTCCGGGAGCGAATCCTGGTAAACGCTCCCGCTGTGGCGCCCGGCGTATTGCATGTCCTGCCACTGGCGCACCATGCCCAGGGCCTGGTTGTTCAGGTTGATGATCTTCACTGGCAGGCCGTACTGGCGACAGGTGGAAAGCTCCTGAATATTCATCTGGATGCTGCCTTCGCCGGTGACACAGGCCACCACCGCTTCCGGGAAGGCCAGCTTCACGCCCATGGCCGCCGGCAACCCGTAGCCCATGGTGCCGAGCCCCCCGGAGTTCACCCAGCGCCGGGGCGCATCAAAGCGGTAGTACTGGGCGGCAAACATCTGATGCTGGCCCACGTCCGAGGTGATGTAAGCGTCCCCGCCCGTGGCCCGGTAAAGCGCCTGCACCACGGTCTGCGGCTTGATGATGCTCTCTGCCTCGTTACGATGGCGCTGATCGTGATCAAAATCGCTGTGGCTGCGCCACCCTTCAATCTGCGACCACCAGGCCGACCGCGCCCCTTCATCCACCAGCTCCGGGGCCTCCTTGAGGCGTTCCTCGAGGGTCGCCAGAAGTTCCGTGAGCACGGGTAGGGCCG
Source organism: Gammaproteobacteria bacterium (assembly GCA_030433075.1). GTDB lineage: Bacteria > Pseudomonadota > Gammaproteobacteria > Pseudomonadales > Azotimanducaceae > Salivita. The sequence continues at coordinate 5,091 of JAUILI010000082.1, read as the reverse complement.
GCCCCACAATCGGCACCTCCGCGGGGATGATCTTCGAGATGCTCGCGGGATCGACATCGATATGGATGACCTTCGCATCGGGGCAGAACTTACTCGGATCGTTTGTCACCCGATCGTCGAAGCGGGCGCCCACGGCGAAAATCAAATCGCTGTGGTGCATCGCCATATTCGCCGGGTAGCTCCCGTGCATGCCGAGCATGCCCAGGAACTGGGGATCGGTAGAGGGATAGGCGCCGAGCCCCATGAGCGTATTGGTCACGGGCAGGTGAAGGCGCTTGGCCAGCGCAATCAGCGGCTCGCTGGCGTTACCCTGAATCACCCCCCCACCGGAATAGATGATGGGGCGCTTGGCCGCCAGCAGCAGATCCACGGCCTTGCGAATTTGCCGCGGATGGCCCCGGGTTGCCGGATTGTAGGAACGCAGAGAGACGCTTTCCGGATAGGCGTAGGGCACGCGATAGTTTGGGTCCGTCGTGTCCTTCGGGACGTCGATCACCACCGGACCAGGGCGGCCACTTGAGGCGATATAGAACGCCTTCTTCACCACCTCGGCCATTTCCTCGGCGCTCTTCACCATAAAGCTGTGCTTCACGACGGGCCGGGAGATCCCCACCATGTCCGTCTCCTGGAAGGAGTCGGTGCCGATGAGGTCGCTCTGGACCTGACCGGAGATCACCACCATGGGGATGGAGTCCATGAAGGCCGTGGCCAGGCCCGTCACCGCATTGGTGGCGCCGGGGCCCGAGGTGACGAGGGCAACGCCGGGCTTGCCGGTGACCCGGGCGTAGGCGTCGGCCATGTGGGTGGCCGCCTGCTCATGCCGTACCAGTACGTGCTCTACCGCCTGCTGCTGAAAAATAGCGTCATAAATATGCAGGGCAGCGCCGCCAGGGTAGCCGAAGATGTATTCCACACCTTCGTCCTGGAGCGCGCGGATAAGAGCTTCACCGCCGGACAGCAATTCCACGACCATTCCTCAATCGGCTCGAGAGCCCTGAAGGGGCGATCCCAACTTCGGACCGGCATCGAGACGCAAGGTCTCCGCCTAGCCTAAATTTCAGGGGCGCGTATTCTTGATGCTGCCGCCCCTGGCGTCAACCAGCCCTATCCCCCTTTGGGCGCTGGAATAATGGCCGCCACCTGGCGCCCCGCGCGAGCGCCCTGGCGCCGATGGGAGTAGGCCGCGGGGTTAGCAAAGACGTCGTTAGCTTCGGCATAGCACCGGGTGACGCCTCGCGCTCCCAGGCGAAAGCGCGCCAGCTCCTGGAGATCCACCCAAGCCTTTCCCGGCGCGCCGGGGCGAACACAGGCCTCGGGGAGGGGCGCAAGCGCATCGACGACCTCCCGCCCCACCTCAAAGCTCGCGGGACCAATGCAGGGCCCAAGCCAGGCCACCACACCCTCCGGGGCCCCCGGCGCCTCCGCCAGCAGGGCATCCAGGGCCCGCTCCAAAATCCCTCCAGCCAAGCTGCGCCACCCTCCATGCACGGCGGCGACCGCCGTACCCGTTTCATTACTCAGCAGTACGGGCAGGCAATCGGCGGTGAGCACGGCCACGGCGCGTCCGCCAGCACTGGAAACCAGTCCATCACCCTCGAGGACAGCGCTGCGCCCGCCCGGGCCGCCCCGCAGCTCACGCTCCCGAAGCACCTGCGCCCCATGGACCTGCCGCAGATACGCCACGTCCCGAACCCCGAGGCAAGCTGCAAGCGCCGTCCAGGCCTCTGGGGACCGGGGACGGCCCGATGGCGACAGGGAAAAATCCTCCGGGGGACCAAGGCTATAGGCCGCGCGCACCCCCGGCGGCCAGGGCACGGCAGCGGGGAATCGAAGCGCGCTCACGTATCCCGATCTTCCCGCAACGCCGAGAGCCACCCCTCGAAGTCTTCCGGCAGGGGCGCCTCGAAGGTCACCCGCGCCTCGAGCGTGGGATGCACAAAGTAGAGTTCGGCGGCATGGAGGGCCTGCCGGGTGGCACTACGAAGGGCCGTCATGAGCGCGGGGGTCGGCGCCGCCGGCAGACGCCCCCGAGCCCCATAAATCCGATCCCCGACGATGGGGAAGCCAGCGGCACTGCTGTGAACGCGAATCTGGTGCGTTCGCCCCGTTTCCAAGCGGCATCCCAGAAGGGCATGGGCGCGAAAACGCTCCACCAGGGAAAAGAAGGTTCGGGCGGGCCGGCCGTCCTCGCGCAGAGCCATGCGCAGGCGATTGTGGGGATCCCGGCCGATAGCCCCGTCGGCCTCGAAGGGCCCCGTGGGCACACCCTCCACCAGGGCCAGATAGTGACGCCCCATGCTCCGATCGGCGAGCTGGGCCGCCAGCGCCCCCTGAGCGCTCTCCGTTCGAGCAACCACAAGGAGTCCCGACGTGTCCTTGTCGAGACGATGTACTAAGCCTGCGCGGGGCACCTGGCTCAGCTCCGGATAGTGATAGAGCAGCGCATTGCATAGCGTCCCATCCCAGTTTCCGGCCCCGGGGTGAACCACCAGCCCCGCGGGCTTGTTGATGACAAGCAGGGACGGATCTTCATGCACCACGGCCAGGGGGATCGGTTCGGGCCGCCAGTGGGTGCGATCCTCCTGCTGAGCCAGGAGCTGCAGCCGCTCCCCGCCCAGGACCTTCTCTCCAGGCTTGCTGCGCTGCCCATCTACCGTGAGTTCGCCGCTTTTCAGCCAGCGCTGGAGCCGGGCGCGGGAAAGATCGGGCCATAGCTCCGCCACCGCTTGATCGACGCGTCGCCCAAAGGCCTCCGAGGACAATACCCCTTCGCGCTCTAGGGTCTCGCCGGAAAAGTCATCTTCTTCAAGGCTATCTCTAGGGTCCATGGCATCCCTTGGGACGGTCCCGGGGCGGCCGCCCTACCCTGCAGGGCACGCCCGAGCTGTGGTTAAATGGCGCGCGCGGCGCGCCCGTCAAATTCTGAGGATGCTTACCTTGCCCGACCTCCAGCCTATTCTACGCACCTTTCTGTGCGTTCTTGCCCTTGGCCTCAGCGGCTGCGCCTCCCTGCCCTTCTTCGGCAATGACGACGAAGAGGTCGAGGTCGCGGAAGACCGCTCCGAGATGGAGCTCTATCAAGCGGCCCAGCGCAGCATGCGCAGCTCAAACTATGAAACGGCCATCGCCCAGCTCCAGGCCCTTGAAGCACGCTACCCCTTTGGGCGCTACGCAGAGCAGGCCCAGCTTGAGCTGGTGTATGCCTACTACATGAACTTTAAGCCCGATCTCGCGCGCAGCTCCGCGGATCGCTTCATTCGGCTCCACCCCCAGCATCCGAACGTCGACTACGCCTTCTATCTGAAGGGCCTTGCGGCCTTCGAAAAGGATCAAAGCTTTATCGATCGCTTCTTCCCCACGGAAACGGCCTCCCGGGATGTGGGCAGCGCACGGGAAAGCTTCGCCGATTTCGGCCAGCTCCTCGCCCGCTTCCCCGGCAGCGAGTACGCCCCCGATGCGCGGCAGCGGATGGTCTATCTACGCAACCTCCTGGCGCGCTCCGAAATCCTCTCCGGGCGTTTCTATCTGGAGCGGGATGCCTACGTCGCCGCCGTGAACCGGGGCCGGAACGTGGTGGAGAACTTCCCGAGCACCCCCTCCGTCGCCGATGGCCTGGCCCTCATGATCGAGGGCTACCTGAAGCTCAACCTGCCCGAGCCCGCGAACGACGCCCTGGCGGTGCTGGCTAAAAACTACCCCGACTACCCGAATCTCGATGAAAACGGGCACTATGTGGTCTCGCAAACCCTGCGCAACCGCGACCGTTCCTTCCTGAACATTGCCACCTTCGGGCTCCTCGACGACCCGGAAGCGGTAGCCCCCATCGAGCTCGCCCTCGACGAGCCGAGCGCCCCGACGCCGCCGCGCCCCTAGGGGCGCGCGGAAGTCGCACCGCCCCCGTCCGGCGGCGCGCACAAGCCTCCTCTCCTGCAGGGCCTAGGCTGACCCTTTTCCAAGGGTCAGCGCGGCTTCGCCCATGGGCTTCACCCTCCTCGAGCTTCTCATCACCCTAACCGTGCTCGCGGCGCTCACGATCTTCGGCGGCGCCGAGCTACCCGACCTCATCGGCAACCGCGCCCTCCGCAGCGAGGTCAACACCCTCGCCCGGCACCTGCGCTATGGCCGGTTCAGCGCCCTCCAGCACGGCGCACCCGTCACCCTCTGCGCCCTGGGCCCCAAGGGCCGCTGCGAAAACGCCTGGAACGGGCCCCTCAGCCTGTTTATCGACCATCCGCCCAAGGGGCTCCGGCAGGGCCCGGAGGATCGCCTTCTGCGCCGGAGCCCCGGGGCCTCCCGGGGGGTGGGGCGGCAATGGCGCGCCTTTGGTAGCCGGCGCTACCTTCGCTGGCGCCCGGATGGGCGCACGGACGGGCAAAACGGCCGCTTCACCCTAAGCCATGGGGAGCTGAGCTATGAGTTGGTCATCACGCAGGCAGGCCGCCTGCGGCAAAGCAGCCCCTAGGGGAGGGTCAGGCCGAGGGTGCGCTGCACGGTCACCTCGAGCCCCCCTTCGGCGCCGTAGCCCCGGGCCGTCATGCGGAAGCGATGCCAGGTGCCACCGTCTTCTGGACCCAGGTATTCGAGGAGGTAGCGCGGCTGCCGTTGCACCGGCGACCCCAAGGCCGTCGCGGGGGTCAGCACCGCAGTGGACGACCAGTCCACGGCGCTCGCCCGGGGGGGCGCACCCGGGGCGGCTGGGAGGTAGCGTCCCGCCCGGTTATCTTCAAAAGAGGCAAGATCCGCCGCGCTTAGCCCCTTCAGCACGCGCTCCCCGTCATTTAGGGCACCCTGAGCGGCCTGGTAAGCGAGGGCGTATTCCCGCTGCGCCCCCGCCATGCGGAGCTCAAGTACGGCGCTTTCGAGCCCCACTAGCCCCAGAATGGTGACCAGCAAAAGCACCACCAGGGCCAGCAGTAAGGCAATCCCCCCCTGGGGGGCTTCGTGAAGACGCGGGTTCACGGCGCGCGGTTCCTCAGGGCAATCACCTGGGTAAAGCGCTGGCGCAAGATTCCATCCCCCTCGTCGCTCACCGCGTCCACGCTGGTTGCCAAAACAGAAAGCTCCACCGCGCGGACAGTGGCAAAGTCCGCC
>JAUILI010000006.1 GCA_030433075.1 Gammaproteobacteria bacterium | reverse complement strand
GCCGAGGTGGGGAATGCACTGCACCGCCGTGGCCCCCGTGCCGATGATGGCCACGCGCTTATCGGCAAGGCCACTGAGGCCGCCCTCCGCGGAGCCGCCGGTGTACGCGTAGTCCCAGCGGCTGGTGTGGAAGGTGTGGCCCTTGAACGTCTCGATGCCGGGCACCCCGGGAAGCTTCGGCGTGTTCAGGGGGCCATTGGACATGATGACGAAGCGGGCGCGCAGGGCGTCCCCGCGGTTCGTGGCGATCACCCACTCCTGGGCCTCGTCGTTCCACCCAAGGTCCGTGACCGCGGTGTGGAAGAGGGCGCCGTCGTAAAGATCGTAGTGGCGGCCGATGCGCCGGGCGTGTTCGAGGATTTCCGGCTGGTAGGCGAATTTGTGGCTGGGAACGTAGCCCACTTCCTCGCAGAGAGGGAGGTAGATGGGCGCTTCCGTATCGCAGGCGGCGCCGGGGTAGCGGTTCCAATACCAGGTGCCACCGAAATCGCCGCCGTGCTCCAGGAGGCGGAGGTCGGAGAACCCCGCTTCCTTCAAGCGCGCCGCGGTGACGAGGCCCCCAAAGCCGCCGCCGATGATGAGGATTTCCGTGAAGTCCTGCCGGGGCGCCCGGGGCGTGACGTCGCCATAGGGGTCCTCGGCGTAGTGGGCGAGGGACCCTTCGATGCGCCGGTATTGATCGTTGCCCTCGGGGCGTAGGCGCTTATCCCGTTCCGCCCGGTATTTCGCGCGCAGCGCGTCGGGATCGAAGTCGAGGTGATTGGGATCAATTTCCGCGGCGTTCGTCATGGTGGGCTCCCCAGCCTTTCCGTTTTCCCTAGCCCCGGACTATGCCATGGCCACTCGGGCTTTGGGCGGCCGGGGCTTAGCGCTCGGGCCGATCGTCGGGCTGGGGTAGGCGGAGGGCCCAAAGCCAAAGGGCCGCGCTTAAGGCCGCGCAGCCGTAGGCTGCACTGCTTAGGGTGCCGAAGGTGTCCTGGGCGAGGGCAAAGGCCAGGGGGCCCAGGGCGCTGGCAAAGACGCTCAGGGCCGTGTTGAGGCCGCTGATCTCCCCCAGGGCCGCCGTGCCGAAGAGGCGGACGAAGGCGAGGTTTGAGAGCACGCTCCAAAGGCCCCCGCCGACGCCGAAGCCGAAAAGCAGGGCGCCGTAGCCCAGGGGCGTCCCAAGGCCCAAAACCCCCAGGGCGCCGAGGAAAAAGGCTCCGAGCATGAGCAGGAGAAAGGGCTTTAGGGCCGAGCGGTCGGCCCAGGCGCTGGCCAGAAGGTTCACCACCACGCTGATCCCGGCCTGGGGCAGGAAGTAGGCAAAGGCCTCGGCCCGGGTGCGCCCCGCTTCTTCGAAGAGGGCGGCGACGTGAAAGGTTACCGCCGTGCCGAAGAAGGCGTGGAGGGCCAGGGCACTGGCATAGATCCAGAAGAGGGGGCTGCGTCGCACGGCGCCGATGGCACTGACCTCGCTGTCCCCCGAGGGCTTCGCGGGAGAGGAAGGGGCTTCCCCTTCCGAGGCCTCCGGTGCAGCAGGCCCCCCATCCACCGCAAGGCCGCAGGCCTCGGGGCGATCCCGGAGCGTGACCGCGGCCAGAAGTGCGAAGGCGCCTCCCACGAGGGCTGCCAGCACCCAGAGGGCACCGCGCCAGCCCACGGCGCCCGTGAGCAGCGCCAGGGCGGCGGGCGCGGAGGCGAAGGCGAAGCTCACAAAGACGCCGCGCACGCCGCTGATGAGGCCCCGGCGCCGCTGGAACCAGAGCAGGAGCACGTTCCGCGAGGCGCTCGTGAGCACGCCCTGGCCGCTGAAGCGAATGGCAAAGAAGCCGAGAAGCATGAGCACGAAAGCCACGGGGAGGGGGGGCAGCCCCGTTGCCGCGGTGAGCGCGGCAATCAGGTGGTCGAAGGTGCTGATGGCGAGGAGGGCGGTCCCCAGGAGCAGCGCCGAAAGCACGGTGAGGGCTCGAGCCCCCCAGCGATCGAAGAGCCGTCCAGCGTGGGTAAGAAAGAGGGCGCTGCCCGTGGTGCCGAGGAGGTAGGCCGTGGAGAGCTCCGTGCGGCTGAGCCCAAAGGCCTCCATGAAGGCGTCGGCGAAGACCGCCATGCCCATGGTTTGCCCGGGGATGCTCATGATGAAGCCGAGGGTGGAAACGGTGGCGATCACCCAGCCGTAGTAGATGGGGCTGCGCCCGGCAGGAAAGGGCCAGTCCCCCTGGGATCGTTGGAGAAGGGCGTTCATGGCCCCTGCCGGAGGATCAGCTTAAGGGCGGGGCGAATCTCTGCAAGGCAGGCTTCCCCGGGGGCCCGATGCATGACCGCGTGACGGAAGCCCGTGTAGTACAGGGACCACAGGGCCTTGATCATGGGTTCCCGATCTTGAAAGCCTTCCCGGGCCAGGATGCCGTCGATGGGCGTGGTCAGCGCCAGCACTTGCTCCCAGATACGGGGCTCGTACTTCGGGGCCCAGAGCCAGCCAAAGGCCGCCCCCATGCGGCGCAGGGTGATGTGCTCGATATCGAACTCGTAGACCCGGCGGAGATAGCGCTCCACCGCGTCCTGCAGGGGAAGGCTCTCATCGGTGGCTTCGGGGCGGCTCGCGAGCCACGCGATCTGCTCGTCGTTCAAGGCAATGATGGTTTCCGCGAGGAGGTCCGGCTTGCTCAGCCCCTGGCGGAGCAGGGCCGCCGGATCCACAGCAAGTTCCGTGGCCAGTTCCTGGAGGCTGACCGCTTCATAGCCCCGCTCGGAAAAGCGCGTTTTGGCAAGCGCAATGGCCGCTTCCCGGAGCGCCGCCCAGCGAGCGAGGCGTTCCTCACCGGTGCTCATGGGCCGGTCCCCTGGCAAAAGCCCAGCCTACTCCGGGGATCGCGTAAGGCAAGGCTTCGGGGGCGGCCTTCGCTTGCTGATTACGCCCGCATCAGGCATAGATGGACATAAGAGTTCCGGTCGTAGAGCGTGCCCATGCAAGACCTCCCAGGCAGCCCTCGCTTGCCAAATCGGCTGCTGTGGATCTATTCCGTCCCCACCATGGGGATCGGCTTCATGTTTTTCTTTGTCGTGCTTTACCTCATGAAGTACGCCACGGACGTGCTGCTCATGGCGCCGGCGGCGGTCTCCGTGATTTTTGGGGTCTCCCGGGTGCTCGATGCGGTGACCGACCCCCTAGCGGGTTACTTCTCCGATCGCACCCAGTCGCGCCACGGGCGCCGCCGTCCCTGGCTTCTGGGGGCAGCCCTGCCCCTGGGCTTGGCCTTCCTTATGATCTGGGCCGCGCCCCTGGCCCTTAAGGGTGCTGGGCTTGTGGCCTGGATGGCCGTGGCCGTCGTCACCTTCTATGCGGTGATGACACTCGTGAATGTGCCCCACCAGTCCTGGGGGGCGGAGCTTTCGGAGGACTACCACGAGCGCACCCGGATCTTTGGGCGCCGCCACCTCATGACCAACGTGGGCACGGTCACCGCCGTGCTTTGCCTATTTTTTATCACCCGCTCCGATGAGCCCCGGGACCTGGTCTTACTGCTGACGGCGATTTTTTCCGTCTTTACCGTGGTGACCATCATTGCCGCGGCGCTCACGCTCCGGGAACGGACGGAGTTTCAGGGCCGGGGTCCCCAGGCTGTGCTTGGGGTGTACCGGGATCTTGGGCGCAATCCGCACGCGCGCTTGATCATGGTGGTGTATTTCATTGAGTCCCTGGGGGGCGCCACCATCGGCGTGCTCACGCCCTACATGGCTCAGTACGTGATCTTGGAAATCTCCTTTCCCCTGGTGGTGCTCACCTACATGATCGCCTCCACGGTTACCGTGCCCCTGTGGACGGCCCTGTCCCAGCGCATGGGTAAAAAGGCCCTTTGGCTGTCCTCCATGGTGGTGACCTCTCTGGGCTTTGGCTGCTTCTTCTTCGTGGGGGAGGGCGATGTGGCCGTGAGCTATGTGCTGGCCTTCATCCTTGGCGCGGCCGGGGGCTGCGGGAACGTGATCGCCCCCTCCGTGACCTCCGACGTGGTGGATTGGGACGAGCTGGAAACGGGGGAGCGCAAGGAAGGCGGCTACTTCGCGGCCTTCAGCTTCATGCAGAAGAGCGCCGCTGGCATCACCATTATGATCACGGGCTTCGCCCTTCAGCTCTCGGGCTATGTGCCCAACGCGCCCCAGGGGGAGACGGTGCAGCTCGCCATCCGAAGCCTCTACGCCCTTTTCCCCCTCAGCTGCTATTGCATCGGGGCGCTGCTCTTCGTGCGCTTTTCCCTGAATGAAGAGGCTCACACCGCCGTGAAGGCCGCCTTGGCGGAGCGGCGAGCCCAGGGCTAGGGCGTGAGCACCGGTGCCTGGGTACGGTGTTGGGCGGCGGCGGTGATGGCGCTCACCAGCGCCTCCTCAGCGACCGGCTTGCCGAGGCCCGCGAGGGTGGCAAGGCCTCCCGGGTTGATGACGTTGGCCTCCAGCAGCATGCCGCCGCGCACATCAATGCCCGCATAGCCGATGCCCGCCCGGGCGAGCTGTAGTCCCAGCGCTTGGGCGCGGGTGGCAAGGTCGCCGGGCAGGGGCGTGAGATGCGCGGTCCCCCCCGCGGCCAGGTTCCAGCCCCCCTGGCTGATCCCCGGACGGCGTTCATAGGCTCCCAGGACCCGATCCCCGGCCACGAGGATGCGCCATTCCTCGGCCCCCGCGATTTCTCGCTGAAGCAGCGCATAGCGCCCGCTGTCCGTGGCCTGGGCCAGGGCGTCCCTGAGGGCGGGATCCTGGCCGTCCCAGAAGCTGACCTCGGCGCCAAAGCTGCCCGCCGGAGGTTTCAGGACCCAGCGCCCGCCGCCCTGCGCCTGGCGGTGGAGCCAAGCGGCATCGCTGCTGGCGTAGCTTTCCGGATGGGGAAAGGGCGTGGGGGTGGCGGGAAAGGGATACTTGCTGTGGTAGAGATGAAGGGCGCTGGGCTGGCTAACGAAGGCCCCGGCGCCCTCCAGGCTTTGCAGGATTTGGCTCTTGTCGAGAAAGGCGCTGCGGCTGCCAAAGCCGAGGACCCATAGAAGATCGGCGCTTTTAAGGGCGTGTAGCGCGCCTGCGCTATCCGCTGCCAGGGGGCCCTCGGGGCCAAGGCGCAGGGTGTCGAGATGTAGCGCGCGCACGGTCCAGCCGGCATGGGAGAAGGCCCGGTGGATAAAGGTCGCGTTATCCTCGGGCCCCGGGGGCAGGCCCCCGAGGAGGAGCAGGAGGCAGGGCGCTGACCCTGCCTGGCCCCCCCGGTTGCATTCCACGGCGTCCATCCCTATTTTCCTTCTCCCAATTCCCCGGGCGGCAGCGGAGGCCCCCATGGCAGCACCGAGCGTGGCAGCAATCAGCGTTCCGCAGTTCGTCCCAGAGGCGCTGGCCCCGGAGCGGGAACAGGCCCTTAAGGAGGCGATCCGAGCGCGCTTGGCCGCGGAGAACGCGGTTCTCGTCGCCCACTATTACACCGATCGCGCCGTGCAGGAACTCGCCGAGGAGACCGGCGGCTGCGTCGCCGATTCCCTCGAGATGGCCCGCTTTGGGCAGAAGCATCCGGCCAAAACGCTCGTGGTGGCCGGGGTGCGCTTCATGGGGGAGACGGCCAAGATCCTCTCGCCGGAAAAGCGCGTGCTCATGCCGACGCTAGAAGCGGAGTGCTCCCTAGATTTGGGCTGTCCTCCGGAGACCTTTAGCGCCTTCTGCGATGCGCACCCGGACCGCACCGTGGTGGTGTACGCCAATACCTCCGCCGCTGTGAAGGCCCGGGCGGACTGGGTGGTGACCTCGAGCATTGCCGTGGCGGTGGTGGAGCATCTCAAGGCGAAGGGGGAAAAGATCCTCTGGGCGCCGGATAAGCACCTGGGCGGCTACATTCAGAAGGAGACGGGGGCGGACATGGTCCTTTGGGACGGCGCCTGCATTGTCCACGAGGAATTCAAAAGCCAGGGCCTCACGGATCTTCGTCGAGCGTTCCCCGATGCCGCGGTGCTGGTGCATCCGGAAAGCCCGGAAGGGGTGGTGGCCCAGGCCGACGTGGTGGGCTCCACCTCGGCGATCCTAAAGGCGGCGGAAACCCTTCCGAACACCCAGTTCATCGTGGCCACGGATCGGGGCATCTTCTCGACGCTCCAGCGCAAGGTGCCGGGGAAGCAGTTCATCGAAGCCCCCACCGCTGGGAATGGGGCGACCTGCCGAAGCTGCGCCCATTGCCCCTGGATGGCTATGAACGAACTCGAGGCCATGCTGGCGAGCCTTGAGCAGGGAACCAACGAAATTCATGTGCCCGAGGCCCTGGCCGCCCGGGCGCTCCTTCCTCTCGAGCGTATGCTGGGGTTTCAGGGCGCGCGCTAGCCGGCGCGCGCTAGCAGGCACGCGCTAGCCGGCGAGGCGGAGCCGCATTTCCCGGAGGTCCGCCATGCGCTGGCTCACCCGGGCGGTCATGGGGTAGTCGTCCTGGATCAGGTCGAGGGCATAGCGCAGGTGCCGTAGGGCGTTATCGATGGCCCCGTGGAGCTGGAAATACTCGGCCCGGGCCCGGTGCACCGCAATGATATCCCCCGCTTTCCCCGCCGTTTCCGCGAGGGCATACCAAATGCTCTCATCCTGTGGGCGTACCCGGGCGAGGGTCTCGAGGACCCCCTGGGCGGCGCTATGGTGCCCCGCGGCGCCCAGGGCCGTGGCATAGGCCCGGCGCAGGGGATACACCCCGGGGCTTACCTTCAGAGCCGCTTCCAAGTGCTCCAGCGCTTTCCCGGCCTGCCCTTCGGCCAGCATGAGCTCGATGGCGGCGAGGGTGTAGGCGACGTTGTCCGGGTCCTCAGCAAGCAGCGGCGCCAGGGTCTCCCGGGCTTCGGCGTGCCGCCCCTGGGCCGTGAGGGCCAGCACGAGGCCGTAGCGCGGCGCCGCGGGAAGCTGGGTGCGGCCGTCCCTAAGCTCCCCGCGGAAGCGCGTTTCCGCAGCGACCGGGCTTTCCGCGAGCAGCATGCGCACCCGGGCGCGCATAAGCTGGAAGGGGAGGGAGAGGGGATAGCTTTTCCGCGGGTAGGCCGAGGCCTGGGCCCTAGCGTCGGCAATGCGCGATTCCGTCACCGGGTGAGTGAGGAGGAATTCAGGAAGGCGCCGGGAAAAGCGGCTGACGTCGGCCATGTGCTCAAACATGCGCGACGCAGCCCACGGGTCCATGTTGGCCCGCACCATGGTTTCGAGGCCCAGGCGATCGGCCTCCCGTTCCCGGGAGCGGCTGTAGCGCAGCTGGTTCTGCTGGGAGACGGCCTGGGCGCTGGCCAGCGCCGCCAGACCCGCATCGCCGCCCACGGTGGCCATGAGCGCCGCGCTGGCGAGCACCGCCGCCATAAAGGGCAGGCTGGCTTGGCGCTGCGCTTCCACGCCCCTTGCGAAGTGGCGCTGGGACAGGTGGGCGAGTTCGTGGGCAAGGATGCTGGAGAATTCGTGCACCGTGGCGGCCTGGGCGTAGGTGCCGAAGTTGATGCCGACGATGCCCCCGGGGGCCGCAAAGGCGTTGATGGGCTCGGCATCGATGAGCACCAGCTTGAGCTGCGCCTCGCGGAGGTCGCTTGCGGCGGCCAAGCGGTAGAGCAGGGCTTCGGTCCAGTAGTGGAGGAGCGGGTCCCCCCGGGTGGGGAGCTGGGCCCGAAGCTGACGCAGGAAGTCGTCCCCGAGCATGGCTTCTACCTCCGGGGACACGATGCCCGAGCTCGCATCCCCGAGCACCGGGAGGTCGTCCGCCGGGGCGGCGTGGCCCGCGGTGGTCAGCAGGGTCAGGAGCGCGCCTAGGAGCAGTGCGAGCCCTCGGACTGGCTTTAGCATCGTGATGCCCTTCCCGTTACGGTGCGGCCGACCCTTCGTCGGCGCGGCCGATGGGCGTACTATGGCACGAGGAACGGGATAACGGGGATCGTCCGCGGCGCCATGGATCAAGCAGAAAGCGTTCAAGAGTTGGATGCGACGGGGTTGACCTGTCCCATGCCCCTGCTTAAGGCCAAGCGGGCGCTCAATGCCATGGCCGCGGGGGAGCGCCTTCGCATCCTCGCTACCGATCCTGGCGCCCCCCGGGATTTTCAGGTGTTTTGTCAGCAAAGCGGCCACGAGCTCCTGTCGTCGGAGGTGCAAGGCGGCACCTTTGAGCTGCTCCTTCAGAAGGTTTAGACCCCATGAAACCGCTAGAGTTCGTTCGCAGCTGGATCGATCGGCACCTCGCTCACGAAGAGGCGCTGCTGCTCCTGGTGCTGCTCACCGTGGGGCTTTTGCTGGTGATGTGGCTTGGGGGCACGCTGGCGCCCGCGCTCACGGCGCTCGTGTTCGCCTTCATTCTCCAGGGGGTGGTCACCCGCCTGCGCAGCTGGGGCGTGGGGGCTCAGCCGGCGGTTTGGGCCGCCTACGGTCTTTTCGTCGCCATTGTGGTGCTCTTGCTGTTCTTCGTGTTGCCCCTGATTGGGCGCCAGCTCTATGGCTTCGTGGAGGCCTTGCCGGCGATTCTGGATCAGGTCCAGGCCTTCGCCCGCGGTCTGCCGGAACGCTATCCCACCCTGCTTACGCAGGCGCAGATCGATATGGGCCTGGATCGGGCCCGGGAAGAGATCGTCGCCGCGGGGCAGCTGGTGCTCGAGTGGTTGTTCTCGCGCCTGGGCTCCCTCGTGAGCTTGATCATCTATCTCGTGCTTGTGCCCATCCTCGTGTTTTTCTTTCTGAACGATAAGGCGCGGCTCCTGGGCTGGGCGCAGAGCTTCTTACCCGATGAGCGCCCCATGCTCGATCAGGTCGGCGCGGAGATGAACCTTCAGATCGCCAACTATGTCCGGGGCAAGGCGCTGGAGATCCTCATTGTGGGCAGCGCGGCCTTTGCCACCTTCTGGGCCTTTGATCTGAATTACGCGGCGCTCCTTGCCGTGCTCGTGGGCTTCTCCGTGCTGATTCCCTTTGTGGGGGCCACCCTCGCGACCTTCCCCGTCGCCCTGGTCGCCTTTGGGCAGTTTGGCTGGGGCCTCGACTTTGGCTGGGTGCTCCTGGCCTACGGGATTCTCCAGGCGCTGGACGGGAACGTTCTTGTTCCCCTGTTGTTCTCGGAAGCGGTGGATCTGCACCCCGTGGCTATCATCATTGCGGTGCTGGCCTTTGGCGGCATCTGGGGCTTTTGGGGCGTGTTCTTCGCCATCCCCCTGGCCAGTCTGATTAAGGCCGTGATCAACGCCTGGCCCACCACACCCCCCGAGCCCGCCTAGCCCTGCCCTAAGCAGGGCGCTACCATGGCGCGCGGCTCCGCCGCCCTCGACCCTAAAGGATTCCCTCAGCATGTTTAAAGGCAGTTTCGTGGCCCTGGTCACGCCCATGACCGAAGCCCGGGCCCTCGACTGGGGCGCGCTCGATGCGCTGGTCGATTGGCACCTTGAGGCTGGCACCCATGGTTTCGTGCCCGTGGGCACCACGGGGGAATCGCCGACCCTCGATATCCCGGATCACCTGAAGGTGATTGAGCGGGTGATCGAGCGGGTGGGGGGGCGTCGCCCCGTGCTGGCGGGCACGGGCTCCAACGCCACGGACGAAGCGATACTCATGACCCGGGAAGCCCACGCCATGGGCGCTTCCGGCTCGCTGCAGGTGACGCCCTACTACAACAAGCCCACGCAGGAAGGGCTGTTCCAGCATTTCACCACCATCGCCGATGCCGTCCCCATGCCGGTAGTGCTCTATAACGTGCCTGGGCGCACGGTGGTCGATCTGCTACCGGAAACCGTGGCGCGCCTCGCCGCGCACCCCGGTATCGTGGCGCTGAAGGAAGCCACGGGTTCCGTGGCGCGCATCGAAGATCTTAAGGCCCGGGTGCCCGATGATTTCGCTCTGCTGAGCGGGGAAGACGGCATGAACGTCGCGCTCATGGAAGCGGGCTGCGTGGGAGTGATCTCCGTCACCGCCAACGTCGTACCGGCGGCGATGGCGGCCCTTTGTGAAGCGGCCCTGGCTGGGGACTTTGCGAAGGCGCGGGAACTCGATGCTCCCCTGGCGGCCCTCCACGAGGCCCTTTTCCTCGAGCCGAACCCCATTCCCGTGAAGTGGGCCTTAGCGGCCATGGGACGTATGGAAGGGGGCATCCGTCTGCCTTTGACGCCCCTTAGCGCCGAGGCCCAGGGGCCCCTCCGGGCAGCCCTTACGGAACTTAACCTGTTGGGAGAGGGCGCATGAGCCTGCGTTGGGGAGCAGGGCTCCTTGCACTGGCCGTCGGCCTGTCCGGGTGTAGCTATCTGTACGGCGAGAAGGCGCTGATCAAGAGTCGCGAGGACGCTTACCGGGAGGCCCGGGAAACACTGCCGCCGGAGATTCCCGAGGATCTCGACGGCTCGATTCTGCGCGACGAGATGGCCGTCCCCGACGTGCTGGGCATGGAAACCTATCGCCAGCTTGAGGACTATCCCCTGCCGCGCCCCGCCTCGCTCTTTGCGCCGGAGGAAGAGCGGCAGGTGCGGATTCAACGCTTTGACGGCGATGAGTGGGTGGTGGCGCCCAGCACCCCCTCCGTGGTGTGGCCGCGCATCAAGCAGTTCCTGAGCGATAACGGGGTTGCGGTGGTGCGGGAGGTGCCGGAGGCCGGCATCCTCGAAACGGAAACGCTGGAATTGACGCTGCAGGGCCGCTACCGCGATATCGTTCGCACCGTGCTCTCCGAAACCCCTCCCGGTCCCTTTGAAACGGCCCAGCTTCGCGTGGAGCAGGCGGTGCGCGCCGGGGCGACGGAAATCCACCTCGTCCTGCTCTCCACGACCGAGGCCCCGGAGCGGGCGGGCCTGGCCTGGCCCGAGCGCTCTAGCCGGCCCGATGCGGCGTCAGGTTTGGTGCGCGAGCTGGCGAATTACTTGGCTTCCGAGGTGCCCGGCGGCGGCATTTCCCTTCGGGCCCAGAACATTGCGGCCCTGGCGAAGGCCGAAGTGCTTATTCTTCGGGGTCTGCCGCCGCGCCTTCGCCTGCGCCTAAGCGAAGCCCGGGCCTGGGCCACGCTCACCAGCGCCTTCACCAATGCGCTTATCACGGTGGACGAAAGCGATCGGGAGAGCGGCACGGTGCGCTTCTCCTTCGATCCTGAGCAGTTCGCCGGGGAAGAGCCGTCCTGGCTCGGTAAGGCGATCCGGGCGCTCCGCCCCGGGTCCCGAGGCGGGAACTATGTGCTGCGCCTCGAGCGCGGGGATGATGGCTATGACGCCGTGATCTTCGACGAGGCCGGGGAACGCCCCGTAGACCGCGAGACGGGAGAGCAGATTCTGACCGTGCTTCGCGAATTCGCGAGCTAACCCTTCGTGCTCAGCGTTGCGTCCCTCGGCAGCGGGAGCAAGGGCAATGCGACCCTGGTGCGTAGCGCCCAGGGCTGCATTCTTATCGACTGCGGTTTCAACTTTAAGCAGCTGAGCGCCCGCCTCGTCCCCGCGGGGCTCACCCCCGACGATCTCACCGCGGTGCTGGTTACCCATGAGCACGGGGATCACGCCAGCGGCGTGGGCGTGCTTGCCCGGCGTACCCGCGTGCCCGTCTATGCTACCCGGGGCACCTGGCGGGGCATGAACCTGACCCCGGGGCCGAAGGACGGCTGCATTCGCGGCGAGCACAGCTTCGCCGTGGGGGATGTCACCGTGCGCGCGGTCACCGTGCCCCATGATGCCCGAGAGCCGGTGCAGTATTGCTTTCACGCCGGGGGGCAGCAGCTGGGCGTGCTCACGGACCTCGGGCACTGCAGTGCCCACGTGGTGGAAGCTTATGAAGGCTGCGATGGTTTGCTTCTGGAGTTCAACCACGAACCGGGGCTGCTGGCGGAGGGGCCCTATCCTCCGACCCTGAAGCGCCGCGTGGGCGGACCCTTCGGCCATCTCGCTAACGCCCAGGCCGAGGGCTTGCTCGGCGCGCTAACGCCGGAGCGCCTGCAGTTTCTCGTGGCCGGACACCTCTCGGCGCAGAACAATCGCGCGGATCTCGTGGCCGAGGCGCTGGATCGCACCCTTCGCAGCGAACGCACGACCATGCACATTGCTGAGCAGGACGGCTTTAGCGGCTGGTTTAGCCTGGGCTAGCCCTTGGGCCTGGCGCCCTAGCTTTCCCGAGCGATGGGCTGAAGCGTCGCCGTGGCAATGGCCACAAGCTTATCGTCCACCCCTTCCTGTTCCGCCCAGATCTCCGCCTGGGTGACCGCCGTGGTGCGCCCCGCTCGTAGCAGCTTCGCCTCTGCTCGTAGGTGCTGGGCCGGCGCCCCCCGGAGGAAGTTGACCTTGTATTCGATGGTGACGCTGGCGGGGCGCAGGGCGAGGTTGCAGGCGATATCCGCTAGGGCGCCCACCACGCCGCCGTGGGGATGGCCGAGATCCTGCGTAAGCGGCGCGCTCACGGGCATGCGCAGCACGGCCCTGCCGTCCCCGGCTTCCACGACCCGGGCCCCCAGGGTGGCGACGAAGGGCGTTGCGCGGTGAATGCGGTCAGTCAGTTCTTCCGGAGACAGGGGCATGGCGAGGGTTCCAAAGATCCAAAGCGGCGGGAAGTTTAGCGAAGTTCCCCGGCCTCGCGCAGTTTCGCCGGTGCCGGGGAGCCGGTATGATCGCCCCCCTCGGAGAGGTGCCGGAGTGGTCGAACGGGCCTGACTCGAAATCAGGTGTGCGCGCAAGCGTACCGTGGGTTCGAATCCCACCCTCTCCGCCATCCGACCTCGGGTCCATTCTGGACACATCGTTTACAGATCGTACCGGAGACATGGTTTACAGATTCTCTGGTTCGACGAAAAAGGGGTTCGTCGTAGGTTCCACTCGCCCCTCGTCTTGGTCGAAAAAGCCGAGGTCGTAATCCATGAACGACACAAGCCAGATCTTATCCTCGACCTCGCGAATACCCACCAGCTGACCCGCAAAAGCCAAGCTTAAGCTGATCTTCCGTTTGCCAAGGCAGATCCTACCGCAGTGTGTCACCCGTACGGTCCGATCGTGGAAGGGGTATTCCGGCTCCTTAGCGGGATCGTAGGCTCGCCTTGAAGGTGTAAAGAGTTCACCGGGGTAACGGCCGCTGAGGCCTTGATGAGGCCGCTCCAGATTGTAAACCTGCATAAAGCGATCGAAGCGCTCCTGCTGCTGCAGGAAGTTGTAGGAGGCAGGCTTCGTCGCATCATTCTTCAGTGTCAGGTGCATCCGTTCATGACGCCCGTTCTGTTCGGGGTGGCCTGGCTTGATGCGCTCAATACGAATGCCGAGGCGAAGCCACCAAACGGAAAGGCGGGTGAGGCCAAAGAACGCATTTCCAGAACCGAAGGGCGCTCCATTGTCGGTACGCAGGGCTGAAGGCAGCCCAAACTCCTTGAAAACGCGCTCGAAGGCAGTGAAGGCAAGATCGCTGCGGGTGGACGGTAAGGCCTCGCAGCATAGGAGGTAGCGAGAGCTGTAGTCTGTGATGGTCAGGGGATAGCAATAGTGCTTGTTCCCCAGCATGAACTCCCCCTTGTAGTCCGCGCACCACAACAGGTTCGGCTCCGTAACGTGAATCCGCGCTGTTCCCTCCGCCCGGTACCTCCGACGCTTACGGCGCTTAACAAGCCCGTGGCGATCGAGCACAGCGTGAATCGTGCTTTTAGCTGGTGGCTTCAACATGGAGAACTCACGAAGAATCTTGTCTCGGATCTTCGGTGCGCCCCAGTTGGGATGCTCCTTCTTCAGTGAGAGGATGAGACGTTCCACTTGGTAGGGCAGTTGATTGGCCTGGCGATAAGGACGTCGACTGCGGTCATGCAGCCCCTCAAGGCCACTTTCCTTGTACCGCGCGAAGATCTTGTAGCCCGTGACTCGGGAGATTCCAAACTCGCGACAAAGCGGTGCCATCTTTTCGCCCTCGAGGAGGCGGGCGACAAACCTGAGGCGTTCATCCATCGGTTTACACTCCTTCCAAGGCATTTGGGCGCCTCCCAAATGCCTGATTGTGTAAACCATGTGCCCGGTATAAAACGTAAACGATGTGTCGGGAAGGTCATCGGGTCCGTTCTCCCTATCCCTCCCCTGCAAGCCAACACCGAGTTGTCTGTCAGCCATCTGCCATGGCTGGTACTCGCCTTCAGCGATTTTGAGATCGTCTCGCTGAATTCGCGCCGGGTGCAAAAGGGCGCTTTAAGTTGTCTTTTGACAACCTGTGAGCGAGGTGGCAGCCTATGGCTCGAAAGCGGCATCCGACAAAGCTGGGGCTTCGTTTTGTGCCCAGCAAAATTGCGCAATACGTGCCGCGATGCGGTGTTTTGCCGAATGTCAGTTTGGAGCACTCCGCGAGATCCTCGCGGCCACGCTCGCGAACTGTTACGAAAAGCCCAGGGCTGCGTGGTGACGGGAGAGGACCATGGTCAAAACGATGACCTATGAATTCGACATCGTTTTGGCGCTTCCCGAGGGAAAGCGGGACCCTGAGGCCTTGCTCGACGCCCTCTATAAAGCGGATTGTGACGATGCGGTGGTCGGGACCGGTGTTCCGGGGCTCCTCGGCCTTGGTTTTACCCGGCGTGGGCCCGAGGCCGAGACCGTCATTCTCGCGACCATAGCGCAGGTGCTTGACGCGCTCCCCAAGGGGACCCGGTTGCGGGAAGTTAAGCCGGATTTGGTGAGCCTCGCAGACGTCGCCGCCCGCCTTTCCGTTTCCCGTCAGGCGCTTCAGAAACGGCGCATGCCACCACCATCCCTTGGCGGTCTATACCGGGCGTCTGAAGTGCGATCGGCTCTAGCAGGCCAACCCGGGCGCCTGGGCCGGGCCTTAGAGGCAGCGGAGGGATGGTTTGCGGCGGCCGAGGCTGCGCAGCGGATCAATGCTCGAGCGGCCTTGGATCTTTAGGATCAGGCCATGGAACGCTACTCACCGGCAGCGGAAAAGAACAAGGCGCCGATTCTTGAGGCGCTCCGGGCGCGCCTTGCGTCCACCGCGCGCGTGCTCGAGGTGGGTAGCGGCTCCGGCCAGCATGCGCTCCATTTCACCGAGGCCCTGCCTGGCCTGTGCTGGCAGCCCACGGAACATCCCGCGGTTTTGCCTGCCCTCGTGGCCAATCTGGGTGCCGCGGGGCGGGAGGCGATTCTGCCGCCGCTGGCCCTCGATCTAGCCGCGGATTCATGGCCGGCCGGGCCCTTCGACGCGGTTTATGCGGCCAACGTGATGCACATCGTTTCCGTGCCCCTGGGGGAAGCGCTGATCCGCGGCGCGGCGTCTGTGCTGGGGGCGGGTGGGCAGCTTTTGCTTTACGGGCCCTATCGCTTTGCGGGGGCCTTCACCACGGAATCCAATGCGGAATTCGATCAATGGTTGAAGGCCCGGGATCCGGCCAGTGGCGTTCGGGATTTCGAGGCCGTGGCGGCGGTGGCGGAAGCTTCCGGGCTAGTTTTAGAGGACAATCGCGCGATGCCCTCTAACAATCAGCTGCTGAGCTTTCGCCGAAAGGGGAGCGCTTAGCGATAAGCGGAGCGCCCCATGGCGGTAACCCTCGAACTTTCCCTCTTGCTCGCTCAACTTGAGACGCTGGGCGCCATTGGCGCCGAGGGGCCCGGGCGCGGCCGCACGCGCATTGCCCTAACGGACGCCGAGAAGGCGGGGCGGGATCAGCTCGTCGTTTGGATGCGCGAACTGGACTTGATCGTTGAGGTGGACCAGCTCGGCAATATCTTTGGCAGCCTGCCCGCCGCCACGGAGCAGGGCGATCGGGAGCCGCTTATGATCGGCTCCCACATCGACACGGTGCGCAGCGCCGGGGCCCTCGATGGCTGCTACGGGGTGCTGGCAGGCCTTGCGGTCCTGCGCGCCTTTCGGGCTGCTGGGATTGCGCCGGCGCGGCGCCTGGTGGTGGCCGCCTTTACCAACGAAGAGGGCGTGCGCTACCAGCCGGACATGATGGGGTCCCTGGTCTACGCCGGGGGCCTTGCTATTGATGATGCCCTCGCGAGCAGGGGCACGGACGGGTCGCGGCTGGGGGATGAGCTTGCACGCATCGGCTATGCCGGCGACGCGCCCTGCGGCTTTTTGACCCCCTGGGCCTTTCTCGAGCTTCACATCGAACAGGGGCCCGTGCTCGAAGCGGCGGGGGCGCGGCTGGGGGTGGTGCGCGGAGTGCAGGGTATCTCCTGGCAGCGGATTACCCTGAAGGGGGAAGCGAACCACGCGGGCACGGCGCCCATGGCCTTTCGCCATGATGCGGGCTACGGCGCCGCAGCGACCGTCGCCTTTCTTCGAGAGCAGATCACCAAGGCCGCTCCTGGCACGACCCTGGCCACCGTAGGGTCCCTTACCCTGGCCCCGGACGTGATCAACGTGGTGCCTGAGCAAGCGACCTTCACGGTCGATCTGCGCGATCCTGACGAAGCGCAGCTCGCAGCGGCGGAGGCGAAGCTCGATCACTTTTTAGACGCCCTGGCGAAGGCGGAGGGGCTAACGGTTCACACGGAGCAGCTGGTGCGCTTTTCCCCCGTGGCCTTTCACGCCGGCCTGCGGAAGCGGATTCGAGCAGCGGCGGAGGCTTCGGGCGAGGCGCCCCTCGAGCTCACCTCCGGTGCGGGCCACGATGCGCAGATGATGGCGCGCATCGCCCCCTCCGCCATGATTTTCGTGCCCAGCATTAAGGGCATCAGCCACAATCCGGAGGAAGCCACGGACCCGGCGGATCTTGCCCTGGGTGCGGAAGTGCTCTTGCGGGTGGTGGAAGACTGCCTGGCCGTGCCCTTGGGGGAAGCGCCATGATCACCACATGTTTTCTAAATCCGAGGGCGCAGCGGGGTGCCTATCCCGACGCACTTGCGGCCGTGCTCTCTCCCGCCCAGGGGGCGCGCTATGCCGCCTGGCTTGTGGGCTGGCCGCGCGTCCCCGACGCCCCCACGCCGCTCGTTTCCCTTCCGGCGCGGGCAGAGCGCTTGGGCCTCGGAGCTCTGGCGCTGAAGGATGAAGGGCGGCGCTCGATGCTGGGCAGCTTTAAGGCCCTGGGTGCCCCCGTTGCTCTCGTGGCGGAGGTGCTCCGGAGTCACCCGACCTGGGAGGGGCCGGGCGTGCTTGCCGGGCGCTATGCCGAGGCCCTGGAAGGCTTCACGGTGATCAGCGCAACTGATGGGAATCATGGGCGGTCCCTCGCCGCCGCGGCGCAGGATGCGGGGTGCCGTTGCGTGATCGTCCTGCATGCGGAGGTCAGCGAAGAGCGGGAAGCCGCCATTGCGGCCCTGGGGGCCAAGATTGTTCGAGTTTCCGGCAATTACGATGCCTCCGTGGCGGAGGCGGCGCGGCTTGCCGAGGCCGAGGGTTGGCAGGTCATCTCCGATACCTCCTATGCGGGCTATGAACAGATTCCCGGGGATGTGATGCAGGGCTACAGCCGCATCGCAGCGGAAGCCCTTGCCCAGGCGCCGGAAGGCTTTAGCCATGTGGTGCTGCAGGGCGGCGTTGGGGGCCTCGCCGCCGGGGTGGTCAGCGAGTTCTGGGGGCGCCAAGGCGCTGATCGGCCCACCGTACTCGTGGTGGAGCCCGTGCAGGCGGACTGCCTGCTCCAAAGTGCGCGCGAGGGGCGCGCCGCGTCGGCCACCGGTTCCGTGGATTCGGTCATGGCCGGGCTGGCCTGCGGAGAAGCCTCCCCCCTGGCCTGGCGCTTTTTGGAAAGCAGCGTCGACGCCTTTCTCACCATAGAGGACGACGCGGCCATTGCCGCCATGCGTCGCCTCGCGGAAGGTTCGGACCGGGAACCGCCCCTGGTGGTGGGGGAGTGCGGCGCCGCCGGGCTCGCGGCCCTGGAGGGACTTAGGGCGGAGGATCGGGCGGCCCTGGGCTTGGATGAAACGGCTTCGGTATTGTTGATTAATACGGAAGGGGCGACGGCACCGGCGGTTTATGCCGCCCTCGTAGGAGAGAGCGCCGAGGCCGTGGCCGCGCGCCGCGATGCCTGGCACCCCCCTTCCTCGAACCCAAGGAGCGCTTCATGACCCCTGATCTTGCGCGGCAAATGGGCGCTTGGCGCCACGCCCTCCATCGCAAACCCGAACTCGGCTTTCGGGAGCAGGGTACGGCAGCCTTCGTGAGCGCCCAGCTTGAGGCTCTGGGCCTTACGGTCCACGGCGGTATCGGCGGGACCGGCCTTGTGGCCAGCCTTCGCTGCGGCGATGGTTCCGGGGTGATTGGGCTCCGCGCCGATATGGATGCGCTGGCAATGACGGAAACGGGCACCCCGGCCCACGCCTCTGAGCATCCCGGGTGCATGCACGGCTGCGGCCACGACGGGCACATGGCCATGGTGCTCGGGGCGGCGGCGCTCCTCACCGAGCGCCGGGACTTCAACGGCACCGTTCGTTTCATCTTTCAGCCCGCGGAGGAGCACGGCCGGGGGGCGAAGGCCATGATGGCCGACGGGCTTTTTGAGCGCTTCCCCGTGGATGCGATTTTCGGGCTCCACAACATGCCCGGGCTCCCCTTGGGGCATTTTGCGGGGCGCGCCGGAGGCATCATGGCCGCGGAGGATAACTTTGAGATCCGCATCACCGGGCGAGGCGGGCACGCCGCCCGGCCCCACATGGGCGTTGATCCCCTGGTGGTGGCGGCGCAGATCATCCTCGGGCTGCAGACCATCGTGAGCCGTTCCGTCGACCCCAGCGCCACCGCCGTGGTGTCCTGCACGGAAATCGAGAGCGACGGTATTCGCAATGCCATTCCCACCACCGTCGTATTGAAAGGGGATACGCGGAGCTACGATCCCTCGGTGCAGGCCCTGCTTGAGGCGCGTATGCGGTCGCTGTGTGAAGGCATCGCCGCGGCCCAGGGCGCCTCCGTCACCGTGAGCTATACCCACGAATTTGCGCCTACGGTGAACTGGGCCGAGCAAACCGCCCAGGCCCTGCGGGCCGCGGAGGCCGTGGTGGGGGGCGATAAGGTCGACAGCGCTGTGGCCCCCATGATGATCTCCGAGGACTTTGGCGCGTTCCTTGAGGCGGTGCCCGGGGCCTTCCTGTTTTTGGGCGCTGGCGAGGATGCTTTGCCCCTCCATAACAGCGCCTACGACTTTAACGATGCGCTGCTGCCCCTGGGCGCGGAGTATTTCGCGACCCTGGCCCGTCAGCTGCTGCCGGTCGAGGAGAGGGCATGACGCCCCCGTCCTTTGATTTGCCTCAGGTGCTCGGGGAAAGCTTCGCCCTTCGGGAGCAGGCCGAGGGCTACGCCCGCACCTATCTCGAGACCGTGCACCACCGTCCCGTAGCGCCTACGCCTGAGGCCCTGGCCGCGCTGGAAGGCTTTCGCGAAGCCCTCCCGGTCCGGGGCGCGGCTCCGGGAGCGGTGCTTGAGCAACTTCATCACCTGGGCTCCCCCGCCACGACAGCGCAGGGGGGCGGACGCTTCTTCGGCATGGTGAACGGCGGCGCGCTACCGATCACCCTCGCGGCCCGGCTCCTGGCCGATAGCTGGGATCAGAACGGCGCCGTGGCCGCCGTTGCGCCCCCCATCGCGGCCCTGGAAACGGTGGTGGAGGGCTGGCTTCAGCAGCTCTTTGGGTTGCCGAATACGGTGGCCGCGAGCTTCCTTAGTGGCAGTTCCCTGGCGCTGGTGACCGGGCTGGCCGCGGGACGCTGGCGCCTGCTCGAGCGCCAGGGCTACGACGTGAACGCGAAGGGGCTATGGGGCGCGCCACCGCTGCGCGTGGTGGCCGGCGCCCATCTTCACGCTGCGGCCCTGAAGGCCCTGGCCCTCCTGGGCTTCGGGCGCGATCAGATCGAGTGGGTGCCGGTGGACGAGCAAGGCCGGCTGCGGCCCGATGCCCTTCCCGCTTTGGATGACCGGACGCTCCTGCTGTTGCAGGCGGGGAATGTGAATTCCGGCGCCTTTGATCCCTTTCAGCCCGTAGTTGCCGAGGCTCGGGCCGCCGGCGCCTGGGTTCATGTGGATGGGGCCTTCGGGCTTTGGGCTGCCGCGGCGCCGCAGCTGGTCGCGCTCACCGAAGGTCACGAACAGGCCCACTCCTGGAGCGTGGATGCGCACAAGACGCTGAACGTGCCCTACGACAGCGGTATTGCCCTCTGCGCCGATCCGGAGGCGCTCTTCGCTGCCCTGGGGGCGGAAGGGGCTTACCTTCCCCGAGGGACGGCAGGGGTGCTCGGTCTGAATCGCGATGGGCTGCGCTACGGGCCGGAGATGTCCCGCCGGGGCCGGGTGGTGGAGCTCTGGGCGGCGTTGAAAAGCCTGGGGGCCGAAGGGGTAGCGCAGCTGGTGACCCAGCTTCACGAGCGCGCTCGCCAGCTTCGCGATGCCCTCGGGGACGCCGGTTTTCCCGTGCTTAATGAGGTGGTGTTCAATCAGGTGCTGGTAGAGGTAGGGCCGGACGCTGAGGCCTTTGCGGTGGCCCTGCGAGAGAGCGGGGAGGCCTGGGCCGGGGCCTCCCGCTGGTTCGATCAGCCCGTGCTGCGCCTAAGCGTTTGCAGCTGGGTGACCTCGGAGGACGATATCGCCCGCACCGTGCGGGCGATGGTTCGGTGCCGCGAGGCACAGGCCTAGGCTCAGACCTCAGCCTAAGCCAGCCGCAGGGCGTCGCTTAAGGGCAGCTCGGTCAGGCGCTTGCCCGTGGCCCGGTAGAGGGCGTTTGCCACGGCGGGGGCAATGGGCGGGAGCCCCGGCTCCCCGACCCCCGTGGGGGCTTCCTGGCTTTCCATGATCACAACCTCAACCTTCGGCGCCTCGTTGATGCGCAGGATGGGGTAGTCGTGGAAGTTGCTTTGCTTCACCGCGCCCCCTTCAAAGTCGAGCTTGCCGTGAAGCGCCGCCGTCAGGCCGTACATGATCGCCCCTTCCATCTGGGCTCGCACAATGTCCGGGTTGATGGCGAGGCCGCAGTCCACGGCGCAGAACACCCGGTGCACGCGAATGGCGCCGTCTTCTACCGACACCTCGGCCACCTGGGCCACGGAGGTGGCGAAGGAATGGTGCGCCGCGAAGCCCAGGTGCCGCCCTGGCGCCGGGGTCCAACCGTTCCACGCTTCCTGGGCCTTGGCCACCACGGCGGCGAGGCGCGGGTTGTGTTCCAGATGCGCCAGACGGAACGCGACGGGGTCCTGCCCCGCGGCCTCGGCGAGGGCATCCATGGTCACTTCCTTGGCGAAGGCCGTGTAGGAGTGGCCCACGGAGCGCCAGAAGGTGACGGGAATGCCGTGCTCCTTCGTGACGTGGTGCACGGCAAGGTTCGGAACTGCGTAATCCTCGTAGAGCCCTTCGATGCTCGAGTGATCGACCACCCAGCCCTGATGCAGCCGATCGGTCAGCCCCACCATGAAGTCCACCACGCCGTCGGGCATGCCGGGGAGGAGGGCCGGAAGGGAATTGCGGATCGTCTCCGGCGTGATGTTCGACCCCGCGCGCGCGGCATCCCAGGCGGCTATGCGCCCGTCGTCGTCGAGGCCGGCGCGGATGCGCATGAGGGAAGCTGGGCGATAGAGGCCGCCGCGGAGGTCGTCTTCCCGGGTCCAGAGCAGCTTGATGGGCGTGCCCGTGGCCTTGGAGATTTGCGTCGCTTCCACCACGTGGGTGAGCGTGCCCCGGCGCCCGAAGCCGCCCCCGAGGTAGGTTTGGTGCACCATGACCTGGGCCGGTTCGAGCCCCGCGTGGCGGGCCACCAGCGCCCCGGCCGGCCCGGGACCTTGCGTACCGGCCCAGAGCTCGGCGCTGTCGCCCTTAACGTGCACCACGGCGCTCATGGGCTCCATGGGCGCGTGGGCGAGGAAGGGCGCCCAGAACTCGAGATCCACGGTCTTCGTCGCCCCCGCCAGGGCCGTGGCCACATCGCCGGTGCTTTCCGCTTCCTCGCCGCCGGCGGCGAGGGCTTCTGCGTAGTCGGCCCGGAGGCTGGCGGTGGTCGCGCCGTCGAGGGGCGAGGCGGACCATTCCACGGTCAGGGCTTCCGCCCCCTTCTTCGCCTGCCAGAAGTGCTCCGCCACCACGGCGACGCCGGTGGCGATTTCTACCACCGTGCGCACCCCGGCCACGGATTTGGCGGCGCGATCGTCAAAGCGCACCACCTTCGCCCCGAAGACCGGTGGCCGCACCACTACCGCGTGCTCCATGCCGGGCACGTCGATGTCGATGCCGTAGACCGCTTTCCCCGTGGCCTTCACTTCGCCATCGAGGCGGGGGAAGGCCGTGCCGATCCAGCGGTAGTCCGCTGCGGCTTTGAGGTCCACGGTTTCGGGCACGGTTAGGGTGGCCGCGGTGGCAAGGAACTGGGCGTAGGGGTAGCGGTTCTCGCCGTGAACGATCATGCCGTCGTCCGTGGTGAGGGCGCTTTCGGCTACGCCGAGGTCCTGCGCTGCTGCGGCGAGGAAGAGGGCGCGCAGCTGACACCCCACGGTCATAAGCTGGGTGAAGTGCTCCTTCACCGAGGTGCTGCCTCCGGTGACCTGGAAGCCCATGCCCGGGTTGGCGTAGTCCGGGTGGGCGCCGGCCAGCTCCACCGTGATGCGCTGGGGGGCCATATCCAGGCCTTCGGCGACGATGGTGGTGAGGCCCGTGGTGACGCCTTGGCCCATCTCGTCCCGGGGGCAGTAGAAATGCACCGCGCCATCGGCGGTGAACTTCAGGAACGCGTTGGGCACGAAGTCCCCGCTTTCCCGGGGCACGGGAAGGCTCGGGGGCGTGCTGCACCCGGGGAGCGTAAAGGCCACGAGGAGGCCACCCCCGGCAAGGGCGCTGTGGCGAAGGAAGCTACGGCGGCTCAGCGTGCTCATGCGGACACCTCCTCAGCCATAGCATCTTTAAATAGGGCGCCCCCCGCGAGGGTGGCTGCGGCGCTTTGGATCGCGTTCTTGATGCGGGGATAGCAGCCGCAGCGACAAATGTTGCCGGCCATGGCCGTTTCAAGCTCCGCTTCCGTGGGGTTGGGGTTGGCTTCCAGCAGGGCCGCCGCAGCCATGATCTGCCCCGACTGGCAGTAGCCGCACTGGGAAACGCTCTCTGCGACCCAGGCCGCTTGGAGCGCCGCGCCGACGCCCTGCGGATCCAAGCCTTCGATGGTGGTCACGGCCTTGCCGGCCACCGCCGCGAGGGGCAGCACGCAGGTTTTCTGGGC
Organism: Gammaproteobacteria bacterium; assembly: GCA_030433075.1. Taxonomy (GTDB): domain Bacteria; phylum Pseudomonadota; class Gammaproteobacteria; order Pseudomonadales; family Azotimanducaceae; genus Salivita. The sequence goes on along the minus strand of JAUILI010000006.1, from coordinate 38,963 downwards.
CATCCCGTCCACGTGCATGGTGCACGCGCCGCAGAGCCCGGCGCCGCAGCCGAATTTCGATCCCTTCAGCTTGAACTGATCACGAACGGCCCAAAGCAGGGGCGTATCCGGGGCTAGATCCGTTTCTACGGTCTGACCATTGAGCGTAAAGCGAAGCATGAGCATTCCTCCGGCTCGGATGGGTGCGCCCTAGGGGCGAGGGGTGGGAAAGAGGCCATGGCCCTCAAGGACCCGGATCATGGCATTGCGAAAATCTTCCGCGCTTTGAGCGCTCACAAAGAGCCCCTTGGCCGCCATGGCCAGGGCGAAGGCCTGGGCCTCGGCGGGGCCCCGCGCCTGGGCGGGGGGACCGAGCATGAGCCGGGCCGTCACCGCCGGGGACACGGAATTTAAGGGGTCGTAGCCCGCGGCGCGCTTGCCTTCCATGCCGAGGCCAAAGAGCGCTTGCCCATAGGGACCCTGATTCAGCAACGTGACCATGGGCTCAAACCAGGCGCAGTAGTGGCCCAGGAGCTGGTCCGCCAGTGCTTCCCCGGGGCGTTCCAGGGCCGCGAGGGCGGCGCGCTCGAGGTGGCCACTCATGGCATCTACGGCCCAGTGGAACAGCGCTTCCTTGTTGCCGAAGCGGTTGTAGAGCGTCTGCCGCGAAACGCCCCCGGCCTCAGCGAGGCGTCCCATGGTGGTGCGGGGGAAGCCATCCTGTGCAAAGCGCTCCAGAAACGGCATCACCTCCCCGAGGGGGGGGAGAATGCGTTGCCCGAGGGCATCTAAGGTAAAGGCCGGTTCGCTCATGGGCGAAATATACATTTAGTGTCTAAATTGTAAATAGCCCTGCGACACTTCGTCACTCCTCCCTCGCGCCTCCCCTTCCTACACTGCGCGCCGTCTTCCCAACACTGAAAGGACCCACCCGTCATGTCTCTGCCTGCGCCCCGCTGGACCCTCTCCGCCCTGGCTGTCGCTGTGCCCCTGCTGGCCCATGGGCATGCCCTTGCGGACGGCGCACTGGAAGAAGAAATCGTGGTGACCGCGGCGCGCATGGCGTCTCCCCTGGAGGTGGTGACCGATCCGCGCCTGCCGCGCCAGCCCCTGCCGGCGCATGATGGGGCCGATTACCTCAAAACCGTTTCCGGCTTCTCCGTGATTCGTAAGGGCGGTACCGATGGCGATCCCCTCTTTCGCGGCATGGCCGGTTCCCGGGTGGCGGTGCTGAACGAGGAGGCGATGCTCCTTGGGGGCTGCGGCAATCGCATGGATCCCCCTACCGCCTATGTCTTCCCCCAAAGCTACGACCGCATCCGGATTTTGAAGGGCCCGCAAAGCGTGCTCTGGGCCCCCGGGGCCTCCTCCGCCACGGTGCGCTTCGAGCGCGATCCCTTCGATCCGGAGACGGATCGCTCCACCCTGGCTGCGGGCCTTACCGTGGGCAGCTGGGGTCGGCGCGATGCGGCCCTTGATGGCCTCCTCGGCGGCCGCCTCGGTTACCTGCGTGTGCAGGGCACCGATAGCGAAAGCGATGACTATGACAGTGGCGATGGCACCCCGGTGCACAGTGCCTATGACCGGTGGAATGTGAATCTCATGGCGGGATGGCGCCCCGATGAGGCCACCCTGGTGGAGCTCTCCCTGGCGCGCAGCGACGGTGAGGCGGCCTACGCCGATCGCGCCATGGATGGGGTGGTCTTTGACCGGGAAAGCACGAGCCTGCGGCTGCGCCGAAGCTTCACCGGACCCCTGCTCCAGGCCCTTGATGTGCAGCTGGCGACGGGGTCCGTGGATCACGTGATGGACAACTTTAGCCTTCGCGCCTTCGCCCCCACGGCCATGATGGGGGCCCCCTCCGTTTCTAACCCGGATCGGGAAACGAAGGCTCTCCGGGCCCTGGCGGATTTGGCCCTCGGTGAGCAGGTCTCGGCCCGGGTCGGCATCGACGGACATCGCGATGACCACCGGGTGCGGAGCAGCATGAATGCGCTTAGGGTGGATTTCGAGACCCGGCCCCGGGTGGGGGATGCGCGCCTCGCTCAGGCCGGCGTCTTCGGCGAGCTCACCTGGCAGGCTTCGGAGCAGCAGCGCTGGGTGCTCGGCGCCCGGGCCGATCGCTGGCAGGCCGAGGATCTCCGCGCCACCGTGGGCTCCATGATGATGGCTCGGCCCAATCCCACCGCCGGCGCCCACGACGACGAGGTGCTTTTGAGCGCCTTTGCGCGCCTTGAGCGCACCCTCGCCCCGGGGACCGGCTACGGTGCCGGGGAAACGCAGGTGTTTCTTGGCCTGGGCCATAGCGAGCGCATCGCCGATTACTGGGAGCGCTTTGGCACCGGGCGGGTGGGGGAGAGCAGCGCCAGCGCCTTCTTCACGGACCCGGAGCGCACGACCCAGCTCGATCTGGGCCTGCGCTGGGAAGGCCCGCGAGCAGCGCTGTCCGTCGCGCTCTTTGCGGCCCAGCATAAGGATTACATCCTGATCGACGCGCGCCCCGAGGATCGGGCCCTCCCCGCCGTGGTGACGCGAAATGTCGATGCCGTGAGCCTGGGGGGCGAAGTCGACTACACCCAACGCTTGGGCGAGGCCTGGCAGCTCACCAGCACCCTGGCCTACAGCTGGGGGCGCAACCGCACGGACGGCACGGCCTTGGCTCAAATGCCGCCCCTGGAAGGGCGCGTCGCCCTCAGCTGGCGCCAGGGCCCGGTCACCCTCGGCGGCATGGTGCGCCTCGTAGCGGATCAGGACCGGGTGGATCTCGGCGCAGGCAACATCGTGGGTCAGGACTTTGGGCGCACCGATGGCTTCGCCATCGCGTCGCTGAACGGCCATTGGCAGCTGCGAGAGGGCACAGCCGTCTCCCTGGGCGTGGATAACCTTTTCGATACGGCCTATGCGGAGCATCTGTCGCGCAGCGGCGCGGACGTCACGGGCTTTGATCCCATTGCCCAGCTGCCCGAGCCGGGTCGGACCCTCTGGCTCAAGCTCGACGCCCGGCTCTAGGGCTCAGTCTCGGGGGGCCTCAGTCTCGGGGGGGCGGGGGTGGCGGGCGCTTCGCCAGCTTGCGCTGGAGGGAGCGCCGGTGCACCCCGAGGGCGCGGGCAGCGGCGCTGATATTGCCATCGTGATCCGCGAGCACCCGCTGGATGTGTTCCCACTCCACGCGCGCCAGGGGGATGGGTTGGGGGGGCGGCTCAGGGGAGTCCTGCCCCGTTTCCGGTTTCCCAGGCCCCAGGGCCTGGAGCACTTCCCCCAGGCCCACGGGCTTCGCGAGGTAATCCGTGGCGCCGAGGCGCATGGCTGCCACGGTCGTGGCCACGCTGGCGTAGCCCGTGAGCATGATCAGCCGCGCGCCCGGGCAGGCAGCGAGCAGGGGTTCGATGAGGGGCAGGCTGCTCTGCTCCCCGAGCATCAGATCGAGAAAGATGACCTCCGCGGGAGCGTCGGTAACGGCGGCCAGGGCCCCTTCCCCGGTCTCCGCCGTGCGCACCGCGTAGCCCTTGCGTTCGAGAGCGCCCCCGAGGGTGCGAAGGAAGAGGGCGTCGTCGTCGACGAGGAGCAGGGTTGGCTTACCCATGACCGTCCACCAGGGGCAGGCGCAGGGTGGCGCGCCATCCTGTGGCGCCGGCCTCCACGGTGAGTTTGCCGCCGAGCCTTTCGAGATTCGCCTGGGCCAACAGGAGTCCGGCCCCGGCCCCATAGGGTTTTTGCGAGGTGACGGGGGCGCCGGGAAGGCGCGGAGCCTGGCCCCGGCCCTCATCCTCCACCGTCAGGGTGAGCCAGCCCTGTGCACTCTTCGCCTGGAGGCGCAGCGTGGTAGCGCCCTGGGTGGCATTGGCCTCCGCCGCATTATTCAGCAGGGTGGTTACCGTATCTTCGAAGGCGGGATCGAGAAGGCGAGCTTCCGGCGCCAGGGCCAAGGTGGTTTCCAGGGTGAGCTCGGGGTGGAGCAGGCGCCATCCCTCCAGCACCGTGGCCAGCCGGGGTGCCAGGGGGCGGGCCGACGCCGCCGCCTCTAACCGTTCCAGCTGGGCGCTCCGAAGAGCTTCCGTGAGCCGGCTTCGCCCGCGCTGGATCTGCGCCAGGGTTTGGGTCACCTGGTTGCGCTGCTCTTCCGTGAGGGGCGCCTCTTCTCGTAGGCCTTCGAGGGTGATCGCCGCCGTGGATAGGGGGGTAGAGAGGGCATGGGCAGCGCTGGCGGCCACCCCGCCGAGGGCCACCACATGGGCATTACGCAGAGCCTGGGCTTCAAGCGTGGCCAGCCGCGCCCCCTGAGTCCGCGCCATGGCTGCGAGGCGCGCCAGCAGCCCCACGAGCACGACGCTACTCAATAGGAAGTTCAGGCCCATACCCAGCACGTGCACCGTAAAGCCGGCCCCGGCGGCGCCCCCGTGAGCGCTGTGATCAAGGGCGCTGTGATCCAGAGCGCTCGCGCTCTCCATGGCCTGGGCAGCGAGGGGTACGTAGAAGCGAAAGAGCAGGGCATAGGCAATGAGCGCAAGCACGGTCAGGGCCACGGCCCGGGGCCAGGGGAGGACCATCGCGCCCAGGGCCAGGGTAATGAGATAGAGGGAGGCAAAGGGACTGCTGGCTCCACCCGTGTAGTAGAGGGCCCCCGTGAGCACGGCGAGCTGGCTGAGGAGCAGGACCGTGACCATACCCGTGGCCGCTTCATCGTCCCCCCCGGGGCGCCGCCGGTGCCAGAGGGCCGCGGCGGCGGTGCCCAGGCCATAGCCCCCGGTGAGGGTCCAGAGCGGCCCGTAGGGCAGTTCGAGGGCAAAGCTCTGCGCCGCCAGGAGCAGCCCCAGGGCGAGCCCCGCCGTGAGCACGCCCTGGAGCACGAGTAGCAGGCGCACGGCCTGGGGGCTCGCAGCGGTGAGGGCGGCCCAGCGCTCAAGGGACGGAGAAGGGGGTGGCGTCGTCATGGGCGCATTCTCGCCCCGGTGGGCGCCGGGGGCTAGCCGCTGCGACCTTTTGTCGCGGCTAAGCCGGCGCTGGCGCTTTCCCTACGGCCGGGGCATGGTTAGGGCGGGAGCGGGGAGGAAATCCAATGTCAGAGAGCATTGCGGCGCCGTCGAGCGCCCCAAGCCGGGGTCGGCTGGCCCTGGTGATTATGGCCGCCCTGGCGGTCTTCGTGTGCTATACGGACCGGGTCATCATGTCCGTGGCCATCATTCCCATGGCCAGCGACTTTGGCTGGAGCCCGGAGCAGCAGGGGCGGGTGCTGTCGTCCTTCTTTCTGGGCTATCTGCTGACCCAGGTCGCCGGGGGCTGGCTCGCCGATCGCTACGGCGGCAAGCGTGTGCTGGGCGTCGGGGTGATCTTCTGGTCCCTCTTTACCCTACTCACGCCCGCCGCAGCCCTCGGGGGTATGACCGCCTTGCTCATCACTCGGGTGCTCATGGGCGTGGGGGAGGGGGTCACCTTCCCGTCTGTCTATGCGCTCTTTGGGCATTGGATCCCAGAGCGGGAGCGCTCCCGGGCCGTGGGAATCCTCTTCTCCATGATTCCCTTAGGCAGCGTCTTCGCCCTCGTGGCGACGCCGCCCCTGGTGGCGCGCTTTGGCTGGCCCTCGGCCTTTTACGTTTTCGGCGCCGTGGGATTTCTCTGGTGGCTTGCCTGGCAGCGGGTGGCCGCGAAGACCCCCGCGGACCATCCTCGCCTCGATCCGGCGGAGCGCGCTTACATTGAAGCGAACCTGGGCACGGACGCCTCGGCGGCCCCGCCGACTTTGAAGGCCATGCTCGCCCAGCCGGCGATTTGGGCCATTGTGGTGTGCCACTTTTGCGCGAATTGGGGCACCTACGTGCTGCTTGCCTGGATGCCCACGTACATCAACAAGGGGCTTGGGGTCGATTTTGCCTCCGTGGGGATTTTCACCATGATTCCCTCCCTGTTTTCCTTCCTGGCCCTGAACGCCGGGGGGGCCATGGCGGATCGGCTGCTGGCCTCGGGCATGGCCACCACCCGGGTCCGCAAGCTCATGCAAACCCTTGGCTTTGGGGGCTCGGCCTTGGTGCTTGCCGGGGTGGGCTATGTAGAAAGCATTCCCCTGGCCATTGCGCTTATGTCCTTGGGGAATATCTTTGGCGGCGCAACGGCCGGGGGCTTTGGGGTGAACCACCTGGATATTGCGCCCCGGAGCGCGGGCACCATCATGGGCCTGTCGAACACCGTGGCGACCCTTCCGGGGATCATCGGCGTCTACGTCAGTGGGCTGTTGCTCGAGTGGACCGGGAGCTGGGCTCTGGTTTTCCAGGCCGCCGCCGGCGTCTATATCTTCGGCCTTCTGGTCTATCTGCGCTGGGGCAGCGCCGAGCGTCGCTTCAGCTAGCCCCTTGGCTGGCGCGTTTCGGCAGAACCGTTAACGTCAAAAACATTGCCGTGCCCAGGGGGAAAAGCCAGGGAAAGGCGAGGCTTGGGGCCGGGCCCGTGGTGAGGGGCAGGAGCGTCGCCACGAGCCCCAGCGCTCCGAGCGCGCCCAGGGCCGGGCGGCGCAGCCAGGCCCGGGGGGCGAAGGCCGCCAGGAGCAAGAGTCCCAAAAGTGGTGGATAGCTGAGGGCGGTCATCTGGTAGGCCAGGGGCACGAGCTGGCCGCCGCCGTGGCCCAGGGCCCAGGCGAAGGCGCCCAGGGCCAGGGCCCAAAGCCCCACGGCCCGCGTCGATCGGTGGCCGTCCCCGGCGGTGCTCACCTGCGCAAGGGCCGAGAGGACGGAATCCAGGCTCGACATGGCCGCGGCGAATACCCCCGCAATGAGAAGGCCCCGCACGCCGCTGGGGATCGCATCGAGGATAAAGGCCGGGAAGATCCGATCGCCGTTCTCGGCGACCGCGCTCGCCAGCGCTGGGGGCAGGGCATGGGTGCCGTAGTAGGCCCAAAGGGCCAGGCCCAGGAGGAGAAAGAGCGCCGTGACCCCTTCCCCAAGAAGGCTCGTGTAGAGCGCCTTCCGGGCGGCGGCAAGGCTTGGGCAGGCCAGCATGCGCTGCGTGTTTACCTGGTCCCCGCCGTAGGCCGCCAGGTTCTGGAAGGGCATGGCGATGAGCCCCGTCCACAGGGTGAAGCTGGCCCCGGGGTGGGTGCTGAAATCCAGGGTGCGAAGCTTTCCCGCTTCCCCGGCGGCGGTGAAGAGGGCCTCAAAGCTTCCGGCGCCCCCGGCCACGGCGAGGGTAAGGGCGAAGGCACCGCCCCCAGCGAAGAGCAGGCCCTGGAGCGCATCGGTCCAGACCACGGCGCGAAGGCCCCCATGCCCCGTGTGCAGGGCCGAGGCCCCAACGATGAGGGCGATGCACGCCCCGAGGCTCCAGCCCGTCAGCAGCTCGAGCACGAGGGCCACGGCAAAGACCCGCACCCCCTGGCCCAGCACGGCGCCCACCATGAAGAGCCCGGTAGCGGCTCGGCCGTAGCGCGGCCCTAGCTTCAGGGTGATGTATTCGTAGGGGCTGCCTACCCCGGCGGCGTAGTAGCGAGGTAAGAGCGCCACCCCCAGCACGCCCTTGGCGATGAGCGCGGCCAGGGCAAACTGCAGGTAGCGGAGATCCCCGCCCTCGGCGAAGACCAGGGCCGGAAGCCCGATGAAGGTGACGCCGCTGATGCTGGTGGCCACGATGGAGGCGGCGACGAGGGGCCAGCGCAGGCTGCGGTCCGCGAGGAAGTAGGCGTCCCGGTGGGCGCGCCGAGGCCGAGCCCAGTGGCTCACCGCCGTCACCCCCAGGAAGTAGGCGATGAGAACGGTGAGATCGAGGCTGTTCACAAGCGGGGGAGGCGCCGCCCCGCGCCCTCGCCGGGATAGACCCGGTGATTGGCGCCGGGGTGGGCGTAGCCGTTGATGAGCACGCGCCGCGGCGTGGTGCCCTCGTTGGGGCCGCTGCCGTGCACCGCATAGGGCCCGAAGAACAGCACGTCCCCCGGCTCGCCCTCGATCAAGACCGTGCCCGGCGGATCCGCCCCCGGGGCCATGGCCTCATCGTAGTTGAAGGGGGCGGTGCTTAGGCGGGCGCCCCGGGCCAGCCCCGTAGTGCGTCGGGGTAGAAACTTCAGGGCCCCATTGCCGGGCCCCATGGGGTCTAAAAGTAGGATGGTTTGCACATAGCTGCCCTGGCCGTTGACGTCTTGCCAGGTCCCGGGCCCCTTATCCCGGTGCTGGATATCCTGGTGCCAGGCAAAGGACACCCCGTCCCCGGGCATCTTGTAGTGGGCCTGGCACAGCAGCTGGTCGCAGGAGGCGCTGCCGAGCAGGGCGAGGGCCGGGCCTAGGATGGCGGGGTCTTCGGCAAGGGCCAGGAGCGTGGGCTCCGCGCCCCCGGCCCAAACGATGCGCTCTACCCGGGGCGCAGGGGCCTCGCCGGACAGTACGAAGTGGGCGCCGTCCTCGAGCCCGGTAACGCCTCGACGCTGAGCCTTCCCGTAGAGCCGGTCGAAGGCCGCCCGGGCCTCCTGCAGCGCCGCCAGGCCTATCGCCCCGCGGCGCAGGAAAAAGCCGTCGTCGGCGAAGGCCGCCCGTTCCTGCTCGGTGACTGTGCTCGGCGCCATGGGCCGCTCCCCCGGTGAACGCGGCGCCTAGTTTAGCGCGCCCGCGCCTTGCGTTGGCGCCCCCGGGCTGCCCGTGCACAATAGGAAAAAAGCCCACCTAGGACAGCCCATGAGCGAGCACCCCGATTCCTGGTCCCTGGCCAGCGCCGCCGTTTACCAAGCCCCGGACCCGGCCACGGGGGCCATCGCCCCGCCCATCCACGTGTCCTCAAGCTTCCAGTACGACGCCGAGATCTACCAGGAGGTGGTCGCCGGCGCCCGGGAAACGGTGAACATCTATGGCCGCTGCGGGAATCCCGGGGAACGGCTCTTCCAGGATCACCTTGCCCGCCTCGAGGGCGCCGATGCGGTGCTGGCCACGGCTTCGGGCATGGCTGCGGTGACCACGGCGATCTTTGGTTTGCTGAAGCAGGGCGACCATTTGATTTGCGACTGGACCACCTACAGCTCCACCCACGAGTTTCTCGCTCACCGGGCCCCGGACTTCGGCATCGAAACCACTTTTGTGGACATGGCCGATGAGGCGGCGGTGCGGGAGGCGCTCAAGCCCAACACCAAGGCGCTGTATTTCGAAGCCATCGCCAACCCCACCATGAAGGTGGTGCCCATCGCGCCCTTGGCTCGGCTAGCGGAAGAGAAGGGCCTGGTGCTGCTGTGCGATAACACCTTCGCCAGCCCCGCCGTGCTTCGTCCTTTGGAGCACGGGGTGGATCTCGTCATCGAAAGCGCCAGCAAGTTTATTGGGGGGCACAATGACGTCATCGGCGGCGCCATCGCCTTGAAGGCGGGGCGCCTGCCCGCCGATTTCCTCGATAAGCTGCGCTGGAACACCATGGTGAAGTGGGGCGCGCCCATCGCCCCCTTTAGCGCCTGGCTCCTCGATCGGGGGCTCCAAACCCTGCCCCTGCGGGTGGAGCGGCAGTGTGAGAACGCCGCGGCCCTCGCCGATTTCCTGGCCGAGCATTCTGCGGTCAGTCGGGTGTGCTACCCCGGGCGCCCGGACCACCCCCAGCACGCCGTGGCGAAGGCCCAGATGCCCCGCTTCGGCGCCATGCTGGCCTTCGACGTGGGCTCCGAGCCTCGGGCCCTGCAGGTGGTGACGGCGCTTAAGCTCGCCAGCTTCGCCGCGAGCCTCGGCGGCGTGCGCACGGTCACCCAGATCCCCGGCACCATGGCCTTCCTTGATATTCCGGAGGACGAGCGGGCGCGCATGGGCATTACGCCGGGCATGGTCCGCATCTCCGCGGGGATCGAAGCCATCGAGGATTTGAAAGCCGACTTCGCGGCGGCCCTGGCCACCCTTGAGGCCGCCGGGGCGTGAAGCTTCAGCGCACCCTGGGCTTTTGGGATGTCTACGCCATCGCCCTGGGCCAGGTGATTGGGTCCGGCATCATGGTGCTCGTGGGCATTGGCATTGAGCTGACGGCCTACGCCATTCCCCTTGCCTTTCTCGTGTCCGCCGGCCTGTCCCTGCTGAAGCAGTGGCCCATTGCCTTTCTCGGGTCGGCCATGCCAGCCACCGGCGGCCTCTACGTCTACTGCAAGCGCCTCCTGGGGCCGCGCCTCGGCTTTTTCTACCTGGCGCTGCTTCTGATCACCCATATTCTAATTGCGCTTTTTGCCCTGGGCTTCGCCCAGTACGCCAAGGCCCTATGGCCCGAGGTGCCCGAGCGGGGGGTGGCGGTGGCGATCCTCGCCCTGTTCTTCCTAGTAAACCTTCTTGGGGTGCGCCTCGCCGCCTTCCTCCAGCGCATCATGATAGTGGTGCTCGTGCTCGGGCTCCTCACGCTGTTGGTGTTCGGTTGGGGCCAGGTGCGCTTCGAGCCCTTCCTTGATCCGGCCCAGCTTTTCCCCCAGGGGCTCTATGGCTTTGCCCTGGCCTGCGTGATCCTCTCCTTCGCCACCGGGGGCGCGCAATTTATCTCCGAGCTCGGGGGGGAGATGGCGAACCCGGAGCGGGATCTCCCTCGAGCCATGCTCGGCGCGACCATGACCGCCGCCGTGCTCTTTACCCTCGTGTCCGTGGTGGCCGTGGGGGTGCTGCCCCTGGAGCAAACCGCGGGGCAGTCCCTTGCGGAGGTGGCGCGGGCCATCCTTCCCCCGCCCGTCTACCTCGCCTTTATCGTGGGCGCCGGGCTCTTTGCCCTGGCAACGAGCATCAACGCCACCTTCTCCTGGGCGACGAAGGCCGTGCTCATCGCCTGTGAGGATGGTTGGCTGCCGAAGTCCCTGGCCGTGGTGAATCCCCGCTTTGGGACCCCGCACCGCTTGCTCCTAGGCCTGTTCCTTCTCGGCGCCACCCCCATCGCCCTGGGCTGGGAGCTGCGCTACATCATCATGCTCGGGGGTGGGCTGGTGTTCATCTACGACACCTTGCCCCTGCTCGCGGCCTTTCTGTTGCCGAAGCGCTTGCCCGAGGTCTTCGCCGGCGCCGCCATGCGCCTGTCCGCCCCGCGCCTCCGGCTCCTGTCCCTGCTGGCCCTCGCCGTGGTGCTGGGGCAGGCGGCCCTCTCCTTCTCCGATGTGGACGCCGTGGGCTGGGCTTTGGTGCTGACCTACCTTGCGCTTGTGGGGCTGTACGTCCGCAAAGGGGCACCGGGTGCGCCGACCAATGAAATTCATTAATTCCCTGGGCGCCCCCGAGATGCAGGTTAAGGTGATGTTTTTGAAGCGCTTTTCTTTATAAGACCGAGCGCCCAGATGGGGTATGACCATGGGGAAAGCGCTTTTCATTGCCAAACGATAACGATAGGCTGCAAGGCGGGATGGGTAAGGTTAGGCCGGTAATCGAGGCGTAACTGCGTATCGCAGCGGGAAGTGAGGGGCCTGCTTCTATGACGGAAAAAGTCAAAATTGCCGTAGTCGGCGCCGGGCCGGGGGGGCTTAGCGCCGCCGCCCATGCCGCCGAGCTGGGCGTCTCCCATGTGCTCCTTGAGAAAACCGCGAAGCACGCCGACACCATCCAGAAGTATCAGAAAGGCAAGCACGTCATGGCCGAGCCCAACGTGCTGCCCCTGCGCAGCCCCGTGCCCTTTGAGCAGGGCACCCGGGAGGTCATCCTCGACGGTTGGGCCGGCGCGCTGGAAAAGCATGGCGTGAACGTGCGCTACGGCGCGGGCGTTAAGGCCATCGAAGGCGAGAAGGGCGACTTCCGTTTGACCCTCGAATCGGGCGAGGTGGTCGAGGCGGAAACCATCATCCTGGGCATCGGGGTGCAGGGGAATCCCCGGAAGCTCGGGGCCCCCGGGGACGACGCCGAGTTCGTGCAGTACCAGCTCGACGACCCGGACGAATACAAGGGCGAATCCATCGTGGTGGTGGGCGCCGGCGACGCGGCCATCGAGAACGCTGTGGCCCTCGCCAAGAACAATTCCGTGGCCATCGTGAACCGGCGGGATGAATTCGCCCGGGCGAAGGATGGCAATATCGCGCTGATTTTGGCGGCCATCGAGGCCGGGGACGTCACCTGCTTCTACGGCACCAACGTGGCTCGGGTCGACACCGGCGATTTCAACGGCGCACCGGGGCAGCTCGTGCTGTCCACCCCCAACGGGGAAGTGCCCGTGCCCGTGCACCGCATCATCGCGCGCCTCGGCGCCGTGCCCCAGCGCGGACTCGTGGAAGCCTTCGGGGTGGAATTTCCCAGCAAGGACGCCAACGCTCTGCCGACCCTGTCTTCCCAGTACGAATGCAACGTGCCGGGCATGTACATCATCGGGGCCCTCGGCGGCTATCCCCTCATCAAGCAGGCCATGAACCAGGGCTATGAGGTCGTCGAGTACATCCTTGGCAACAAGATCAACCCTGCGGATCACCCCCTGCTGGAAGACAAGTTCAAGGCGCTGCCCTACGACGAAGACGTCGACGGCATCCTTGCCATGATGCAAACGCGCATCCCGGTGTTTAGCGGCGTGAACCCGCTCATGTTCCGGGAGGTGATGCTCGATTCCTCCGTGCATGCGCCGGCGGAAGGGTCCGTCATCTTCGAGAAGAACGACTACACCAACACCTTCTATACGATCTTAGACGGCGAAGTGCAGATCGAGGTGGCCCCGGGGCTGACCATTGCCTCCGGGCAGGGGAACTTCTTCGGGGAAATGAGTTTGCTCTCCGGGCGCCGGCGCTCGGCCACGGTGCGCGCGGGCAAGGGCTGCGTGCTCATCGAAACGCCCCGGCGCACCATGAATAAGCTGCTGAACTCCGTGGACGCGGCGCGCCGGGTACTCGACGAAACCTTTATTTTGCGCACCATCCAGTCCCGCTTCGCCCCGGGCGTCCCCCTGGATGTGCTGCGGCCCATCGCCGCGGCGGCGCAGCTCAATCAGTACAAGGCCGGGGAGCTCATCTTTGCGGAAGGGGACGAGGCGGACACCCTTCACCTCATTCGCTCCGGCTCCGTGACCATCGCTAAGAACTTCGGCGAGCGAGAAATCCCCATGGCCTACGTGGCCGCGGGGAACTACGTCGGGGAGATGGGCCTTTTAGGCAACAGCACCCGTTCCGCGTCCGTGCGCGCCACGGTGAAAACGGAAACGGTCTCCCTCGATGCGGAGGCCTTTAACGCCCTGCTCGACGCCACGCCCGCCCTTCGCGCCGAGATGGAGCAGGCCGTGCGCACGCGCTCGCAGCAGAATGTGCGTATGCAGGGCAGCGATGGCTCCGGCGATGTGCTCAGCTTCCTGATGCAGCAGGGCCTTGGGGAAGCCACGGACGTGCTGCTCATCGATAAGAGCCTCTGCGTGAACTGCGACAACTGCGAGGTGGCCTGCGCGGAAACCCACGACGGCACTTCGCGCCTGAATCGAAAGGCCGGGGCCGTGTTCGCGGAGATTCACGTCCCCACCTCCTGCCGCCACTGCGAAGACCCTCACTGCATGAAGGACTGCCCGCCCGATGCGATCCGGCGAGCCCCCGGCGGTGAGGTGTTCATTGGGGACAACTGCATTGGCTGCGGTAACTGCGAACGCAATTGCCCCTATGGCGTGATTCAGATGGCCTATAAGCCGCCGCCGAAGCCGGGCTTCTGGTCCTGGATGCTCTTCGGAGCGGGCCCGGGGCCCGGGCAGAAGGCCGGGGGCAAGGCGTCGAAGGACGAGATCAAGAAGGCCGTGAAGTGCGATATGTGCAAGGACCTCGCCGGGGGGCCGGCGTGCGTTCGCGCCTGCCCCACCGGGGCGGCGGTGCGCCTATCGCCGGAGGCCTTTGTGGATGTGGTGAGTGCACGCCTGCCCTAGGGGCGGTGGGCACGGCGCCGCCCGTTGCGGTGCCGTGAAGAGGGGGCTGGGAGCCTATGTTTGAGTCGTTTTTAACGTATCGCTCGGGACGCTGGTTCTGGTGGGCTTCGGCCCTCTCCCTGCTGTCCATTGGGCTCTATGCTTGGCACGACCTGCCCGATCCGCCGAACGGGGGCACCTGGCTCGGCTACACCCTGGGCACCATCGGCGCGGTGCTGATCGTCTGGCTGATCTGGCTCGGCCGGCGCAAGCGGGATTACGGCTCCAACGCCGGCACCGTGCAGGGCTGGACCAGCGCCCACGTCTACCTGGGTACGGCGCTCATCATCATCGCCACCCTGCATACCGGCTTCCAGTTCGGCTGGAACCTCCACACCCTGGCCTACACGCTCATGATGATCGTGATTTTGAGCGGTTTCTTCGGCATTTGGGCCTATGCCCGCTATCCCTCCATGATGACGGAGAACACCGGCGGTAAATCGCGCCCCGAGCTCTATACGGAGGTGGCGGAGCTCGATCGCCAGCTTCAGCGCTTAGCGGAGAAGGGCGGGCCCGAGGTGGCGACGGCGGTGGCCAGCGCGCTCGAGCGCACCGTGGTCGGCGGCAGCTGGCTAGCCCAGCTGCGCGGCGAGGATCTCTCGGAAGTGCAGCTCCCGGGCAAGGGCCGGGTGAGCAACGCCGGTATGAACGCCATTGTGGACTTTGTGATCGAGCACCTCGGCGCCAGCCGCGACGGTGCTCAGGGGGAGGCGCTGCGAGAGCTGTCGACTCTCTTGGGGAACCGGGCCCGGCTCTTGGCCCGCGTTCGACGCGATGTGCAGCTCGTGGGCCTGCTTCGCGCATGGCTCTTTGTGCACGTTCCGGTGGCCTTCGCCTGCCTGGCGGCGCTCACCGCGCATATCGTCTCCGTCTTCATCTACTGGTGACGCCACCATGCGCCTATTAATCAGAACGCTAGATCCCGCGGGGGGCGAGCCCCAGGACCGGGCCCACTATGGGGAGATGCTCACCCTGGGCCGGGCCACGGACCAGGGGCTTCAGCTCCCGGACCGCCACCTGCCCCTGAGCTTCTGCGAGCTCACCCCCGACGGCGGGCAGCTCGACCTGCGAGTGGTCGGGGAAGGCGCCGCCTTTGTGAACGGCCGTCGGACCCGCGGCTCTAAGCTCGCCATCGGCGACAGCGTCGATCTGGGCGCCAGCCGCCTGACCCGCATCGAGGCCCCGGCGGACTTTGACTTTGCCATCGAGTTCCGCCCGGCCCCGGACAGCGGGGAAGAGGGCGCCTTCGGAGCCCAGTTCAAGCAAACCCTCGAGCTTGGGGGCCTTGCCCGTCGCGGACCCTCCTGGGCCTTCGTGGGCGTGATCCTCGCGCTCTTCTTGATCCTGCCGGGCACGGCGCTCATCAGCGAAGATGCGGCGGAGTTCACCCGGGCGACGCCCCTGCCGGACGATTCCCTCTGGTCCTCGGGGCCGCTCCATACCTCCCACCGGTTTATGGGGAATGACTGCACCGCCTGCCACGTGGACGCCTTTGCCATGGTGCGGGATCAGGAATGCGTGGCCTGCCACGTCAGCATGACCCACCACGTGGATCCCGCAGTTCATCAGGTTGCCGAGCTCGAAGAGACGCGCTGCGCCAGCTGCCACAAGGAACACAACGAACCCTCCGTGCTCGTGCAGGGGGATCAGCGGGAGTGCGCCAGCTGCCACGGCAATCTCGAGGCCCACACGGACGGCGCCCTGACCCTCGCCAATGCCACCGATTTTGCGGAGAACCACCCGGAATTTAAGGTCTCCCTGCTCCGCGACAGCGAGGGCCTCGCGCCCTGGACCGTGGAGCGCGTTGCGCTTGATGCGCCGGCGCTGACGGAAACCTCGAACCTGTTGTTCCCCCACGACGTGCACCTCGCCGCCGAGGGGATCGAAGGACCTCGGGGTGACGTCACGCTCCAGTGTGCCGATTGCCACCGCACCGACCCCTCCGGCGCCTACATGGAACCCATTTCCATGGAGCGGCACTGCGCCGACTGCCACCTCCTGACCTTCGATCCGGGCATGCCCACCCGGGAGCTGCCCCACGGCGAGCCCGCGGTGCTGCTGCCGATTCTCGAGGAGTTCTACGCCAAGCAAACGCTCGTGGGGGCTTCCCTTGAAGCGGGCCGGCCCGCCTACGATGCGCGCCGCCCCGGCGGTGATACGCGCATGGAGGCGGCGCTGCGCCAGGAAGCCCTGGTGTTCGCGCGGCAGCAGGCCCTGGCCACGGCGGAGGACATCTTCGAGCGCACCACCTGCGCCACCTGTCACGACGTGGAGCGCCTCCCGGATAGCGCCGAGGGCCCGGCCTGGCATGTGCGCCCCGTGAAGCTGGCGAAGGTGTGGATGCCCAAGAGCTTCTTCGACCATGGGCCGCACGAAAATGAGACCTGCACGAGCTGTCACGAGGCCGAGCAGTCGGAAAGCGCCGCGGACGTGCTCATGCCGGCCATTGATTCCTGCCGGGCCTGCCATGGCGGCGGCGAGGAGCAGGTGCTTCTGGCGTCTACCTGCATCGACTGCCACGAGTTCCATCTGCCTCAGCATGGGCTGATGCGTCCCGAGGTGCCGGGCTCGGTGCTAAAGAGCGCCCGCACGGACTTTGACCGGCAGCGCGCGGCCCATCGCCAGGCCGAGCGGGAGCGGGGGCGCTGATGCGTCGCGGCCTCCTCCTTAGCGCCCTAGCCTTTGCCCTTGCCGCCTGCGGCGGCGGTGGTGGCAGTCAGGGCGCGGAAATTGCGGCGCAGCAGGGGGGCGGCGCCGTCCCCACGAGCAGTGCAACGCCCACCGTCGCCGTGAGCTGCGACGGTCAGTGCGCCGATACGCCCACGCGGCTGACGGACGCCGAAGTTAAGCAGGTGATTGGGCAGGTGGCCGCGGAGGCCGAGGCGCGGAATCTGCCGGGTACCATCGCCGTGGTGGATCGGGTGGGCAACGTGCTGGCGGTCTACGCCATGGACGGGGCGCCGACCGTGGTCACCATTAGCTCCACCGCCGAGGTAGGGGCGCCCGTTTCCGGGGGCTTGGAAAGCCTGAACTTTATTCCCGCGGAGATGGCGGCCATCGCCAAAGCCGTCACCGGGGCCTACCTGTCTACGGAAGGCAACGCCTTCACCACCCGCACGGCGTCCCAGATCGTGCAGGAAAACTTCAATCCCGGGGAGTTCAACCAACCCTCCGGCCCCCTCTTTGGGGTGCAGTTCAGCCAGCTGCCCTGTGGCGACTTTGTGCGTCGCCACGTCCCGGCCCTGCCGCCCGGCCCCGGACCGCACCGCTCCCCCCTGGGCCTCGCCGCCGATCCCGGTGGCTTCCCGCTCTATAAATCGGGAACGCCGGTGGGGGGCGTGGGCTTCATCGGCGACGGCGTCTATGGCCTCGATAAGATCATTTCCAGCTTTGACGATGACCTCGACGAGATCATTGCCCTGGCCGGCACGGTGGGTTTTTCCGCCCCCGTGGATCGCCGCGCCGACGTCATCACCGCGGCAGGAAAAACCTTCCGCTACGCCGATTGGAGCGTCGCCGATCTGCTGAGTGACCCCGCGGGCGCGCAGGATCTGGACGCGCGCCTCGCTGCCGGCTCCGGCGCCCTCGTGCCCGTCACGGGCTACTACGATGGCACGGCGGTGCTCACGGGCACGGCCTTTGGGCACGCCGATTCGGGGGTGCGCCCCGCTGCTCCGGGCACGCTTGTAGGGGCGAATGGCCAGGATCTCGACGCCTTCGTCTTTGTCGATGAAAACGATCAGAACCGCTTTCCGCCTTCCGCAGGGACCGATCAGCCCGGGGGCGTGGCTGCGAACGCCCTCACCGCGGAAGAGGTGGAAACGCTGATTGAGGAGGCGATCACCATCGCCAATCGAGCTCGGGCGCAGATTCGCCGGCCCCTCGGGACCTCCGCTCGGGTCACGGTAAGCGTGGTCGACACCAACGGGGTGATCCTGGGCATGGCGCGGACCCGGGATGGCCCGGTTTTCGGCGCTGACGTGTCCATTCAGAAGGCCCGCACGGCCACCTTCTTCTCGAGCACCGGTCGCGTCGGCGGCGTAGCGCCGGCGGACGTGCTCCGGGCCCTGCCGCCGCCGAAGTACCTGGCGCCGGTGACGGACATCGAAGTGGTGGCGGCGGATATCGCGGGCACGCTCGTGGAGGCGCTGCTCGACAGCTCGCCCCTGGCGACCCCCGCGCCGACCTTCCCGGCCTACCTGGCGGCGGTGCAGAGCTTCCTCGGCGTGCCCCGGGCTCTCGAGGCCGATGGCCCCGCGGCGGCCTTTGCGGATCGCTCCGGCGGCAACCTTTCCCGGCCCAACTTCCCCGACGGGGTGGCGGGCAATCCCCCCGGACCCTTCTCCAAGCCCGCGGGGGAGTGGAGCATTTTCTCCGTGGGGCTTCAGAGCGATCTGGTCTATAACGGGGTGATCCAGCACGTGGCTCACGTTGCCCTCGGCGGCGCGATCCCCGATGCGGGCACGAGCTGCACGGCGAATACGGGCTTCGACCCGGACAACCTCTTTCAGGCGCTCGGCGGCGCCGAGGGGCTGGCCAACGGCATTCAGATCTTCCCCGGAAGCGTGCCCATTTACCGCGGCGACGTGCTTGTGGGCGGCATTGGGGTGTCTGGGGACGGGGTGGACCAGGACGACATGATCTCCCTGCTGGGGGTGCACAACGCTGGCCTGCGCCTCGCTCGGGCCGTGAACAACGCCCCCGTGGACCTCCGCGCCGACCAGCTCACCCTGCCGGGCCACCCCGAGCGGCTGCGCTACGTCAGCTGCCCCCAGGCCCCCTTTATCGATTCGGATGAAGACGATGTCTGCGATGGCAAGTAAGGCACAGCGCGCCCTCGTCACCGCGGGGCTCGCCCTTTTAAGCCTGGGCGCTTTCGCTTCCGAGCAGGGGGCTTCCGCGCACGGGGCTCCCGAGCCGGGCGCCAACGCACCCGCGACGCCGCCAGCGAAGGCGGGCCTGCCGCCGGCCAGCGCCTTCTGCGCCCCGGCTCCGCGCACCGAGCGCCGCCGCCCAGGCGGACGCACCGCGGGCGGCGCCCCCCGCATCGAATACGAACTGCCCGCCTGCGATCCCACGCGCATCACGCCCTACACCGCAGCCATGGAGCTGGGCCCGGCCATGCCCGATCGTTGGCGCATCGTGCAGGCCCTGGGCTACAAGGAGCAGATCTGGAACCCCTACGAGGGCCACAACCCCATCAAGGGCGATCTTCCGATCTGGGGCGACGATTGGTTTTTCTCCATCACCGCCGTCTCCGACACGCTGGTGGAGCCTCGGCGCTTCCCCGTGCCCGTGGGCGTAGCCACCACGGACCGCCCGGCGAGCCTCGATCTGATTACGGAAGGGGAATCGACGATCCTGAATCAGCAGCTCTTGACGGAGTTTGTGCTGTATCAGGGGGATACCACCTTCCGGCCGCCGGACTGGGAATTCCGCTTTATCCCCGTGCTGAACTTCCAGCAGGTGATGTTCGATGAGCGGGGCATCCTAAAGGTCACCCCCGACGGCGGGGAGGCCGGCGGCAAGGTGCGCCGGGAAGGCATGCTGGGCATTCAGGGCCTCTTCGTGGATCGGCACCTTCGGAACGTGTCCGATCGCTATGACTTCGATTCCCTTCGTGTGGGCATCCAGCCCTTCGCCGCCGATTTCCGGGGCTTCTTGTTCCAGGACCAGCAGCCCGGGGTGCGTCTCTTCGGCACCCGGAACAACAACATCTTTCAGTACAACCTGGCTTGGTTCCGGCGCCTCGAGAAGGACACGAACATCGGCCTGAACAACCTGTCCGAGGATATCCGGGACGACGACGTCTATATCGCGAACCTCTATTGGCAGGACATGCCCGTGAAGGGGCACACCTCCCAGGTGACCGTGGTGCACAACCGGAACCGGGAAAAGGACCAGGTGAAGTTCGACGATAACGGCTTCATCGCCCGCCCCGCCTCCCTCTTCGGGGAGCGCTTCGCCCGGGACTACGACGTCACCTACCTCGGTTACAACGGCGATGGGCACTTTGGCCGCATGAACCTCACCACGAGCGTCTACTACGCCGTGGGAACGCAAACGAGCGAACGGTTCCGCAATGCCGAGGACGAGATCGAGGCGGGTTTTGCCGCCTTTGAGGCCGGCTTCGACGACAACTGGATTCGCTATCGGATCTCCGGGCTTTATGCCACGGGGGACGATGACCCCTTTGATGATAAGGCTCGGGGCTTCGATGCCATCTTCGAAAACCCCCTCTTTGCCGGGGCCGATACGAGCTTCTGGATTCGCCAGCCCGTGCCCCTTATCGGCGGCGGCGCTGTCAGCCTGTCCGGGCGCAACGGCATTTTGAATAGCCTGCGCAGCTCGAAGGAGCAGGGCCAGTCGAACTTCATCAACCCGGGCACGATGCTCCTCGGCCTCGGGGCGGACTTTGATATCACCCCGGAAACCCGGGTGAGCGTGAACGCCAATCAGCTGTGGTTCGACGACACCAGCGTGCTCGAGGCCGCGCGGAACCAGGGCAACATCGACCGGGAGATCGGCACGGACCTCTCCCTGTCTATCGTTTGGCGTCCCATGATGATTCAGAACGTGGTGTTCCGCCTCTCCGGCGCGGCCCTGCTGCCCGGGGACGGCTTTGAGGATCTCTTTGGCAGTAACGAGTCCGCGCCGCTATCGATCTTGGCGAACATGGTGCTGACCTACTAAGGAAAGGCGAAAGCAATGAAGCGTGGGGGCATGAGCAAGCACACCGTCCGTGAGACCCTTCTGGGCCTGGCGCTGGCGCTGTTGGCCGTTGCCAGCCTGAGCGTCGGGGCGAGCGAGCTGCACCATCACGTGGAGCGGCACTACCCCTATTATCCGCCGGCGCCGGCGGCCCAGCTTCCCGAGCAGGCGGATGTAAAAAGCGCTGGCTGCCTGTCCTGCCACCTCGAAACCGACGCCTATTCCATGCATGAGAATCCTGGGGTGGTGCTCGGGTGCACGGACTGCCACGGCGGGGACGCGGGGGTCTTCGTTGCCGAGGGGGCGGAGGAGGGCAGTGCGCTCTACACGGAGGCCCTGGAGGCGGCCCACGTGCTCCCCGAATATCCCGACGATTGGCACTTCCCCCATTCGAAGAATCCCCAGCAGAGCTACACCCTGCTGAACCGGGAGAGCCCGGAGTTCGTGCGCTTCGTGAATCCCTCGGACTACCGGGTGGTGGAAGAGGCCTGCGGCGCCTGCCACATGGAAACGATCCAGGCGGCGAAGCGCTCCATCATGGCGACCGGGGCCATGCTTTGGGGGGGCGCCGCCTATAACAACGGCATCCTGCCCTTTAAGAACTACATTCTGGGCGAGGCCTATACCCGGGAAGGGGAGGGCTCGGCCATCGCGGGGCCGCCCCTTCTCGATGCGGCGGCGGCGCAGAAGGACTACGGGGTGCAGCCCCAGCTCGCGGCCCTGCCGGCCTGGGAAACGGTGAAGCCCGGGGACATCTTCCGGGTCTTTGAACGCGGCGGTCGCAACATCCTGAACACCTTCCCGGAAACGGGCCTGCCCAATTCCCTCGGTCTCATTCAGCGTCTGGAGGAACCGGGGCGCCCGGATATCCGCCAGTCCAACCGCGGGCCGGGCACGGGGCAGCGCATTTCCGTGCCCCTCATCAACATCACCAAGACGCGCCTGAACGATCCGCTCATGTGGTTCCTTGGCACCAACGAGCAGCCCGGGGATTACCGGACCTCGGGCTGCGGCGCCTGCCACGTGGTCTACGCGAACGATCGGGACCCGCGCCATTCGGGCCAGTGGGCCCCCCATGGCCACGAGGGCAAGACGGCCACGGTGGATCCCACCATCGCCAAGGATGAGTCGGGGCACCCCATTCGCCACGCCTTCAGCCGAGCCATTCCTACGGCTCAGTGCATGTCCTGCCACATGCACCAGCCGAACATGTTCATGAACACCTACCTCGGCTACACCATGTGGGACTACGAGTCCGACGCGCCCAACATGTGGCCGGAGGAACAGAAGTACCCCACCTCGGCGGAAATCCGCGAGGTGAACGAGCGGAATCCCAATGGTGCGGCGCCGCGCGGTAAGTGGGCCGATCCCGAATTCCTGAAGACCGTTTCCGAGCGGAACCATTTGAACAAGAACACCCAGTTCGCCGACTACCACGGTCACGGGTGGAACTTCCGGGCGATCTTCCGGAAGGACCGGAAGGGCCATCTGCTGGACGGCGAAGGGAACATCGTTTCCCACGATGATCCAGACAAGTTCCAGAAGGCCGTGCACATGTCGTCCATCCACGTGGACGTGGGCATGCACTGCGCGGACTGCCACTTTGCTCAGGATTCCCATGGCAACGGCCACCTCTATACGGAAGTGGCGAACGCCGTGGAGATTGACTGCCAGGACTGCCACGGCACGGCGGAGGCCTACCCGAACCTTCGCACCTCCGGTCCGGCGTCGCCCCCGGGAGGCCACGACTTAAGCCTGCTGCGGAATCCCGACGGCAAGCCCCGCTTCGAGTGGGTGGACGGTAAGCTGATCCAGCGCAGCCTCCTGAACCCCGAGCTCGAGTGGGAAATGAGCCTGGTGAAGGACTCGGTGACGGAAGGCCACGCTAACTACAACGAGAAGGCGGCCCGGGCGAAGCTCATGAGCACGAACACGGGCAGCCAGCACTGGGGAGAGGACGTCCCTCCGGAAGACCGCGCCCACAGCTACGAGAAGATGGAGTGCTATACCTGCCACACCTCCTGGACCACGAGCTGCGGCGGCTGTCACTTGCCCATCCAGGCCAACTGGAAGACGGAACGTCATCATTATGAAGGGGGGGAGTCCCGGAACTTCGCCACCTACAACCCCCAGGTGGTGCGGGATCAGATCTTCATGATTGGCCGCCGCGGCGGCATCAATGGCGGTCGCGTGGCGCCCCTGCGTTCTACCTCGGCCCTGGTGCTGTCCTCGACCAACTCGAACCGGGAAAAGATCTATATCCAGCAGCCCCCCATGGCGGCGAGCGGCTATAGCTCCCAGGCAATCAACCCCCACTTCCCCCATACGGTGCCGAAGACGGAAACGCGTAACTGCAGCGATTGCCACCTGTCCGCGGACGGCGACAACAACGCCATCATGGCCCAGACCCTGGGCTACGGGACGGACTACATCGATTTCATGGGCTACTTCACCTGGGTCGGCGGGGAAGGGACCGTGGAAGCGGTGCAGGTCACGGAGTGGGACGAGCCCCAGGCGGTGATTGGTTCCTTCCTCCATCGCTACGCCTATCCGGATTGGTACGCCGAGCATCTGGAGCGGGATCGGGTGCTGCCCCAGCACCACGCCGAGGGCCTCTCCGATGCGGTGCAGTGCCTTCAGCATCGGGGCGAGTATCTCTATGCGGCGACGGGGAAGGGCGGCTTCCGCGTGCTCGATATCGCGAATATCGCGAATAAGGGCGTGAGCGATCGCATTTTGACCGGGCCCTTCAGCGAGCTTGGCCATGACACCCAGGTGGAATCGGCGAACGCCACCTGCGTCTCCATCGTCACTACCCAGCCCGTGGCGCCGGCGCGCAACGAAGGCGAGCTCATGCGGGTGACGAACCAGGAGCGGCCCTTCCACCCGATCTATCACTACGCCTTTGTGACCGATGCGGAGGAGGGGCTCATCCTCGTCAACATCGATACCTTCACGGACGGCGAACCCCGGAATAACTTCCTGGAGCGGGCCCTCACCTGGAACGAGGGGGGGATCCTCGACGGCGCTCAGCACATCACCATGGGCGGCCATCTGGCCTACATCCTGGCCGATGCCGGGCTCGTGATCCTCGATCTCGATGATCCGCTGAAGCCCGCGGTGCGCTCCGTGCTGCCCCTCACCGATGGCCGCGCGTCCCATCTCCAGTTCCGCTACCTCTTCGTCACCGATGCCGAGGGGCTGAAGGTGGTGGACGTAACGGACCCGGACCATCCCTTCATTACCGTGGGCAACACCATCCGCCTGGCCGATGCCCGGGGCGTTTTTGTCGCGCGCACCTGGGTCTACGTGGCTGCGGGAAGCGAGGGCCTGGTCGTGGTCGATGCGGAGAAGCCCACGGCGCTCAAGCGCTATGACGTGGTGGGCCGGGACGCGGGCATCGTCGATGCTCGGGACGTTTCCGTGGCCCACACCAATGCGTCCCTCTTTGCCTACGTGGCCGACGGCCGCGAGGGTCTGAAGGTCGTGCAGCTGACGGCGCCGGATACGGTGCCGGGCTTCTACGGCTTCTCCCCCGATCCCAAGCCCGAATTGGTGGCGCGCTATCAAACGGACGCCCCGGCCTTGGCGGTGACCCGGCCCCTGGAGCGGGATCGGGCCGTGGATGAAACGGGGGGGCAGGTGGCCATCTTTGGTCGCCTCGGTTCCGGTCCCCTGTTCCAGGACGATATGAGAAGTCTGGTCTTTGACCAGCAAGGCAAGCCCTGGACCGTTACGGACACGCCGGGCACCGGGGCCATGATTCCCCGGGGTCGGCCGCCGGCGGCCATGGCCGAGGCTGAAACGCAGGAAATCCGTTCCGCGTCCGAGGGTGTGGGCGCAGGTGGGGGAGGTCGATGAGCACCATGATGCACACGCGATGGATTCGAGGCTTGGCGCTTATCGGCGGCCTCCTGCTGGCGGGAGGCGCCGGTGCGGTGCTTCCCCAGGACGATGGCAAGGTGCACGAGGGCGTGGCCAGCTGCGCCTCCAGCGTTTGCCACGGGGCCACGGTGGAGCGGGGCGGCGCGAACGTGCTGCAGAACGAGTACGTCACCTGGACGCGCTATGACAAGCATGCCGGGGCCTACAACGTCCTCTTGAACGAAGACTCCCAGCGCATCGCCAAGAACCTTGGGTTGCCTAACGCCCACGAGGCAGACCTGTGCCTCGACTGCCACGCCGATAACGTGCCTGTGGCGCAGCGCGGGGTGGAATTCGATATCACCGACGGCGTGGGCTGCGAGGCTTGCCACGGCGGCTCGGAGGATTGGATTGCCCGGCATACGGCGCCGGAAGCGACCCACGCGGACAATATCGCCCATGGCCTCTATGCCACGGATGATCTGGCAGCGCGCACGGACCTCTGCCTGTCCTGCCACCTGGGCACGGAAGACAAGTTCGCAACGCACCGCATCATGGGGGCGGGCCATCCGCGCCTCGCTTTCGAGCTATCCACCTTTACGGAGCTTGAGCCGCCGCACTGGGCGCGCGACGCGGATTACGCCGAGCGCAAGCGCCTGGAAACCCCCGTGGTGACCTGGACCACGGGGCTCCTCGCCTCCGCGCGCCACACCCTGTCCCTGTTGGAAGGGCGGCTGGTGCACGAGGCCGGCCTGTTCCCGGAAATCGCCCTCTTCGATTGCCACGCGTGCCACCACCCCATGAGCGATAAGCGTTGGGCGCCCACGCGCCTGACCCAGGGGCTCGATCCCGGGGCGATCCGCTTGAACGATGCCCAGTTCGCTTTGCTTCTGCCTGTGGCGGAGGCGGTGGATGGTGCCGCGGCCGCGGAGCTGCTCGCGGGCCTTCAGGCGCTGAACGCTTCCGTGGCCACGGGCTTTGACGCCTTCAAGGCCGCGACGGATCAGCTTGGGAAGGCCGTCGATCGCTTAGATGCGGCCCTCAAAGCGCCCCTCAGCGCGGAAGCGCAGGAGGTCGCGCTGGCGGCCCTCATCCGCGCCGGCGCCCGAGGCGACTATCGCGATTACGTGCTCGCCGAGCAGGCCGCCATGGCTCTCGACGTGCTGCTTCTGTCCACGGCCCGCTGGGATGCCAGCCGCCCGGCCATGGACCGGGTGTTCGCAAGCGTCGACGACGAAGATCGCTTCGACGCCGGCGCCTTTGCTCAGGCCGTGGCGGCCCTGTCCGCCGGCCTGCAGGTGGGCGCGCGCTAGCAGGCGTGCGCTAGCCAAGCTTTTTCGGGGCGCCTGGGGAGGGGCTCCGTTAGCGACGGGGAAGGGACGCCCAGGTTCGCCAATTCGCTGAGATCTTGCGCCCCCGCGCAAGGTCTCCTACTGCGGTGCTGGGAGGGTTCCATGAAAGCGTCAGATCTGTTCGTGAAGTGCCTAGAAGAAGAGGGCGTGGAGTACATCTTCGGCGTGCCCGGGGAAGAGAACGCCGACTTCATGATGTCCCTGGAGCAGTCGGAGAAGATCCGCTTCATCCTCTGCCGCCACGAGCAGGGCGCCTCCTTCATGGGGGAAATCTACGGCCGCCTCACCGGGGAGCCTGCGGGGTGCCTCGGTACGCTCGGCCCCGGGGCCACGAACCTCATCACCGGCGTCGCCGATGCCAACATGGACCGCGCGCCCATGCTGGTGCTGACGGGGCAGGGGTCATCGGACCGCCTGCATAAGGAATCGCACCAGGTCATGGATGTGGTGCAGATGTTCCGTCCGGTCACCAAGTGGGCCCATCAGATTATCAACGCCAACAATATCCCTGAGGTGGTGCGGAAAGCGGCGCGCCTGACCCGCACGGAAAAGCCCGGCGCCGTGCTGCTGGAGCTGCCCGAGGATATCGCTGAGCACGAAACGAACGCTGTGCCCATTAAGCCCCGGCGCTTCCGCCGTCCCGTACCCGACGACAAGGTCATGGATCGGGCCTTCGCGGTGCTGAAGGAGGCGAAGCGCCCCGTGATCCTGGCCGGGAACGGCGCGATCCGGAAGCGGGCATCGAAGCAGCTGCGCCAGCTGTGCGAGACCACGGGCATTGGGGTGGCGAGCACCTTCATGGCCAAGGGCTGCGTCGATATGGACGCGGAGTACTGCCTCTACACCGTAGGGCTCCAGGCGAAGGACTTTATTTCCCGGGCCATCGATGAAGCCGACGTGGTCCTGACCCTCGGCTACGACATGGTGGAATACCATCCGCGCCTTTGGAACGACCGCGCCGACAAGCGCATCATTCACGTGGACTTCCTCCCCTCGGAGATCGACGACCATTACTACCCCGAGGTCGAGGTGGTGGGGGACATCGCCCACACCCTGTGGATGCTCAACGAGCGCTTTGCCAAGGACGGGGTGCCGGACTACGACCTTTCCGGCCAGCGCTCGGCTCGGGCCGACATGAAGGCGGAGCTCGAAGAGCACAAGGATGACGACACGGAAGGCAGCATTCGCCCCCAGAAGGTGCTCTGGGATGCGCGTCAGGTGCTGGGTCCGGACGACGTGCTGCTGTCCGACGTGGGGGCCCACAAGATGTGGATCGCTCGCCACTACCATTGCCACGAGCCCAATACCTGCCTCATCCCCAACGGCTTCTGCTCCATGGGCTTTGCCCTTCCCGGCGCGCTGGCGGCAGCGCTGGTCCACCCCGACAAGCGCATTCTCGGCATCTGCGGGGATGCGGGCTTCCTCATGAACGTGCAGGAGATGGAAACGGCGAAGCGCCTGAACCTGAACCTCACGGTGATGGTGTGGGAAGACAAGGGCTACGGGCTCATCAAGTGGAAGCAGGAAAACCACTTTGGTCGCCACACCGATCTCGACTTCGGCAATCCGGACTGGATGCAGCTGGCCTCGGCCTTTGGCTGGAACGGCTTCCACGTCACCCGTAGCGCCGATCTCCAGAGCGAGCTGGCCAAGTCCTTCGAGACCCCCGGGCCTAGCCTCGTAGTGGTGCCCATCGATTATCGGGAAAACCGCTTGCTCACCCAGCGCCTCGGCAACATCGCCGTTGCCATCTAACGCCGCTGACAGGGAGAGGCCCATGCTTCGGGAAAGCTACCCCTTCTACCTCGCCAACCGTGCGGAGATGCCGAACACGGATCTCGAGGTGATTGATAAATACAGCGGTGAAGTGGCCACTCGGGTAGCCATGGCGTCGGCGGAGGATATCGACCGGGCCATCGCTGCGGCGGAGGCCGCTGCCGAGCCCATGGCGCGGCTGGCTAGCTACGAGCGCAAGGCCGTGCTCGAACACTGCGTGAAGCGCTTTCGGGAGCGCTTTGACGAGCTGGCGGAGGCCCTGTGCATCGAGGCAGGGAAGCCCATCAAGGATGCGGAGGGGGAGGTTACGCGCCTCATCGACACCTTTGTGGTGGCGGCGGAGGAGTGCACGCGCATCGGCGGGGAGATTATGCCCCTCGATATCAGTCCCCGGGCCCGGGGCTATCAGGGCTTTTATAAGCGCGTGCCCATTGGCCCCTGCTCCTTCATCAGCCCCTTCAACTTTCCCCTGAATTTGGCGGCGCACAAGGTGGCCCCGGCCATCGCCGCGGGGTGTCCCTTTGTGCTCAAGCCGGCGAGCCTGACGCCCATCGGCGCGATTGTGATCGGCGAGATTCTCGCCGAAACGGACCTGCCCCCGGGGGCCTTCTCCATTCTGCCGTGCCGCCGCGACGGGGCGGATCTGTTCACCACCGATGAGCGCTTCAGGCTGCTGTCTTTCACCGGTTCTCCGGGCGTGGGCTGGGATTTGAAGGCCCGGGCCGGCAAGAAACCCGTGGTGCTCGAGCTTGGGGGCAACGCGGCGGTGATCGTCGACGAGGACGCCGATCTCGAGGATGCCGTTGCTCGGGTGGTCTTCGGCGCCTTCTACCAGTCGGGCCAGTCCTGCATTGGGGTGCAGCGCATCCTCGTGCACGACGCGGTCTATGACGCCTTCCGGGATAAGCTCGTGGCGGCGACGAAGGCCTTGAAAAAGGGCGACCCGAAGGATCGGGAAACCTTCATTGGCCCCATGATCTCGACGAAGGAGGCGGCCCGCCTAAAGGGCTGGATTGATGAGGCCGTAGCCGATGGGGCGACGCTGCTCTGCGGCGGGGAATGCGAGGGCGCCATGCTCGATGCGACCCTTTTGGAGAACGTTCCCGAGCGCTGCCGGGTGAATACGGAAGAGGCCTTTGGCCCCGTGGCTAACCTTATGCGCTTCTCGGACTTTGATGAGGCCCTTGCTGCGGTGAACCGCAGTAAGTTTGGCCTGCAGGCGGGCATCTTCACCCGCGATCTCTACAAGGCTCAGCGCGCCTGGGATCGCCTCGAGGTCGGGGGCGTGGTGATTGGGGATGTGCCGTCCTACCGGGTGGATAACATGCCGTATGGAGGCGTGAAGGACTCGGGGCTGGGCCGGGAAGGGGTCCGCTTCGCCATCGAGGATATGACCGAGCTGCGCCTCATGGTGGTGCGGGATCCGAAGGCGTAAAAAAGTCCTTGCGACAGCGGGGCGTCTAGGATAAAGGCACCTAGGCGCCTCTTTTCGCCCCCTTCTGCGTAAGTGTTCGCTTACGGTGCATAAAGCCCACTTATGCACATCAGCGAAAGGCCTCCGTTTCACCGACGGATAGGGGAAAACCTTAATATTTCATTTCCATTAATGCCCGCAAGCAATTGTAATAAATAGATTTTTCGATAACCCGGGTGAAAGTGGCGCCAAGCCGCCGGTCTTCTGTCATAAAAAGCCGTAGCCAAGGCCAAAAGTTATCAACGAAGTTATCCACAGCCTTTGAGCCCCTACATCACGTAAACTTTGAGATCAATCCCCATTGATCGGTGAGCCATGGCCTTCGACCCTTGGCCGCGAGGACTCAAGCGCTTTGCGAAGCGCGGAGCCAAGCTGGCGACAGACAAAAAAGCCCTTGCAGCGGTACTCGCTGAGCTTCGAGCCCGGCGCGATGGTGATGCCGGACCGTTAGCAAAGCTCGGCGACGATCTTAAGACGCTCCTGCGGCTTCTCGACGCCACCGTGTCCGGTCGTTACCCCGCCCTGCCTCAGGGGGTGATGACCGCCGTGGGCGCGGCGTTGCTCTATTGGCTCATGCCCCTCGATCTGATCCCCGATCCCATCCTCGCCCTGGGCTTTATCGATGATGCGGCCATCCTCGGCTGGGTGCTGAAACGCCTTTCCGATGACCTCGCAGCCTTCCGCGCTTGGGAAGCGGAGCGCGCGCTTGAGGATAAGCCTTGACCTCTCCCTCCGAGCCCGCTTAATTGGGGCCTTGTGCACTAAGACATTCGGGCGGGAGAGAAAAAGTATGAACGCAGCACAGCGATGGCTGATGGGCGTATTGGGGGCAGCGCTGCTGAGCGCCTGCGGCGGGGCGCCGGAGCCCGCGAAGGATCCGGCCCAGGCGCTGCGGGAAGCGCTCCTGTCTGCGGAGCCGGGCAGCACCGTGACCATTCCCGAGGGGCATTTCACCTTTGATCGCAGCCTATCCCTTGGGGTCAACGGCGTTACCCTAAAGGGCGCAGGGCAAGATAAGTCCATTCTCGATTTCGCCGGGCAGCTGGCCGGGGCCGAGGGGCTTCTCGTGGCAGCGGAGGACGTGACCCTCGAAGGCTTCGCCGTCCTCGATGCCAAGGGCGACGCTATCAAGATGAACCAGTGTAAAAACCTCGTGGTGCGGGGCGTGCGCACGGAATGGACCGGCGGTCCGAAGAGCACGAATGGCGCCTACGGCCTCTATCCCGTGCAGTGCGATGGCGTCCTGATCGAAGACTCCATTGCCATCGGCGCGAGCGACGCCGGCATCTACGTGGGCCAATCGACGAACATCATCGTGCGGCGAAACCAGGTGGCCTTTAACGTCGCGGGCATCGAGATCGAAAACAGCACGCAGGCCGACGTCTACGAGAACAACGTCGTGGACAACACCGGCGGCATTTTGGTCTTCGATCTTCCCGATCTGCCTGTGCAGGGGGGGCGCCAAACGCGCGTGTTCCATAACACCCTGGCCCATAACAACACGGCGAACTTTGCCCCGGAGGGCAACATCGTGGGCACCGTACCCGCGGGCTCGGGGATCATGGTGAACTCTAACGACGATATCGAAATCTTTGAGAACACCATCTCCGACCACCAGACCGCCGCGGTACTCGTGGTGAGCTACCTCATCACCGGTCGGCCGCTGGATGATCCGAACTACGATCCCTTCCCGGAGCAGATCTCCATTCACCACAACACCATCGAGAAGAGCGGCTACGATCCCGATTCCGAGCCCCTCATCGCCCTGAAGGCGGCAGCGCAGCTGCCGGCCCTGCCGGCGATTATCTGGGATGGCTTTGTCCGTCCCGAGCAGGAGGGTCCGGTGGTCTGCGCCCATGACAATGGTGAGCTCGGCACCGTGGCCCTTGATGCGCCGAACGGCTTTGCGGCGCCGGACTTCTCCGGCGCGGCCTTTGCCTGCACCCGGGAGGCGCTGCCGCCGGTTGCCCTCGGAGGCGCGGAGTAATGAGAACGGCTGGGCTTTTCGCGCTCTTGGTTCTGCTGGCGGGCTGCGGCCCCTCCGGGCCCGTGCGCGAAGGGCCCTGGCCGGAGCGTCTCTCCGAGCTGGCCGTGCTGGCTCAGGAGGAGGGCACGTTGGCGCCCCGGGCGGGCTTTGCCTACACCCTGGCCCATCCGCTCTTTAGCGATTACGCCTGGAAGTACCGCACCATTAGCCTTCCGGAGGGCAGCGCGGCGTCTGTGGTCACCAACGACGACACCCTCGCCTTCCCCGTGGGAACGATCATCACGAAAACCTTCGCGTTCCCCCAGGGCGCTGCCGGGGCCGTGCGGACCGTTGCCGCGGAACCCCTCGCAAGCCCTGCCGCTGCCTTTTCCCTGGCCGGCATGCGCTTGATGGAGACTCGCGTGCTGCGGCATACCACCGCGGGCTGGGAAGCCGTCTCCTACCAGTGGAATGAGGCGGGGACGGAAGCTTTCTACGCGCCCGCCGGCGCTCTCGTACCCCTGACCACGGAAGGGGGAGAACGCTTTCCCTACCTCATCCCCGATAAGAACCAATGCGCCGGGTGCCACGAGACGGCCATGGGCACGAAGATCTTGAAGCCCATTGGGCCGAAGCCCGGGAATTTGGCCGCCCACGGCTTTGCCGACGGGACCTCGCAGTTTGAGGCCTGGCGCGCCGCAGGCTGGGTGAGCGCCCCGGAGCCCGCAACGCCCTGGGCGGCCCCGGGAGCGGGCACGGCGGCGGAGGCCCACGCCTACCTGGATGCGAACTGTGCCCACTGCCATAGCGATACCGGCGCCGCGGATACGGCGGGGCTTGATCTGCGTATCACCGCTAGCGAATTGGGTCGGGGGCGCTGTAAAACCCCCGTGGCCGCGGGGCGGGGCTCGGGAGGGCGCGCCTATGATGTTTGGCCCGGTCGTCCCGAGGCGTCCATCTTGCCCTTCCGCCTGGGCCACCAGGATCCGGGCATCATGATGCCGGAGCTCGGTCGCAGCCTCGTGCACGAGGAGGGCGTGGCGCTGGTAGAGGCATGGATTACGGCGATGGACGGGGATTGTGCCGCGGGCCTTAGCTTGTAAGGCCCGCTGGGGGACCCTCGCGCTGCTCTTGGCTGCCGCGCTGCTATCGGGTTGCAGCACCACGCGGCTCTACAACAACGCCGACCGCCTGCTGGCTTGGCGCGCCGACAGCCTTCTAGGCTTGTCCGGGGCGCAGCGCGGCGCCTTTCGGGAGGATCTGGGCCCGGTGCTGGCCTGGCATCGCCAAAGCCAGCTGCCCCGCTGGGCCGACGCCCTGGAGCGCCTGGCCCTTGCCGTCGAAGACGACGCCGTATCGCCGGCGCTCGTGGAAACCCTCGAAACGGATCTTCGAGCCGACGTGGCTGAACTCACCCGCGCCCTGGCGCCCGCTGCCCTGACGCTGCTCCGTAGCCTCGACGATGAGCAGGCGGCGGACCTTCCGGCGCGCTTCGCCGAGGAAGATGCGGACCTCAATGACGATTACGAAGGCCTGGCCCTCGAGGCCCAGCGTGCCGAATGGGCGCGCGCCCTAGAAGAGGGGCTGGAGGATTGGGTGGGGCGCCTCACCCCGGCGCAGCAGGCAGCCATCGCCGCGCTCAGCCAAGAGATTCGCCCGGATAATGCCGCTTGGATGGCCTATCGCCGGGCCTGGCAGCGCGCCTTCCTGGACGCCCTTGAGCGCCGGGATAGCCCTTGGTTTGCGGCCGTGCTTCCTGTGCTGATGGTGCATCGTAGCGCCTTCTATACCCCGGCCTATGCGGCGCAGCGGGCCCGGAACGATCCGGCCTACAGCGCGTTTTTCCCTGCCTTCCTGGGGAGCCTGACGCCCCCCCAGCGGGATCGCCTGAGCGGAAAGCTCCGGGCGCTTTCGGAGGACTTTGCCGCGCTGGCCGCGTCATAAAAAACCGCCCCGGGGGAGGGACCCAGCCCGGGAGCGGAAGGGGAAAGGGGTTGCGGCCCCTAGCAGGTGCAGCGACGATCGAGCACGAGCCAGGCGATTACGTAGGCCAGAACGGTCAGGGTCGTGGCCGTAAGGAGCCCGAAGATTGCCAACAGCCGCAGCCAGATTGGAGAGATCCCCATGCGCTCAGCGATGCCCGCGCACACGCCGGCGACCCAGCCGTGGTAGGGATTGCGATAGAAGCCGCGATGCTCACAGGGGGTGTGATCGCGATGGGAATACGCCATGGTCTTGGTCCTTTTTGGCTTAGAGAGTTCCCTTGAGTCATTACAAGGGGCGTGCCAGATTTTTGGATCTTTGAATTTAGTTTTTTAAGTCAGTGGCTTAGGGGTTTTTAGGCCCCGTCGGGGGGGCGCGCGCGGGCGCTTTTAGGCGCATTTTTTGGGAACGGGACGGCGGCGCTCGCCGAGAGTTGGCGAAATTGACCGAGGAGATTGGCGAAATGGAAGAGATCAGCTGGGCGGACTTTGAGAAGGTGCAGCTTCGCGCCGGCACCATCGTGCAGGCTGAGCCTTTCCCTGAAGCTCGGCGGCCGGCCATCAAGCTCTGGGTGGACTTCGGGCCGGAGATCGGCGTGCTGAAATCGAGCGCCCAGATCACCGATTGCTACACCCCGGAGGTTCTTGTCGGGCGCCAGGTGATGGGGGTGGTGAACTTCCCGTCGAAGCAGATCGGCCCAATCCGCTCCGAGTGCCTGATTACCGGCTTCTACCGGGAAGATGGCGCCGTGGTGCTGGCCGTGCCCGATACGCCGGTGCAGAACGGCGCTCGCCTGGGCTAGGCGCGGCGCGATTTTTGCTCGTTTTTCTCTCTTTGCGTTAAGGAGCACAGGCTGATGGATGCACAGCTAGGACGGCGGTCACTCCTCAAGGGCCTTGGTGGCGCGGCGCTGCTTGCAAGCGGCGCCCTTTCGCCGTTGGCCCGCGCCATGATGGGCGCGCCGGCGCAGGCGCCCCGTCCCTGGGTCCCCGGCTTTGGTGCGCTTCAGCCCTTCAGTGTGAGCCCGGATCGCATCATCGCTATGAATGTCTGCACCCGCCCCTTCCGGGCCCAGGGCCCGCGCATCGCCCTCGAAACCCTCGCGGGGAAGCCCGTGGTGCACAACTATGGCCACGGGGGTAGCGGCTGGTCCCTCTCCTGGGGCAGCGCTGCGGAAGCGTTGGCCCTGGTGCCCCAGGCGCCCCCGGGGGCTTTGGCTGTGGTGGGCTGCGGCGCCATCGGCCTGACCACGGCCCTCCTGGCCCAGCGCCAGGGTTTTGCGGTGACCATCTATGCCAAGGAGCGCCCGCCCTACGTGCGTTCCTCCTACGCCACCGGTGTTTGGTCCCCCGACTCCCGGATTGCCACGGCGGAGCACGGCCCGGCCTTTGCGGACCAGTGGCTGCGCATGGCACGCGCTTCCCATCGTCGCTTCCAAACGCTCCTGGGTTTGCCTGGCCATCCCATTGAATACACCACTATGTTCGAAATGGCCGAGATCCCCTTCAGCGAGGTAGGCGCCCACGGTAGCCGCGATGAGCCGGCCTATCCTCACTACTCGCGGGATCTCGCTCCGGAGCTGTCCCCCGCGCCCGTCGATCTGGCGGAGGGCCATCCCTTTCCGGCGCCCTTTGTGCGCGAGCGACGCCTCATGCTGTTCAACATCAGCGCCTATTCCCGCTTACTGCTGGCGGACTTCGAGCGGCGCGGCGGCCGGATCGTGACCGCTGAACTCTCGGGCCCGGAGGACTTCGCCCGCTTGGATGAGCCGACGGTGATCAACTGCACGGGCTATGGCGCTCGTGCGCTACTCGGCGATGAAAGCCTAACCCCCGTACGCGGCCAGACCGCCAAGCTCATGCCCGAGCCCGGGCTGAACTACGGCCTGCGCTCGCGGGAAGCGAAGGTGTCCGTTTATCCCCGACGCGATGGCCTGCTGGTGCAAACGGCGGGGGAGAACGACTTCGGCGACGGCTCCGAGGCCCTCCGGCCGGAGGAGTCCATCGGCGCGGTGGAGCGGCTTTCTTCTCTGGTTTCCGCGCTACACGGTTGAGCCCCTTGGGCTCGTTTCAACACTACGATCAGCCTCGCCCCTATGCGGCGGTGGTTCGCTCAGAGCCCTTTCCTCGGGTGCTTGAGGCTATCCCTTTGTCCCTTTTGGCGGTGCGGACCGCGCTCGCTCAGAGTGGCCATGGGCCTGTGGGTCCCGCGCTCGTTCGCTATGGCTTGATCGCTATGGAGGGTGTCATGACGATCGAGATTGGCTACCCCATCACGGCGGCTGCGGCCTCCAGCTTAGGAGCCTCCTTGCGGCTTGGCACCCTTCCGCCGGGGCGCTACGCAGAAACGGTGGTGGAGGGGCCCTACGGGGGGCTTCAGGCGGCGACCGCAGCATTTCTTGCTTGGGGCGAGGAGGCCGGGGTGCGCTGGGCGAAGGAGGGGGCTTCCGGGGCTCACTGGACTGCCCGGACGGAGCACTACGAGGTCGGTCCGGAGAGCACGGCAGATCCTTCCCTATGGCGGACCCGCTTGTCTTTCTTGATCGCGCCCTAGGATGGGGCGGCCCCGGGAAAGGGTTTTGGTGAATTTCTGTGTCGATACTTTGACGCCGAGAAAGTGGGTCAAGGTGGTTTAATTACGCCTTAGATCTGACCTTAGGTGGGTTTTTGAGGCTGTATAAAGGGTTTTTCAGGGAAAGAAGTGGAGGCTTTCCCGGTTGGAATGTGTCTACATTTCGCGAAGTTTGTGGGCGAGGCAAACGGCACGCTTTTGGTGCAACCGAAGCGTTTAGAGGCGCTTTTTTCTTCCTACGGGACTGAAGTTTGTCGCTGCCGCAGCCTAGACCCAAGGCGCCTGCCTGCCCTATGTTTTCTGCGCGTTTTATATCATTTTTACGCGTAAAAAGTGGTTTTAGAGCAATTTAACTACCGTTAAAAACCTTGTTAAGTGGGTTTTTGGTATCAAAATAAGCTCGTTTAAGGGTCCTAGGTGGAACTATTCCGCCTTAGAATGTGTAGCCCTAGAATTTCGGCAAAAGGGGCAGTCCCGGCGGCGATTCAGCCCACGCCCGCCCCAGCCCAGCCCAGCCTCGCCCCAGCCCAGCGGGCCAGCGAGTGCCCACGCCACGAAGCGCCGGAGGCGCACGGGAGCCGTCGCCTGCGCGCATAAACATGGCGAAGGCGCCGTGGTCTCCTAGCAGCCATGCAATTCGCGACCGTAAAACTCAAAAAATGGGGCAACAGCCTGGCTATCCGCATCCCGTCCCGGGTGCTGAAGGACATGGATCTTGCGCTGGATGATCACCTGATCCTTTGGAGCGTGGACGGGGAGATGCACCTGGTGCGAATTGAAATGCCCACGCCCACCTTCGGGCCCGGGAGTAAGCCCCGACCGAAGGGGATCGGCCGGGGCTAGGAGAGCGGCGCTTAGACGCGCTCGATCACGATGGCCGGGGCCATGCCTCCACCGGCGCACATGGTCACGAGGCCCGTGGCCTTGTCCTGGCGCTCGAGCTCATCCAGCACCGTGCCGATGAGCATGGAGCCCGTGGCGGCGATGGGGTGGCCCAGGGCCATGGCGCCACCGTTGACGTTCACCTTCGCCGGGTCGAGGCCGAGGTCTCGAATGAACTTAAAGGCCACCACGGAGAAGGCCTCGTTCACCTCGAAGAGGTCGATGTCGTTTAGGGCCATGCCGGCCTTCTTCAGCACCTTCTTCGCGGCGGGCACGGGCTCATTCAGCATGAGCTGGGGGCTGCCAGCGGCGTTGGCCATAGCGCGGATCTTGGCCCGGGGCGTCCAGCCCTGGGACTTCGCGTAGGCCGGGGAGGCGAGGAGGATGGCGGCGGAGCCGTCCACGACGCCAGAGGAGTTCCCCGCATGGTGCACGTGGTTGATCTTCACGTCCGGGTAGGCGCGCTTCACGAGCTGGTCGAAGGTTTCCCCGGTCTCGTCGAAGGGGGCGTCCATGAACTTCTCGAACACCGCCGGCAGCTGAGAGAGACCCTCGAGGGTCGTTTCCGGCCGGGGGAATTCCTCGTGATCTAGGGCCAGGGAGCCGTCTTCGTTGTAGACGGGCACCACGGAGCGGGCGAAGCGGTTCTCGGCGATGGCCGCCTTGGCGCGCTGCTGGCTCTCATAGGCCAGGCCATCCACGTCTTCCCGGCTGATGCCTTCCAGGGTGGCAATGAGGTCCGCGCAGATGCCCTGGTGCCACTGGGGCTGGAGGTCCCGAAGGGTCATGTTGCCCGCGTCCATGAGGCCGCCGCCGGTCAGGGTCGCGGTGTAGGACATCATTTCCGTGCCCCCGGCGACCACGCAGTCTTCCATGCCGGACATGATGCTGGCGGCGGCGAGGTTCACGGAGGTAATCCCGGAGCCGCAGAAGCGATCCAGGGTCACGCCGCTGGCCGCGGTGTTCCAGCCGGCGAGGAGGAGGGACATGCGGCCAAGGCAGGAGGCCTGCTTGCCCTTCTGGGAGCTCGTGCCCCAGATCACGTCGTCCACCTCGGCGGTGTTCAAATCGTTACGCGCTTGCAGCGCCTTCAGCACCGTGGCGCCCAGATGCTGGGGATGCAGATGGGAGAGGGCGCCCTTGCCCTGCTTCCCAATGCCCCGGGGCGTCCGCGCCGTGTCGATGATCCATGCTTCTTGAGCTGCCATGTCCCTTCCCCTCAATCATTTGAATTAAGCCTGCCCCGAGTCTACGACGGCGCCAAAAAAAACCCCAGCGCGAAGGCTGGGGTTTTCGTGGCGCGATCCTTAAGGGGGACCGCTCAGGTCTGACGACCGAGGCTTACACCCGTTCGATGATGATCGCCGGGGCCATGCCGCCGGCGGCGCACATGGTCACGAGGCCCGTGGCCTTATCCTGGCGCTCGAGCTCATCGAGGATCGTGCCGATGAGCACGGAGCCCGTGGCCGCGATGGGATGGCCCAGGGCCATGGCGCCGCCGTTCACGTTCACCTGAGCCGGGTCGAGGCCGAGGTCCCGGATGAACTTGAAGGCCACCACGGAGAAGGCTTCGTTGATCTCGAAGAGGTCGATGTCGCTAAGGTTCATGCCGGCCTTCTTCAGCACCTTCTTCGCGGCGGGCACGGGCTCGTTCAGCATGAGCTGGGGGCTGCCGGCAGCGTTGGCCATGGCGCGGATCTTTGCGCGCGGGGTCCAGCCCTGGGCCTTCGCGTATTCCGGGGAGGCCAGGAGGATGGCGGCGGAGCCGTCGACGACGCCGGAGGAGTTGCCGGCGTGGTGCACGTGGTTGATCTTCACGTCCGGGTAGGCGCGCTTCACGAGCTGGTCGAAGGTCTCGCCAGACTCGTCCACGGGCATGCCCATGAAGTTTTCAAAGACCGCGGGCAGCTGGGACAGGCCCTCGAGGGTCGTCTGGGGCCGGGGGAACTCTTCATGGTCCAGGGCCAGGGTGCCGTCTTCGTTGTAAACGGGCACCACGGACTTGGCGAAGCGGTTCTCTTCGATGGCCACCTTTGCGCGCTGCTGGCTCTGGTAGGCGAGGCCGTCCACGTCTTCCCGGCTGATGCCTTCTAGGGTGGCGATAAGGTCTGCGCAAATGCCCTGGTGCCACTGGGGCTGGAGGTCCCGAAGGGTCATGTTGCCCGCATCGAGGAGCCCGCCGCCCTGGGTGGCGGTGTAGGACATCATCTCCGTGCCCCCGGCGACCACGCAGTCTTCCATGCCGGACATGATGCTGGCGGCGGCCATGTTCACGGAGGTGATGCCGGAGCCGCAGAAGCGGTCCAGGGTGACGCCGCTGGCGGCGGTGTTCCAGCCCGCGAGGAGGAGGGACATGCGGCCAAGGCAGGAGCCCTGCTTGCCCTTCTGGGAGCTCGTGCCCCAGATCACATCGTCCACCTCAGCGGTGTTCAGGTTATTCCGGGCCTCGAGGGCCTTCAGCACCGTTGCACCGAGGTGTTGGGGGTGCAGGTGCGCCAGCGCGCCCTTGCCCTGCTTGCCAATGCCCCGGGGCGTCCGCGCCGTATCAATAATCCAAGCTTCCCGTGCAGCCACGTCCGTCTCCCTCATTCGTGTG
>JAUILI010000081.1 GCA_030433075.1 Gammaproteobacteria bacterium | reverse complement strand
GGCCGCCGGGCGGGAGGCCAGGTATTCGAGAATAAGGACGCCCGGGGGGATGCCCAGCGCTTCCCGGAGGTCATCGAAGTCATGGACGGGCAGGGCGAGCGTACCGTCGAGGTCGAAAATCCAACCTTGCCGTCCCCGGAGGCTCATGGGGCGCCGGGCAAGGCCGCCAGCAGCGCCGCGTTTTCCTCCGCCGTGCCCACGGTGATACGCAGTCGCTGCCCCAGGGCGCCGGGGAAGTGGCGGACCAAAATGCCCGCGGCCTTCAGCTGCGCCTTGATGGTGGCGGCGTCGAGCGCGGCAGGTACGGTGGGGAAAAGGAAGTTGGTTTGGGATCGGGGGGCTTCATAGCCGCGCGCTGCCAGCGCGGCATGCAGTGCGTCCCGCTCCCGGCGCACCGCCGCCCAGTTCTCCTGGGCCCAGGCCTGATCCGTCAGGGCCGCCGTGGCAAGGGCTTGGGCGATGGCGTCGACGTTATAGGAGTCTCGAGTTTTCGTGAGCATGGGCTCCAGGAGGCTCGGCTGGGCCAGGCCGTAACCAAAGCGAAGCCCGGCAAGGGCATAGCCCTTGGACAGGGTGCGCAGCAGCAGCACCCGGTCGTGGCGCTGAATCAGCGCGAGGGCGGCCGCCTTTTGATCCTCGTCGATGAAATCCACGTAGGCCTGGTCGATGAGCACCACCCCTGAGTACTGGCCGAGGAGCCGCTCGAGGGCGCCTTCATCAAAGAGGCGCCCCGTGGGCGCATGGGGATTCACCAGGCAGAACAGTCCGGCGCCGGCGGCTTCGGCCCGGGCGCCGAGGTCCTTGGGAAGGGCAAAGTCCGCTTCCAAATCGAAGGTCACCGTGGGGCAGCCTTGCACCGCGGCCAGCACGGGGTAGAGGGAATAGCTCGGCTCCGTGGTGGCCAGGGGCTGGCCCGGCTCGAGGTAGGTGGTGATGAGCAGGCGCAACAGCTCGTCGCCCCCGTTGGTGGCCATCACCCAGTCCGCGGTCAGGCCGTGGAGCGCCGCCGCGGCTTCTCGAAATCCTTGGGCAAAGGGGCTCGGGTAGCGGCGCAGGGTGGCGACATCAAAATGGGCGAGGGCCTCGGCGACCGCAGGGCTGGGTGCGTAGGGGTTCTCGTTGGTGTTGAGCTTGATGACGGACCCATCCTGGGGCTGCTCGCCGAAGCTATAGCCGGTCATGGCCTGAAGGGCGGGGCGCTCAAAGCGGTTCACGGGTGGGGGCTCCGAAAACGGGGAAAGGGCGCAGTGTACGCGCCGCGAGGAGCCTGGGGGAGGGGCAAAAAAAAGCCCCGCCGAGGCGGGGCTTTGGGACCTGCGAGGCTTCGCCTTAGAAGTTGAAGCCGAGGGTCGCGCCGTAGAGACGCGGCTCGATGAGGAACGCGTTGGTGAACAGGCCCGAGGACGGGTCCGTCTGGTAGCTGCCCACGATGTTGTCGTCGTTCATGAGGTTCTGGCCGAAGAGGCGCAGGTTCCAACGCTCGTCGGCGCTGGTCAGCGTCACCTGGGCATTCACCACATCCCAGCTGTCCACCAGGTCCTGGGGACGGTTGAAAGCGGTGGTGTAGAACTCGTCCTGCCAGTAGTAGTCGATGCGGCTGGTGAGGCTCATGCCGTTACCGAAGAAGTGCGTGTACTGGCCACCGAGGGTGACGGTGAGTTCCGGTGCGTTCACCAGGCTATTGCCGTTGAGGTTTACGCCCTGGCCCGAGGGCAGGTACTCGTAGCCCGGGAAGGCCCCGGAGGCAAGCACGCCCTCGATGGCCGCGCAGCTGCCGAAGGCGGAATCGGAAACCCCAGGGGTGGCCGCGAGGGACGCGCCGGCGAGGGAACCTCCGGTAAAGGGCCCCAGATCCGTGCCCGTGGGCAGGTAGAAGCCACCTAGGCCAGCAACGGCGGAGACGAAGGGAACGTTCGCGGACAGGGGACCATTGCCGCCCCAGGCCACGGCGCAGTTGTTGGTGCCGGTGGGATCTTTGAAGAGGGTGAGGTCCTGACGGCCCTGCACGGGATCCCGGGGATCCACCGTTTCCGTGTCACCGAGCTCGGTCTTCAGGGAGGAGATGGAGGCGTTAAACACCCACTTCTCGTTCGGGGCAAAGATGAATTCCCCTTCCACCCCGTAGATCTCGGCGTCCGTGTTCTCGTTCAGCGAGGTCCGGTTCACGATCTTGCCGATCTGGAGATCGCCGTAATCGTAGAAGAAGGCGTTGATGTTCGCCTGGAGCCGGCCGTCCAAGAGGGTGTTCTTGGTGCCGATTTCGAAGGCGTCGATCTCTTCGTTGTCGAAGGTGCCCGGGGTGTTACCGAACAGCGCCGCATCCACCGGGGGGTTCAGGCCGCCGGCCTTGAAGCCGAGGGAATAGGACGCGTAGATCAGGGTGTCGTCGGTGAAGCTGAGGTCCGGCGTCCAGTCCACCACGAAACGGCCCGTGACGGCGTCGAAGTCCTGGCTGTCATCGCGGTACTGCTGGGCCCCGGGGGTGGAGGGATCAC
The DNA here is from genome assembly GCA_030433075.1 of Gammaproteobacteria bacterium. Taxonomy (GTDB): domain Bacteria; phylum Pseudomonadota; class Gammaproteobacteria; order Pseudomonadales; family Azotimanducaceae; genus Salivita. The sequence continues at coordinate 7,806 of JAUILI010000081.1, read as the reverse complement.
CGTCGTAGTTGCCCGCGGCGGTCGCAGCGGTCAGCAGTTCGGTAATCGTAGACACCTGGGTGGCGCTGCCATCGTTGCCGATGAAGGTGGTGGTGCCGTCGAGACCGGTAATCTGCAGGGCGCCAGAAAGCAGCGGCACCTGGCGATCGCGGAGCGACTTCTTGTCGTTGGAGTAACGAAGACCCAGCGTGACCTTCACGGTTTCGGAAACGTCGTAGTACGCCTCCCCGAAGATGGCCATGGACTCGAGACCATAGAAATCCGTCTCGCTGATGAAGTGGGGCGTGCCGCCGCTGGCGAAGGCCGTGGTCGGATCCAGCGCGCCGGCGCCGAGGGCGCCGAGGGAACCCAAGAGCACGTTGCCGTAGTCGAGGCCGGAAGCCTGCACCACGTAGTCGCCCTCCGTCTCGAAGTCGAGGTAGTAAGCCGATACGAGGAAGTTGAAGGGTCCATCGAAGGTGGACTGGAGGCGAAGCTCCGCGCTCCACTGCTCGGAGTCGGCAGAGGAGATATCCCGAGCCGATGCCGTGTCATCGAGGACGAACTCACCGCCGTGGGCCCCAAGGGACGTATTGGCGTCCGGGATGGTGCTGAACCAGAGGGGGCCGCCGTCCTGGGTGCCGAAGTACTGGCACGCCGCAGGCAGGGTAGCGCAGAACCCGGCGGGAATGGCGCCTTCTCCCGAATCCCCGGCGGTGCCGTTGTAGTCCATGCGGGAGAACACTTCCGTTTCCTGGGACGCCAGGATCAGGGTGCTGGTGTAATCGTTGTTCCACGCGTGTTCGATGGTTGCGGTGAACAACGTTTCGTCGGCGGTGTATTCCGGATCGAAGCGTGCGGCAACATCCCGGTAATCGTCGGGGTTGCTGTCGGCCACGGGCTCAAACACGTTGAAGGCGCCGAGCTGGGGGACGCCGAAGGCGCCAAGCACCAGGTTGGACGCGAAGAGGCGACCCAGGGTGGCGTTCGGGTTGATGGATTCCGTGGCCACTTCCGTGGGCAGGCAGCCGAGGACGCCCGAGGGGTCCTGCTTACAGAGCTGCTTCTGGGACCGGGACCGGGTGGAATCTTCGTCGAAGATGGACGCCATGAGGTCGATGGTGGTGGCGTCGCTCGCTTCCCAGCGGAAGGAACCGCGGAGGGAGTATTGCTCCCGGCCGTCGATGTTGTTCCCCGTGGTGATGTTGTTCGTATAGCCCTCGCGATCGACCACGATACCGGCGACCCGGAAGGCCATGTCGTCACCGATGGGAAGGTTGAAGTGCCCCTTCGCCCGACGGTTTTCGTAGTTCCCTGCCTGAAGCTCGGCGCTGCCGGAGACTTCTCCGAGCACGGGCTTGGCGGTTTTCAGGTTCACGGCCCCGCCGGTGGAGTTCCGGCCGAAGAGCGTGCCCTGGGGGCCGCGGAGAATTTCCACCTGCGCCATATCGTAGTACTCGGTCTCGAAGAGCCGGGGCGACTGGAGGTAGACGTCGTTGACGTGCATAGCAACGCCGGAATCACCGCTGGAGGCGGTGAGCAGGGTGCCGATGCCGCGGATCTGGAAGTTGCTGCCGCTGAAGTTGCCCTTGCTGAAGGACACGTTCGGCACGCTGAACTGAAGATCAGCGAAGGCATCGATCTGCCGAGCCTCAAGGGCGCTGGCGTCGAAGGCGGAAACGGAGATGGGCACGTCCTGGACCGATTCGGACCGCTTTTGCGCGGTCACCACAACTTCTTCGATCAGGCTCGCCCCGTAGGCGAGGGGCATGCTGGCGGCGATGGCCGCAAGCGAGCCGCCTGCCTTAAGCAGGAAACTGCGTGATTTCATGACGAACTCCCCTGTGATGATTCCCGTATTTCTTTCTCGGGTCGTGCTACTGCGATCACCCCTCGGGGGTGCCAAGGCGCGATCAGCGTGGGGGCGGGACATCAAGCCTGCGATGGCCCTTAGATATTTGAAACTCCCCCGAAACAAATCTAACAGGATTCTCAGCAAGGTAAAGCACTTAGGGGCCCCCGATGAGCGAGGGCGGGGAGGGTGCTGCGGGCCCGGGAGAGGGCATTTTGAGTGAGGGTGGTAAGGCCGACGGCAGGGGCCTCTCCGAGGTCCAGCACCACCCGGCCCCAGGGGTCGAGCACCAGGCTATGGCCATAGGAGCGGCGGCCGCTGCCGTGGTCGCCGCACTGGGCCGCAGCGATGAGCCAGCACTGCTGTTCGATGGCGCGAGCGCGCAGGAGCGGATGCCAGTGGGCGCGCCCCGTGCTTTCCGTAAAGGCCGAAGGGACCGTGAGCACGGTGGCGCCTTGCATGCGCTGGCGCTCAAAAAGCAGGGGAAAGCGCAGGTCGTAGCAAATGGCCAGGCCGACCGAGAAGCCCTGCCTTTCCGTCAGCACCAACTGTTCGCCTGCGCCCGTGTTTTCCCCTTCGTCGAGGCGCGTTCCGTCGGGCAGATCCACGGAGAAGAGGTGGAGCTTGCGATAGGCCGCTTTCAGCTGCCCGTCCCGGTCCAGATGGAGCGCCGTATTGTAGGTGCGTGCGTGATCCAGCGCTTCCGGGAAGCCGCCGAGGAACAACTCGACCTTAAGGGTTTGGGCAAGGTGCTGGGCCCAGGAGAGGAGGGGGCCGGCGGGCGCCCGGGAGCCGACGGACGGCAGGGCTTCCGCAATGGCCAGCCGCCCAGCTAAAGGGCCCAGGTAGGCAAAACCCTCGGGGAGAAAAAGCGCATCGGCACCGGCGGCAGCCCCCTGACGGATCAGGGTTTCGGCCTGAGTTAGATTGGCGGCGACATCCGCCGTGCTTTGGAGCTGTACAACGCCGACGGTCCAGCCGGTCATGGCAGCAGGGCGTAGCGAACCTGCACCCGGGCTTCCACCGTAAGGGGCGGGGGGGCGAGGGAAGGCCCCGCATCCCTCTCCGCGGCCGCGCGCAGCATCATGGGTTGGGGAAAGGTGGGCGCACCCCCTTCCCGGTCGGCCTCAAGATGGAGCAGGGCGCCGAGGCGATGATCCGCCGCCGCCGCAAGGGTTTGGGCCGTGGCTCGCGCCCGCTTGGTGGCCAGGGCCAGGGCCTCGAGGCGGTGGCTTAGGGGATCGGCCAGCGCGTAGCGAAGCCCCGTCACCGTATCGGCGCCGGCCCCATTGGCCACCGTAAGCAGCGTGCCAAGGGCATCGAGGGCCTCCGTGGTGATTTCAAGCTCGAGGCGCGCTTCGTAATGGGTGAGGGCTCGGGGGCCGTTCTGCACGTAGCGATATTGGGGGGTGACGCTGGTGCCCCGGGTAAAGAATTGATGGGGGATGGCGGCGCCCGCAAGGGCCTCCTGGAGCGCGCCCAGCGCAGTGTGCGCGGCGCCGAGGGCCTCCTCCGCTTCCCGGGCGCTGCGCACGATGGCCAGATCAAGGTGCGCCTTCTCTGGTGCGCGCTCGAGGCGCGCCATCCCCTCGGCGGACACTACCCCCGGAGCCTCGAGGGCGCCGGCGTCGGCCGCAGCCCAGGCGGCGCGCGCTAGGCTCCCGGGGACCAGCATCAACAGGGCGATCAGCGCCCAGAAGGCCAGCCCTAGGGCTCGGTCTTGGGAAGCGTCAGTGTAACGGTCCATAGTCGGCCCTCTTCATTGCCCAGGAGGAGCGTGGTGTCGTCGCGCCAGCTTAGGGCCTCGGCCTGCCGAGTCTCAAGGAAGGGCAGGGGTCGGGAAAGGGCGGGGCCGGAAAGCCACCGTTCCCCCGCTGCCGGGCGAGGGAACAGCCACAGCGTTCGGTAGGTCAGCACGGCGAGCCAGGCGCCGGAGGGGGAAAGCTCTGCCGCCGTCACGGCCGTCATTTCATCGTGCTGATCGATAAGGGTAAGGGGGGTGCTCTCCGTTCGGCGGCCCTCCAGGGGAATGCGGTAAAGCTTGGCGCCGGGAATAAAGCGTCGCACGTCCCCGGCCTTGCGGTGCTTGGTGATCAGATAGAGCGCGTTGCGTTCCGGATCGGCGAAGAGGGCTTCCGCATCGAATTCCCAAGCCTCGGCGGGGAAGCGCTGCTGCTCCGGATAGTGGAAGGGCAGGAAGAAGGCCGGGCGCTGCCGCTCCGTCGCCCGGGGATTCGGCTCCGGCAGGGCCCAGAGGCCGAGGTCCCGGCGCGCGTTCCCGTTGTTGCCGAACTCCCCCAGGTAGAGCCAGCCGTTCAGCGTAGTGAGATCTTCCCAGTCGATGTTGCTGGCCCCCTCGAGGGTCAGGCCGGGCCAGGTCTTGCCGCCGTCAAATTCCTTGGCGAGGTAGGGGGGAAAGGCGAGCTCACCGCGCTCGAGATCCAGCGCCCAGAGCACCGGCGCCTGTCCGCTGTCCCCATGGCCCCACACAATTCCGGGGTAGGTCGTGCTGGTCGTGAGCCCGGAGAGCTCTTCGACCTGTGCGGAACGGTCAAGGCGCAGCGCCGTGAGATCGGCTTCCAGGGGGGCGGCGCGGTCCGCCGCCTGCGCGGGGCTCTGCCCCCCAAGGGTGAGGAGCAGAAGCGTCAGAGCAAGGCGCCGGCCCATGGCCTAGCGCCGACGGGGGCCGCCGCGGCCGCCCGGGCGACCGCCGCCAGAGCGGCCGCCGCTGCGCGGGGTGCGAGGCAGGCGCTTTGCCCCCGGGGCTTCCTCCGGCGCGACCAGGAGGTCGGCTTCGGGCTGCTGCGAGGTGAGCTTCATCCCCAGGAGCGTCTCGATTTCCGGCAAAAGGAAGGCGTCCGATTCGCCAAGGAAGCTGATGGAAATTCCCGTGGCGCCGGCGCGGCCCGTGCGGCCAATGCGGTGGACGTAATCCTCCGGATCCTCCGGCAGATCGTAGTTGATGACGTGGCTGATGCCGTCCACGTGCAGACCTCGCCCGGCGACGTCCGTGGCCGCCAGCACCCGGGTGCGCCCATCCTTGAAGCGCTCCAGGGTTTTAAGGCGCTTCGCCTGGGGCACCTCGCCGGATAGCAGTTCGCAGTCCACCCCGAGGGCGGCCAGGCGCGTTTGGATCAAGCGCGTGCTATCTCGGCGGTTGGCGAACACGATGACCCGCTCAAGCTCCAGGTCCTGCATGAGGTTGTAGAGGAGGGCGAACTTGTCCTCCTCGGCCACGAGGTAGATGCGCTGTTCCACCCGGTCCGTGGCGACGGATTCGGGCTCGATGACCACCTGCTCCGCGTCCAGCGTCCATTGGCTGGCCAGGCGCAGGATGGTTTCGCTAAAGGTCGCGCTGAAGAGCAGGGTTTGGCGCCGCTCCTTCGGCGGGGTTTGGCGCACGATGCGACGCACGTCGGGGATAAAGCCCATGGACAGCATGCGGTCCGCTTCGTCTAGCACCAGCTGTTCCACATGACGCAGGTTCAGCTTGCCCCGGGTAATAAAGTCGATGAGGCGCCCCGGGGTGCCCACGAGGATATCGACGCGGCGCTCCTCGAGAATGCGGCGCTGGCGCTCGAAGTCCATACCCCCCACCACGGACAGCACGCGCAGGCCGGAGAAGCGGCAGAGCCCTTCGGCGTCGTCGGCGATCTGCATGGCGAGCTCCCGGGTCGGAGCCACAATCAGGGCCCGCGGCGTACCCGGGGGCAGGAGCGGATCCTTCGGGAACTCAAGCTGGTGGGCAATGATGGAAATGAGGAAGGCGGCCGTCTTCCCCGTCCCCGTTTGCGCCTGCCCCACCACGTCGTAGTCGGAGAGGGCGTGGGGGAGCGTTTCCCCCTGGATCGGGGTACAGGCGGTGAAGCCGAGGGCTTCGATGGCCTTCATGAGCGGGCTTGGCAGCCCGAACTCTTCGAACAGGACCGGCTCGGGGGCGGCCTGGGGCGCTTCCGCCTCGGGCGTCTCTTGGAGCTCTTGAGGTTCTTGAACGTCTTGGATCTCTTCGGGTTCGGTCACTTAGCGGCGTTCCTTTAAGCGCTGGCGCGCGCCGGCAAGGCGAACGCAATTCACAAAAACCGCCATGGCCGCTTCAACGTCGGCGAGGGGCGGGAAGCTGGGCGCAAGGCGCAGGGTTTGGTCCTGCGGATCTTGGCCATAGGGGTGGGTGGCGCCGGCGGGGGTCAGCTTGACGCCCGCCTCCGCCGCCAGCTCGACCACCGCCTTGGCGGTGCCCGGGACCAGGTCCACGGAAACGAAATAGCCGCCTTCCGGTACGGTCCAGTGGGCGAGGCCGGTGTTGCCAAGGCCCTCGTCGAGCGCTTTGAGGACGGCATCGAATTTCGGGGCCAGCAGGGCGCGGTGCTCGGCCATGTGGGCCTTCAGCGCGTCAAGCGTGGGGAAGAGCCGCGCGTGGCGCAGCTGGTTCACCTTGTCCGGGCCAATCATCTGGAAAGACAGGTGCTTCGCGAAGCCTGCGAAGGTTTGGGGGCCGCTCGCGAAGAAGGCCACGCCACCGCCGGCCCAGCTCATTTTTGAGGTGGACGCGAAGAGGGCCATGGCATCGAGGGTCCCTTCCCGTTCCGCCGCCGCCCACAGAGAGGGCAGGGGCGCGGGCGTCTCGGTGAGATCGTGCACCGCATAGGCGTTGTCCCAGAGCACGGTGAAGCCCGGGCCGGCGCGCTTGGGCAGGGCCGCGAGGCGCGCCGTCACCGTTTCCGAAACGCTGACCCCCGTGGGGTTGCTGTACTTGGGGACGCACCAGATGGCTTTGATCGCGGGGTCGGCGGCGACCGCTGCCTCCGCGGCGTCCATATCTGGCCCGGCTTCTGTCATGGGGATGGGGATGAGCTCGATGCCGAGGTGTTCCCCAATAGCAAAGTGCCGGTCGTAGCCAGGCACGGGGCAGAGCATTTTGGCGCCTTCGCCCCAGGGGGACTGGCCCCCGAAGCCAAAGCGCAGCGCCGCATCCACAAACTGGTACATCAGGGTGAGGCTTGAGTTGCCTCCCGCCATGACCTGCGCCGCCGGCGCATCAAGCACCGCGCCGCCGAGGGCCCGAAGCTCGGGAATGCCCAGGGGGCCCCCGTAGTTCCGCGTGTCATTGCCGTCCTGATCGAGGAACTGGCCGCCGAGAATCCCGTCGAGGGCGTTGGCGGCGTCGAGCTGGCTGGCCGCGGGCTTGCCTCGGGTGAGGTCGAGGGCGAGGGGGGTCGCGCAGGCAGCGCGATGGGCGGCCTCCGCGTCCTTCAGCACGGTCTCGAGCTGATCGCTATTCATGGGGTGGCCTCGGATAGGGGCTCAAGCCCGGTAAAGGGGTCGCAGCCCAGCATGAGGTTGAGATTTTGCACGGCGGCGCCCCCGGCACCCTTGCCGAGGTTGTCCAGCCGGGCGACGAGGAGCGCATCCCGGTCGGTGCCGAACACCATCAGTTCAACGCCGTGCGCATGGTTCGCCCCCTCGGGATCGAGGAAGCGGCCGTCGGCCAGGCGCGGCGCCTCGGCTACGCGCACCGCGGGGCAGTTTTCATAATGGGCGACCAGGGCCTCCCGCAGGGCTTCCGCCCCGCCGGCAGGCAAGAGCGTCCCAGGCAGGGGGATCTGCACCAGCATGCCCCGGTAGTAGGCGCCCACCATGGGCACAAACAGGGGCGCCTGGGCGAGATCGCCGTAGCGCTGGATCTCCGGAAGATGCTTGTGGTCCAAGGTGAGGGCATAGGGCTTCGGCGTCGGCGCGGGCCCCTGGCTGATCGCTGCTTCGTAGTCCTCGATCATGGTGCGCCCGCCGCCGGAATAGCCCGAGAGCGCGTTGATCGTCAGCGGGGCGTCGGCGGCCAAAAGGCCCGCGGCGCGGAGCGGTGCCAGGGCCAAAATGGCGCCGGTGGCGTAGCAACCGGGATTGGAGACTCGGGGGGCGGCGGCGATGGCCTCGCCCTGGGCCGGCGAAAGTTCGGGAAGGCCGTACACCCAATCCGC
>JAUILI010000175.1 GCA_030433075.1 Gammaproteobacteria bacterium | reverse complement strand
CTTCCACTTCGGCATCGCCGTCCGGGGCCGCCACCACGGGCTGGGAGAGGCGGGCAGCAAAGGTGGGGTTCAGGGCTTCCAGGCGCCGCTGGAGCACGGCCCGAGAAGAGCGGTGACCGCAGTCAAGGCAGCGCACTCGAGCCAAACGGCCATGTAAATCAAGCACCTGGCGCTGCCCCGCGCGGCGGTGGAGGTCATCCACGTTTTGCGTGACGAGAAGCCCTAGGAGCCCCCGGGCCTCGAGGCTGGCCAGGGCCCGGTGCACCCCATTGGGGGTGGCCTCCGCCATGCGCGGATAGCCCACCATGCTCCGAGCCCAATAGCGCTGCCGGGCCGCCAGCTGGGTGCGGAAGGGTTGAAACTGGATAGGCTGGCGAGAGCGCCAGGCCCCGCTGGGGCCTCGGTAATCGGGAATGCCTGAATCGGTGGAGCAACCTGCCCCCGTGAGCACCACGGGGCGCCCGGGGAGGCCGAGAAAGCGCTTGAGCGCTTGGCGCGCCACCGCGACGGACGTCTCCCGCGTGCTAACCGTAGACACCTTTTGGGCCCTCCCTCGGGCCCGCCGGGCCCTACAGTACGATCGACACCAGCCCAGCGACCCCGAAGGTCATGAGGACCAGCCCGCCCACCAGCACGGCCAAGCGGCGAACGGTCGTTGCGTCATCCGGTGAATCCGACATTACCCTCTCCCTAAAATTCTCCCGGCGAAAAGCTTCGCATGACTTCTCGACGGCGCCAAGGGGCGCTGGGGTCGAAGGCACGCTAATTCCACGCGGTTTGGTCTCACGCCCCGGGCCATGACACACTGACCTTACATTCACCGGAAAAAACCGGAAGGAGAGGCCCATGGCCACGGCACAAAACGGGGATACGGTCCGCGTGCACTACACGGGAACGCTCGACAGCGGCGAGCGCTTCGATTCCTCGGAAGGGCGCCAACCCCTGGAGTTCACCCTCGGCGAGGGCCAGATCATTCCCGGCTTCGAAGCCGCGGTGCGGGGCCTAGCCCCGGGGGAAAGCTGCAGCACGCGCATTGAAGCTGCCGATGCCTACGGCGAGCGGGATGACGCCATGGTGGGCTCGCTGCCGCGGGATCAGTTCCCCCCGGACCTCACCCTGTCCGTGGGCCTCGACCTCCAGCTGCAGGATCAGGCAGGCAATCCCGTACAGTGCAAGGTGGTGGAACTGACGGATGAGGCCGTGACCCTCGATGCCAACCACCCCCTCGCCGGGCAAGCCCTCACCTTTGCCATCGAGCTGGTCGAGATCGCTTAGCCCCAGCCCCGGAGCACCGTTGCCAGGGGGCCCGCCGGGTCCCCCACGGCCCAAAAGTCGGGGTTTAGATCGCTCTCGAGCTTGTTGTAACGCAGAAGTTCGCCTTCAAAGGTGAAAAGCTGCCCCCCGGCCGCCAGCAGCACCGCTTCCCCAGCGGCGATATCCCATTCGCTACAGGGCCCTCGCCGCGGGTAGGCGTCCGCCTCCCCCGCCGCCAGCACCACCAGCTTCAGCGCACTGCCTACGGCGCGGGTTTGCAGCCCCGGCGCCGCTTCCCCGAGGGCTTGCAGCAGGGACTCCAGGGCCTCGCCGCGATGGCGCCGGGACGCCACCACCACCGGCGGCGTCGCACAGGGGCGCGTACGCAGCGGGCAGCGCTCGCCATGCCGGGAAATGCGCTCCGCGCGCCCTTCGGGCACCCAGCCCAGGTAAATAAGCCCTTGCCCCGGCACCCCCACCAGCCCGAGCACGGGACGACCCTCCTCGATAAGCGCCACATTGACCGTGTATTCGCCGTTGCCGGCTAGAAACTCCTTGGTGCCATCAAGGGGATCGATGAGCCAAAACCGTGACCATTGGGCGCGCAGCGCTGGGGCCGGCGGGGTCTGCTCCTCCGAGCGCTGGGGCCAGGTTGGCGTTAAGCGCCGAAGGCC
>JAUILI010000174.1 GCA_030433075.1 Gammaproteobacteria bacterium | reverse complement strand
GAACGGGTAAGAATCCCGACTATGTGGGCACCCAGTCTCTTGGGGCCATCGCGGAAGCGGCGGGGGAGCACTGGATCGAAACCTTTGTGCGCCTTTCCTTGGAAAGCGAGGGGCGGGCCCTCTTCAACTTCCGCATGTTCTCCATGAACGTGGAGGAGCTCGCGGGGCTCTACGGTAGCGAACATCTCTATCCCGGGCTGGGCGATGCCGGGGCCCACGTGTCCCAGATTATGGATGCGGGTTGGTCCACCTTCCTCCTGAGCTACTGGGTGCGCGATCGGGGCCACTTCACCATCGAAGAGGCGATTCGGCGCATGACCTCCGGGCCCGCTGCGGTGCTGGGGCTGAAGGATCGGGGCGTGTTGGCGGAAGGGCTTCGGGCCGATGTGAACGTCATTGATCTTGCTCGCGTCGGGGAGCGGCAACCGGAGATCGTCCACGATTTCCCCGGCGGCGCACCGCGCTACACCCAGCGCGCAGAGGGCTACCTGGCCACGGTCATTAACGGCGTGGTCACCCTCCGCAACGACGAGCTCACCGGCGCTGCGCCGGGCCAGGTGCTGCGGCACCGGGCCTAGGCCAGCGCTTGGCCCCGGGCTCGGCTCCGGGTTTGGGGTCTAGTTCCACCAGGCCCGATCGCTGTGGGACCGAAGGTCCAGCTCGAAGGTCCAGGTGGAGCGGGGCTGGCGCGCCAGCTGAAGGTAGGTTTCGGCCACGGCCTCAGGGCTGATGAGGCCCCCGGCCTCCCCGCCCTTGGCTTCCCGAAGGGCGGCGAAGCGTTCCGGCCCGAGCATCTTTCCCAGCGTGTCCGGCGCATCCACGGCCCCGTCTACCACCACGTGGGCCACGTGAATGCCCTTGGCTGCATATTCGGCGCTGAGGCTTTGGCAAAGCAGGCGCCGCGCGCCCATGGCGGCCGCGTGGGCGTGCTGGCCCGGATTGCCCCGGAGCGCCGCCGTGGAGGCGGTGACTAAAAGATTGCCCCGTCCCCGCGCGGCCATGGCCGGCAGCACGGCGTGGGCCGTGCGATAGAGGGACAGGGTGGCCATGCGCCACACGCGCTCGAAGGTTTTGGGTGAGGTGTCCGTGAGGGCGCGATCGCCGATCTGGCCCCCGAGATTAAACAACACCGTATCGATGGGGCCGACGGAGGCCTCCGTTTCCTCGATCACCGCCTCGAGATCCTCCGGCGCTGTGGCATCGAGAAGGCGCCCCTGGGCCCAGCCCCCGGTGTCTTGGATGTCCGCGACGGCGGCGTCGAGCCCCGCCTGGTCCGTGCGGCGGCACAGCACGACGCGGTAGCCCTCGGCGGCGAAGCGTTTCCCGGTGGTGGCGCCAATGCCGGCGCCCGCGCCCAGGACCAGAATCACGGGCGGCTCTGCGGTAGAGTTCATGGCGTGCTCCCCTTAGCGAGTGCGCCGCGCAATGACGGCGTGATACGGGAGCTTACGGGTTTTCACGGGAGGAGGGTGCTATGCCACGGCTCAAGCAAGCAGGGCGGGAGATGGGGAATCCCTATGCGAATCAAATTTTCGATCTGCTATTTGGCGATCGGGACCCCCTAACGGCGCCGGGAACGGCCACGGGGACGCCGGGAAACTGGTGGACCGTTTTCAACATCGTCCCCGACGCCTTTGCCCATACCACGGACGGCTTTCGTTTCTACCGAGATCCGAAGCGGGTCATCGATCCTAAGGTGCGGGAGCTCGGGCAGCTCCGGGCGGGCTACCTCGTGGGCTCGCAGTTTGTCTATTCCCAGCACTGTAAGGCGGCCCGGGAAGTGGGGCTCACAGAGGAACAGATCCAGGGGTGCCGGCACTGGTCCGTCGCCGACTGCTATAGCCCCGTGGAACGGGCGGCACTGGCCTACACCGATGCGCTGGTGCTCGAGCGGGGCCGGGTCGATGATGGGGTTTTTGAGGCCCTTCAGGTGCACTTG
>JAUILI010000080.1 GCA_030433075.1 Gammaproteobacteria bacterium | reverse complement strand
GACCGTGGCCGCACCCCCGGCGGTCAGTTCGGGAAGGTCGCCGTCGAAGGTGACGATGCGGCTCACCTCTGCCGTTTGCCCCGAGGCGGTCACCCGAAGCGTGTCCCCCACGGCCAGCCGGCCCCGGGCGAGGGTGCCGGAGAAGCCCCGGAAGTCGGAGTTCGGGCGGTTCACCAGCTGGATCGGGAAGAGGGCGCCGCCGCTTTGGTCGTGCCGCGCATCCACCGTCTCCAGGTAGGCAAGGAGCGTAGGGCCCCGATACCAGGCCATGGCCGCGCTGCGCTCCGTGATGTTGTCCCCCTTCAGGGCGCTTACGGGAATGGCGGATATGCTGGCGAAGCCCAGGGGCTCAGCGAAGGCGCGGAACTCCGCTTCAATGGCCTCCGCCGTGGCTTGGTCATAGCCCATCAAATCCATCTTGTTGATGGCCAGCACGACGTGCTTGATGCCCACGAGGGAGACGAGATAGGCATGGCGGCGGGTTTGGGTTAGCACGCCCTGCCGGGCATCGATGAGCAGCACGGCGACCTGAGCCGTGGAGGCCCCGGTCACCATGTTCCGGGTGTACTGCTCGTGCCCCGGGGTATCGGCAACGATGAACTTCCGGCGCCGGGTGGCAAAGAAGCGGTAGGCTACGTCGATGGTGATGCCCTGTTCCCGCTCCGCGGCCAGCCCGTCTACCAGCAGGGCGAAGTCGATGTCGTCCCCCTGCGTGCCGTAGCGCTTGGATTCGGCGGTGAGCGCGGCCAGCTGATCATCGTAAAGCTGCTGGGCATCCCAAAGCAGGCGGCCGATGAGCGTGCTCTTGCCGTCGTCGACGCTGCCGCAGGTGATAAAGCGCAGAAGGTCCTGTTCCCGCTGCTCGGCGAGAAAGCTTTCAAAGGCGGCCTGGCGGTCCGCGGCACTCATGGCAGTGGTCATTAGAAGTACCCCTCCTGCTTTTTCTTTTCCATGCTGGCGGCGCTATCGCTGTCGATGGCCCGCCCCTGGCGCTCCGAGCTTCGGGACTGAATGAGCTCCACGATGATGTCCGGCAGGGATTGGGCGTCCGATTCCACGCCGCCGGTCAGGGGGTAGCAGCCGAGGGTGCGGAAGCGCACGGAGCGGAATTCGATCTCTTCCCCCGGGGCCAGGCGGAAGCGGTCGTCATCCACCATCAGGATGAGCCCATCCCGCTCCACCACGGGGCGCTCCTTGGCGAAATAGAGGGGCACGATGGGAATCTGCTCTTGGTAGATGTATTGCCAGATATCCACCTCGGTCCAGTTGGAAATGGGAAAGACCCGAAGGCTCTCCCCCGGGCGCTTCTGCGCGTTATAGAGATTCCAAAGCTCCGGGCGCTGGTTCTTCGGATCCCAGCTGTGGGTGGCGGTGCGGAAGGAAAAGATCCGCTCCTTAGCTCGGGACTTTTCTTCGTCCCGGCGCGCGCCCCCAAAAACCACGTCAAAGCGGTACTGGTCCAGAGCCTGCTTTAGGCCCTGAGTTTTCGTGATGTCCGTGTGCAGGGCCGAGCCATGATCAAAGGGGTTGATGTCCTTGGCGATGGCCTCGGGATTGGTATGCACCAAAAGCTCCATGCCGCTGACGTCCGCCATGTGCTGACGGAAGAGGTACATCTCCTGGAACTTCCAGCGCGTATCCACGTGAAGCAGGGGAAAGGGGGGTGGGGCTGGGTAGAACGCCTTCCGCGCGAGGTGGAGCATCACCGCGCTGTCCTTGCCCACGGAAAACAGCATGCCCGGATTTTCACCCTGAGCCACCGCCTCGCGAATGATATGGATCGCTTCGGCCTCGAGCGCCTGCAGGTGCGGCGTGGGCGTGGGCCGCTCGAGGGTGGGCTCGGGGAAATGAAGCACGGGGGCATGGGCGCTCACGGCGACGGTCATGCCCGCCGGGGGCGTGAGGGTGCGCAGGGGCGCGACGAGGGCGCCCTGGGGAATGAGCAGCAAGGGCTTTCCCACGTGCTGGCCCAGGACGCCGAGGGCATCGAGGAGCCAGGGGGTTGCCACCGTCGTCAGATCCTCCGGGTCGGCAGCAAGGGCCTCCGCCGGGCCGGCGATCCAGAGCCGGGCGCCCCGTCCGTCATGCAAAGCCAGCACCGGCTGCCCGGACGGGGCCCGGGTGAGGGCGGCGTAGAGCACGCGATGCCGCTTGCGCTGGGCCCGGTCCTTCAGGGCGCCGAGGACCAGCTGGCTGATCCCCTTGCCCCGTTCGTCGACCAGATCCCGGTCGTCCACGATCGGGGGCAGGAAGGGGAGGCCCTCGATGCGCCGTTCGAGGGTGCGCACGGTCACCGTTTCCCCGGCCTGCTCGAGGGTCTGCTGGACCCGGTCCCGGTCCCAGAGACCGGGGGTGAGGAACGGTTCTGCCATGGCGGGCTCCTTCTGTAGAGCACTGCATCGCAGCACGGGCCATGTCGCGATATGCAGTTTATGTAATCAACAGCTGCGAATCTTATGGCTTGGGAGATTTTTCTTCAAACAAAAATCCATTTATGTAACATGCGACAAATTCGCAGCAAACTCTTCGGGGCTCGCCATGGAATCCTTCGCGCTGGTGCTTGTTGGTGCGCTCACGGGAACGCTCGTCGGCTTCACCGGCGTGGGCGGGGGCGCCCTCATGACCCCGGTGCTGATGCTGGGGTTCTCCATCGCGCCGCTGACGGCCATTGCCACGGACCTGTGCTTTGCGGCCCTGACCAAACTGGCCGCCCTTCGGGCCTTTCAACCCGCCGGGATGGTGGACGGGCAGGTGCTCCGACGCCTTGCTTTCGGCAGCCTTCCCACGGCAGCGCTAGTGGTGTTCTTCCTTGAGCCGGGCGGGGGGCATGATCGACCCATGCCCTGGCTCCTGCCCGTGGTGGGAGGCATGGTGCTTCTGGCGGCGCTCACGCTGCTTTTGGCCCCGCGCTGGGCAGCCTCGGGGCGAAGCCGGCGTCTTGCTGACCCGGCGCGCTTCAAGGGGCGCCAGGGCCCGCTAACCGTGCTTGCGGGGGCTGCCATGGGCGCTGCCGTGGCGCTGACCTCCGTGGGCGCCGGGGCCCTGGGCAGCGCTGTGCTGCTTGCGCTTTATCCCCTGCGCATGACGCCCCAGCGCCTGGTGGCCACCGATTTGGCTCATGCCCTTCCCTTGGCCGCGCTCACCGGCGCCGCCTATGCCTTTGGAGGCGCGGTGGATTGGGCCCTTCTCGGGTGGCTCCTCCTGGGCTCCCTGCCCGCGGCCTACGCTGCCAGCCGGCTCAACCTCAAAACCCCGGAGCGCTGGCTTCGCCCCCTGCTGGCGGCGGTGCTTTTGGTGCTGGGGCTTCGGCTCCTGCTCGGATCAGCCTCCGCCTAGCGCCGGCGCCTTTCCCGGTCCCCGCCCCCCTGCGCTAAGATGGGCCCTTCGGGGTTTAAAGCGCACTATTGAGGGCATAAGGAGAGAGGCATGGCCGAGCGGCTTCCGCAGTACATCGATGGGGCATTTGTGCAAAGCACCACCACGGAATGGTTGCCCGTCCGCAACCCGGCCACGCAGGAAATCCTCTGCGAAGTGCCCGTGGCGACCGATGAGGAAATGGCCCAGGCCGTGGCCTCGGCGAAGGCGGCCTTCGCCAGCTGGAAAGAGGTGGCCGTGCCCGAGCGCTCCCGCCTCATGCTGCGCTATCAGGCGCTACTGAAGGAGCGCCACGACGAAATCGCCACCGTGCTGGCCCAGGAGACGGGAAAGACCTTCGAGGACGCGAAGGGCGACGTCTGGCGGGGCATCGAGGTGGTGGAGCAGGCGGCGAACATTGCGCCACTCCTCATGGGGGAAACGGTGGAGAACGTAGCGCGCCGCATCGACAGCTATTCCCTGCGCCAACCCCTCGGCGTGTTTGGGGGCATTACGCCCTTCAACTTCCCGGCCATGATTCCCCTTTGGATGTTCCCCATGGCCATCGCCTGCGGGAACACCTTTATTCTGAAGCCTTCGGAGCGGGATCCCATGACTCCGAACCTGCTCGCGAAGCTATTCGAAGAAGCCGGGGCGCCGAAGGGGGTGCTCCAGGTGATTCACGGCACGGCCAAGCAGGTGAATTTCCTCTGCGACCACCCCGACATCAAGGGCGTGTCCTTCGTCGGGTCGGTCCCCGTGGGGCAGCATGTTTATCGCCGGGCCGCGGAGAATTTGAAGCGCGTCCAGTGCATGGCTGGGGCAAAAAACCACATGGTCATCATGCCCGATGCGCCGAAGGATCAGGTGATTTCGAACATCATCGGCGCCTCCTGCGGCGCCGCGGGGCAGCGCTGCATGGCCATCTCCGTGGCCGTATTCGTAGGGGAAGCGGCCGAATGGATTCCGGAGGTGCGGGACGCCATGGCGGCGCTCAAGCCCGGCGCCTGGGATGACCCGGAGGCGGCCTATGGCCCCGTGATTACGCCCCAGGCCCGGGATCGCATCCACGGGCTTATCCAGCGCGGTGTCGACGCCGGCGCAACGCTTCTGCTCGATGGCTCCGACTGCACCGTGCCCGGTTTCCCCGACGGCAACTGGATTGGGCCCACGCTGTTCAGCGATGTCACGCCCGAGATGGACATTTACAAGGAAGAGATCTTCGGCCCTGTGCTTTGCGCCATGACCGTGGATACGCTGGATGACGCCATTCGCTTGATTAACGAAAATCCCTACGGCAACGGCACCTCCATCTTCACGAGCTCGGGCGGGGCTGCGCGCAAGTATCAGCACGAAATCGACGTCGGCCAGGTGGGGATCAACGTCCCCATCCCCGTGCCCCTGCCGTTCTTCTCCTTCACCGGCTGGGGCGGCAGCTTCTACGGCGATCAGCACGCCTACGGGAAGGATGCGCCGCGCTTCTATACGGAAATCAAAACCATCACGGCCCGCTGGTTCGATGACACGCCCGTCACCGGCGGGCCGAACATGTCCATCGCCCTGAAGTAGGGAGGGGGCTATGGATTTTGAGCTGAACGAAACGCAGGACGCCTATGTGGCCATGGCTCGCCAGTTTGCGGCCAAGGCCCTGGCGCCGAAGGCCGCGGAGTGGGATGCCACGGGCCACTTCCCGAAGGACGTGCTGCGGGAAGCCGGCAGCTTGGGCCTCATGGCCCTCTATACGCCGGAGAGCGCCGGGGGCCTGGGGCTTTCGCGCCTCGATTCGGCCCTGATCTTTGAGGCCCTGGCCGAGGGCTGCACCTCCACGGCGGCCTTCATGACCATTCACAACATGGCCCTGTGGATGATCGCCAGCTTCGGTAACGAGGAAACGAAGGCCGCCTTTTGCCCCGAGCTGGCAGAAGCGAAAACCCTGGCGTCATACTGCCTGACCGAGCCTGGGGCCGGGTCCGATGCGGCGTCTCTGCGCACCACCGCCACCCGGGAAGGGGACGGCTACCGGCTGAACGGCCAAAAGATGTTCATCTCCGGCGCCGGAGACACGGACGTGCTGGTGGTGATGGCCCGGGTGGCCGATGAGAACGGCCCCCAGCCCGGCGCCAAGGGCGTCTCGAGCTTCGTGGTGCCCGCCAACACGCCTGGCATCAGCTTCGGGCGGAAGGAAGAGAAGATGGGTTGGAACAGCCAGCCCACCCGCGCCATCACCTTTGAGGATGCCTTCGTCCCCGCCACCTACCGCCTCGGCGCGGAGGGGGAGGGCTTCAAGATTGCCATGAAGGGCCTCGACGGGGGGCGCATCAACATCGCCACCACCGCCGTGGGGACGGCCCAGGCAGCGCTGGAGCAGACCCTTGCCTACGTGGGGGAACGGCAGCAGTTTGGCCAGCCCATCGGCGCCTTTCAGCATACCCAGTTTGAACTCGCGGACATGGCGACGGAGCTCCTGGCGGCGCGGCAGATGGTGCGCCTGGCCGCAGCCCGGCTCGATGCGGGGCACCCCGAGGCTACGCTCTACTGCGCCATGGCCAAGCGCTTTGCCACGGATCGCGCCTTTGAGGTGTGCAACAAGGCCCTTCAGCTTCACGGCGGTTATGGCTATATCCGGGAATATCCCCTGGAACGCCATCTCCGGGATGTGCGGGTGCACCAGATTCTAGAGGGAACGAACGAAATCATGCGGGTGATCATCGCCCGGCGCATGCAAATGGAAGGCGCTGCGGCGCTCCTGCATTAATCCACGCTCTGGGGAGGGAACAGTATGCTCGCGAGCCCAACGTCTAAGCTCAAGCTCACCGTCGAGGGCGCCACGGCGATCCTCACCATCGACAACCCCGCCGCCAACGTGTGGGACGAGGAAAGCCTCTCGGGCCTCGAGGCCATCATGGGGCAGCTGAACGGCAACCGGGATATTTACGCCTTGATCGTCACCGGTGCCGGGGAAAAGTTCTTCTCCGCGGGGGCCGATCTCAAGGTGTTCGCCGATGGCGACAAGGCTCGGGCGCGGTCCATGGCGCAGCACTTTGGCCGCGCCTTTGAGGCGCTGGCGTCCTATCGGGGCGTGTCCATCGCGGCGATCAACGGCTACGCCATGGGCGGCGGCCTTGAGTGCGCTCTGGCCTGCGATCTGCGCATCGCCGAGCGCCATGCGCAGATGGCCCTGCCCGAGGCCACCGTGGGCCTTCTGCCCTGCGGCGGCGGCACCCAAAACCTCTCCTGGGTGGTGGGGGAAGGCTGGGCCAAGCGCATGATTCTCTGCGGCGAGCGCGTCGACGCGGAAACGGCGGAGCGCATCGGGCTGGTGGAGGCCGTGGTGGAAAAGGGGGAAGCCCTGGCCACGGCCCAGGCCTGGGCGGGGAACGTGGGTAAGCAAAGCCCCGTGGCCGTCTCCGCCTGCAAGGGCCTCATCATGCGCGCGCGCAAAGGCCCCCTGGCGGAAAGCTACGCCCACGAGCGGGAAGCCTTTGTGGATTTGTTCTCCACGGAAGATCAGCGCGAGGGCGTTAACGCCTTCCTAGAGAAGCGTTCGCCCCAGTGGCGTAACGCATGAGCGAAGCGCTGCCCGAAGCCGGGCGGTGCCTCTGCGGGGGCGTGCGCTATGCGCTGCGCACGCCGCCGGAAGCGGTGTTCCTTTGCCATTGCCGCAGCTGCCAGCAGGCCCAGGGGGCGGCCTTTAATTTGAGTGCTCCGGTTCCCCGGGAGGCCTTCGTGCTGTTGGCGGGGGAAGCGCTCCTGGCCCGCTATGAATCTTCCCCGGGAAAGGACCGGGTGTTCTGTCGCCGCTGCGGCAGCCCGGTTTATGCCGAACGTTCGGACACGCCGGTGCGCGTGCTCCGCGCCGCCCTCCTGCATAACGTGCGCGCGCTGCCCGTGCAGGCTCAGCTGCACGAAACGGAGGCCCTGCTCGCCGTCCCAGACGCCCAATTTCTGGAAGGCCCAATCGTCCAAGGAGAGTCCCATGACTGATGCCCCGGGCATCGAGTTTGAGCTTTGGCCCAGCGCTGGGCCGGGGCATATCGCCGTGGCCACGCTGAACGTTCCGGCCACCTTAAATTCCCTCGACCTGACCATGGTCGACGCCCTTGCCGAGGCCCTGGCCCAGTGGCGCGACGATCCCGCCGTCGCCATGGTCTACCTCCGGGGCGCCGGCGATCGGGCCTTCTGCGCCGGCGGCGACATTCAAGCGCTCTATCGCAGCTGTAAGGCGAATCAGGCGGCTCGCCGCCGCATCGACACCTACGCCGAGGATTTCTTCGAGCGCGAATACCGCCTGGACTATGACCTTCACACCTTTCCCAAGCCCGTGCTCTGCTTTGGCCACGGCGTGGTCATGGGCGGCGGCCTGGGCCTACTGGCAGCCTCCCGCTTTCGCATCGTGACGCCGAAGAGCCGGGTGGCCATGCCCGAAATCACCATCGGGCTCTTCCCCGATGCCGGCGGCACCACGCTGCTGTCGGCCATGCCCGGATCCCTCGGCCTCTTCCTGGGCCTCACGGGAACGCACTTCCGCGGGGGCGATGCCCGGGCCCTGGGTCTGGGTACACACCTTATTGCGGATGATGCGGGCCCGGCGCTAGAAGCGACCCTTCGGGAGCTGGCCCTCCCCCAGGGGAATGAGGCGGAAGCCGCAGCAGCGCTTGAAGGCGCCCTGGCAGCGCTCCCGGAAGCCGAGGCCCCGACGCCGATCTTCGATGAGCAGGCGCGCATTGATAGAGCCCTCGCTTCCGCCCAGGGGGACTTCGCGGCCACCGTCGCCGGGCTGCGCAGCCTAGCGGGCGCCACCGAAGCCCTTAGCGACGCCGTCGCCACCTTTGAAGCGGGGTGTCCCGTGACCGCGGGCATCGTGGTGGAGCAGCTGCATCGGGCCCCGGCGCTCAGTCTTGCCGAGCGCTTTCAGTTGGAGCTGGCGATTGGCGCCAACTGCGCGCGGCGCCCCGATTTTCCCGAGGGCGTGCGCGCGCTCTTGATTGACAAGGATCGCCAGCCGGCCTGGACCGTGTCCAGTCACGATGCTCTCCCCCGGGAGGTGGTGCTGGCGCACTTCGAAGGCCCCTGGCCGCAAAACCCCCTCGCTGACCTCTCTACTTAGGACGCCTTGCTATGGCACAGATTGCCTTTATCGGTCTTGGAAACATGGGCGGCCCCATGGCGCGCAACCTGCTTGCGGCGGGGCACGGGGTGGCGGTCTTTGACTTGAGCGAGGCCGCCCTGGCGGGCATGGCCGATGCCGGCGCGCGGGTGGCCGGCAGCAGCCGGGAGGCAGCGGAGGGCGCCGAGGTGGTGATCACCATGCTTCCGGCCGGGGCCCACGTGGAGGCCGTCTACCTGGCCAGCGACGATCAGGCCTGCCTACTGGACCAGCTCCCTGCCGGGACCCTGCTCCTGGATTGCTCCACCATTGCCGCGGAAACCGCTCGGAGCCTTGCCGCCGCCGCGGCTCAGCGCGGCCTGGCCATGCTCGATGCCCCCGTGTCTGGTGGGGTGGGGGGCGCGGAAGCCGGCACGCTGACCTTTATGGTGGGGGGCGATGGCGACGCGTTGGATCGGGCGCGCCCGGTGCTGGAAGCCATGGGGAAAAACATCTTCCACGCCGGGGCCGCGGGCGCCGGCCAGGTGGCGAAGATGTGTAACAACATGCTCCTCGCCGTGCTCATGAGCGGGACCGCGGAGGCCCTGGCCCTGGGGGTCCGGGAGGGGCTGGATCCGGCCGTGCTATCGAACATCATGAAGCAATCCTCCGGGGGGAACTGGGCGCTCAACGTCTACAACCCTTACCCCGGGGTGATGGAAGGGGTGCCGGCGTCCCGCGGCTATGAAGGGGGCTTCCTGGTCGATCTGATGCTGAAGGATCTGGGCCTCGCCCTCGACGCCGCAGCGAAGCTTGGGCAGAGCGCACCCCTGGGCAGCCTGGCCCGATCCCTCTACACCCTGCATAAGCAGCAGGCTTCTAGTGCTGAGCAGGACGCCGGACGCCTCGACTTCTCAAGTATCCAGAAGCTGTTCCTGGCCGAGGTATAAGCACCATGGGCGCCGGGGGCTGGGCCTACGATGGACGGCAGCGGCCCCCCTTTGCCGTGACCCCAGGGCCTGGGCAGCGTTCCGTGTGGGATTTCCCGAGGCCACCGGCGCTGATTCCCGAGGCGCGGGAAGGGGCCGTGTTCTTCGACGATCGATGCCTCGCCCGCAGCGAGGCTCTGCTTGCGCTCTGCGAAACCGCGAGCCCCCCCGCCTATTATTTTCCCGAGGACGCCGTTGCCTGGGCCCATCTCATCCCCGCGCCGCAGCGGAGCTTTTGTGAATGGAAGGGGCCGGCGCGCTATTTTGCCCTCAAGGCCCGCCCCGAGGCCGGGGCCCTGGCCTGGACCTACCCCGAGGCCGCGGCGCCCTACGGGGCGTTGGCGGGGTGGGTGGCCTTCTATGCCCAGCCGCCCCTGCGCTGTCGCCTGGGAGACGAATGGGTGGTTCCCCAGCCGGGCAGCTACTACGGCGGCTGGGTCACCGAGGAGCTCGTGGGGCCCTTTAAGGACGACGGAGTTCGGCGCCAGTGGTGAGTCATCATCCCCATCGCCGCCCCGCCGCAGGAGGGCACGGTGGCGCCGGCGCCTGGCAGGAGGCCGGGACGCAAAGCCTTGAAGAACGCTGGGTCAGCGTGGCTCAGGGGGGGCGCGTCGATCAGCTCCAGCTGGTGCGGTTGGCCCTGGAAGCGCAGGGCATCGCCTATGGCATCGGCCGGGAGGACCACGGCTGGCGCGTGGTGGTGCCCCCGGCCCTGGCGGCAGCCGCGCAGCGGGAGGTTCAGGCCGTGCTCGGGGAAGGGCTGCCCGTGCCGAAGGTGCTGCCCAAGCCCCGAGGGGATCGGGGGTGGGGCGCAGCGCTGCTTGTGCTCGCCCTCCTTTGGCTGCTCCCGGGGCTTGCGGGCCTGGGCCTTGCACCCCTGGCGGTTACCGATTGGGGCGTGGGCGACGCTGCGGCCCTTCGGGATGGAGACCTTTGGCGGGTGCTTACGCCCCTGCTCCTTCATGGCGACGTGCCCCATCTGCTGGGTAACTCGCTCATGGCCGTGCTGATG
>JAUILI010000079.1 GCA_030433075.1 Gammaproteobacteria bacterium | reverse complement strand
GCCGTAAATGCCGCCCCAGCGGGCGCTATCGCGAATCAATGCTTCGGTGCGCCCTAGGCTCACCGCGATCCTCCCTCCCTGGGCCCTGGGCTTCCCCCACGAGCGCGCCTATTATGCGCCGCAAAGGTCGCGCCGTCATGAAGGAAAGGACTTGCCCATGTTTCAGCACCCGCTGGACCCCGCCAGCGTTACGCGCCAGGTCGAGGCTGCGCTGGCGGAAGACGTCGGCGCCGGCGACCTCAACGCCGCGCTCATCGAGCCGGCCCAGCGGCTCCGGGCGCGGGTGATCACCCGGGAAGCGGGGGTGTTTTGCGGTCGTCCCTGGGTAGACGAGGTCTTCGACCGCCTGGACCCTAGGGTCACCCTAACCTGGGCCGTCGCCGACGGCGATGCCATCGTCGCGGAACAGACGCTCCTCACCCTAGAGGGACCGGCTCGGGCCATCCTCACGGGAGAGCGCTGCGCCCTGAACTTCATGCAAACCCTATCGGCGACGGCGACGGTCACGCGGCAGTGGAGCGCGCCCCTAAAGGACACGGGGCTGACGCTTTTGGACACGCGCAAAACCCTACCCGGGCTTCGCACCGCGCAAAAATATGCCGTGCTCTGCGGCGGCGGCGCGAATCACCGCATGGGGCTCTTTGACGCCTTTCTTATAAAGGAAAATCACATTGCCGCTGCGGGCTCCATTGCCGAAGCCATCGCCGCGGCCCGGCGCACGGGGCCGGGAAAGCCCGTGGAAATCGAAGTAGAGACGCTCACGGAGTTAGATGAGGCCCTGGCCGCCGGCGCCGATATCGTGATGCTCGACGAGTTTGATGAACCCTCCCTCAAAGCCGCCCTCGCCCGGCCCCGAGGCGCCACCAAAATCGAAGTCTCGGGGAATGTGGACCCCGCTCGGCTTCAGGGCCTCGCCGCCCTCGGGGTGGACTACGTGAGCCTGGGCGCCCTGACCAAGCACGTTCGCGCCCTTGACCTATCGCTGCGCGCCGAGCGCGCCTAACCCAAGAACCCCCAGGAGCGCGCCGTGACAGACGACAACCCCAAACCCAAAGATCAAGCGGAAAAGCAGTTTCACGGTTGGCGCCTGCTCGGGGTGGTGATCTTAGTGCTGGTGCTGCTGGCCGGGATTTCCGCCGCCATTAACGTTCAGGTACTTGGGTTGTAACGCCCCCTAGCCGGGCCCCCGGCAGGCGGCAAGGGCCGACCCGTCTGTCGAAGCCCCGGGAGGCGGAAGGGCCTCCGCCAACCGTCGGGCCATGGCCGGCCACCGTTGCCAGCCATAGACGCAGTGGGGCACCCAGGCCCGAGCAACGCCTTCCTTCTCATCCTCCGGCGCCACCGCCAGCCGCGCCGCCCATAAGCGAGGAGAGGCCGGATCCACGGCAAAGCCGGCAGCTAGCACCGCCTCTGCCTCCACCCGCTGACCCAGCGCCGCAAGAAATTCCGCCTCTTCGGCGTAGTAAAGCGGATAGAGCGGCCCCCGTTCCCGGGCCGCCGCAAAGCTGCTGGCGATATAGGTTTCCAGCGCCGGAGCCCGGCCTCCCGCATACCACTGCTGGGCCGCGGCCCGCCCTTGCAGCGCCCAGGGCTCGGCCAGGAACGGCGCCAGCGCGCTGATTCGCACCGCCCCTTGAAACACGGCGCTTGGCCCAAGCGCTGCGCTGCCGGGCCCTGGAGCAGGGTCACGGCGGACAGCAGGACCAAAGCCCCGAAGGCCGGCAGCCAAAGCAAGGGAAGGGCTCGCCGCAGCCCTTGGAAGGCCGGGCTTCCCGCAGGGGCCGCCGACAGGGGCGCCAGCACCCCCCGGGCCAGCACCACAAATAGCCAAAGCCCCGGATCATAAAGGGGGAAATTCACGAGGCTATGCCCCAGCACGAGCCCGAAACCAAGCGCCCAGGGCAGGGTAGGGTCCGCCGCCGGCAAGGGGGCGCGCACCCCCCGGGCCAGGACCCGCAGGGCCGCCCAAAGCCCCGGCAGCAGTAAGAGCACCAGCGCCCCCGCGCCGATGAGGCCGAGCTCAGCGAACCACTGCGCAAGATCGTTGTGGACCATGGGCGCGCGACCGGACAAGCCGAGGGCCGCCGCCGCAGCCCCCTGGCGAAGCCCGAAGGTCATCAGCCCCCCACCGAAAAACGGCGCCTCCTGAAACAGCGCAAAGGCGCTCGCCAGGAGCATGGCGCGGTGCCCCGCCTGGGCGAAGCCCGAGCCTAGGCCCTCTGCTGGGCGTGCCAACACCAGCTCCGAGAAGGGCCCGGCTAAGAGCCCTCCGAACCCATAGGCGAGAAGCACCCAGCCCAGACGCCGGTCCCGGCGGAGCGCCGCCAAGAGCAGCACGCCGATACCTGCCAACACCCCAGCAATGCGGGCACCGAGGACAGCAAAGAGCATCAGGCTGACCGCAGCCGCGGCCAGGGCGAGGAGGACCACGCCCCCCCGGCGCGCCCCGGGGCCTACCCCCTGGTGGGCCGCGAAGATCAGCGCCAGGGCCCAAACATCGCCCACCACGTTCGGATCCCGGGTTTCCGGCGCAGGCATGGCCTGCCAGCCATAGTGAATGAGGGTGGGAACGGTCCAAAGCAGCGCTGGCACCAGCAACAGCCAAGGCAGTCCCCGAAACCCCTCATCGGCCAGGGGCCGGGGTAGAACCGTTAGAAACAGGAAGGGCGTGGCAAGCAGCCAGGCCATGGGCAAGGACACCTCGAGGGCTGGGCTCGCGAGGCCTTGAACCAATAGGAAGGTAAGGAGCAGGAACGGCAAGCCCGAAGGCTGCGCCTGCCGGCGAAGCCACACAGCTGCCAGGAGCGCGAGCAGCACGGCGGGAAGCACCCAGAGGCGCTGGCTTTCAAGCTGGTGAAGCCCCGCGGAGCACAGGCCGTAGGCGAAAAGCGCCGCAGCCAACAGGGCCGGCAGGCCTGCCCTCGCGGAAAGGGATCGTGCTAGCCTGTTTTCGTTCACTATCTGCTCACCCAGCATGAGAGGGAGCCCTCCCCATGGCCCGTTTTCTCCTGCGCCTTCGCCGCGCCACCCCGCTGCTCGCGCTGCTGGCCTTCGGCCTTTTTCCACCGGCCCAGGGGGCCGAGGGGGGCCGGTTCTGCGGACCGCCTCAGAGCCCTGTGCAGGTCTCGGCGCGCCTTCCCATTCTGAAGGCAGGGAACATTCCTGATTTTCTGGCCACGAATCAAATCGCTCGGCAGAAGGCCATTACCACCTATGCCGCCATTGCGGAGCGGCTGCTGGCCATCCCCGACGGCCCCGTGGGCCCGGAGGACATCCAGCCCCTCTTCCGGTTTCTCGCCAGCATGCACGACACCATGGTGAACAGCGCCGATCAGGGCATTGGCCAGGCCCTCGCTGACGGCTTTCTCAGCGCCGTGGAAGACCTCTACGCGCGAAATCCCGTGCCCCTGCGCCGCATCCGCTTTAGCTATAGCCACCCCGCGCTGGCGGAACTCGAAGAAGATGCCCCCACCTACGTGCTCTACGGGCAGTACAGCGTGGTCAGCGCTCAGCAGCTGCGCCTCACCATCACGGTGCTACGCACGGATACGGGGGAGCAGCGCAGCTTCAGCGCCATTGCGCCCCTCACCCAGGTGTCTGCCGCCGTGGCTCAGCACTTTTTCGACGCCTTCCAGCGGCCCGAGCTCGCCGAGTTCATCAACCCCATGCCCAAGACGGAATGGGTACCCCTCCCCGCCACCCTAGCGGTGCAGGACGTACTGACAACCCAAGCCCGGGCCGTCTGCGCGGCCCAAGGCGCGCGGCTGCCCACGCGGCTGGAAATGACCCTCGGCGCTGCCTTCGGCCCCTACTTCACGGGCGTCGGCTTCGATCCCTCCCGCTACTACGCCATCGAGGACGAAGACGGGCTTCAGGTGATGAACCTCTACGCGAGTGAATGCCTGCCTCCGGCGCCCCGGCAAAAGGCGGCGGTGCTCTGCATCCGCGATCTCTAGGGCAACATCTTTCAGACACAAAAAACCCCGCGGGCGCGGGGTTCTTCGAGGAGATGGTGCCGAAACGCGGAATCGAACCGCGGACCTACTGATTACGAATCAGTTGCTCTACCGACTGAGCTATTTCGGCGTGGACAGGGCCCTTGGCATTTTCTACGCCAGGACCCAAATTCCGGGGGCGAGAGAATACTTCATTCCGACAGTGGAGTTGAAGGGCTTTTTGCGGCGAATGTTCGCTGTGGGCAAGACGCGCTTTATTTACTCTTCGGGGTAGTAAGACAGGGGAGACGCATTCCGATGACGAAACGATGGTTACTGGTGCTTGGCGCGAGCCTTGTTCTCGCCGGCTGCCCCCTTGAGGGCGATGAGGGCCGCGTCGGCCCCGCGGGACCGGAGGGCCCCCGCGGGCCTGAGGGACCGGCCGGTACCAGCTGCTGGGATCTCAATGAAAACGGTACGGGAGACCTTACGTCGGAAGATATCGATCAAAACGGCACGGTGGACGTGAACGACTGCGTTCCCGGCCGAGCCGCGAACGCCGCTAGCCAGCGCCAATACTTCGCGTCCTTCGCCGTGGAACAGCCCGAATACCTCGAGGTATTCCGGTTCACGAACTTCCCCGACGGGGAAGTGATCGACCCGCTTCAAGACGGTTGTAGTGTCTGGGAGTGGGGCACGAACCTTGCCGGGAACGCTATCCTTACCGCCCGCGACGGGTACGTGATCGCCGTAGAAACCTATCCCGTCGTCTATGTTGATTTAAGCAACGTGCGGCGCTTTGGCTACGATAGCTGCGCTCAGGCTTGCCTTGAGCGCAGCGATTGCATTGGGGCCAGCTACTCTGGCATCGACGATAATCAGGGGACCACCACCGCCATCAGCTGTCAGCTGCTGGGCCGCTTCCCCCCGGGGCGCCCAGCCTTCCTCCTGGTTCTATGAGCTAGAAACGCCGCTCGCGAACCGGGACTTCTTCTTCGAAGGCATCCTCACGAATCGGCTGGGCTCGGGAATTATCAGCGCCTGCCCCTAGTCGCCAATCCGGATAAGGGTGATGGAGGTGATCACCGCCCCCGCCCCATCGCCGGTGCTGTCCCAGCCATCATCGTTATCAATGAGGATGGTCTGAAGATGATCTTCGCCGCCCTTGAAGAAACGGATAGACCCGTCTCGCCCGTCCCCATCTTCGTTATTAAAGGTAATCGCAAAAACGGCCCCGGAACCATCGCTCACCGTGGACCAGGTTGCCGAAATAGGCTCCGGGGTGACGATGGTTTGGTCACCGCCGTTATCCCTCGATCCGCGAATATTCACGCTGCCGTCACTGTTTCGTCCGATAAAGGTCGCTAAACCGCCCCCGAGGCCATCCGCCAGCCGCGGCTGGCTGAGCGTGCCGTCGGCATTCACGTCCACAAAGCCCGCTTCTCCAAAAATCTCGTGATAGCTGTCCTGCCCAGGGCTCGGATCAAAGCCCATGCCCGTCTCGTGCAGCATGTAAACCCAGCTTCCCACGGGGGAAAAGGTCGCGGAGGTCGGCGTATCCGAACTCCCGCCCCCCGCCGCTTCCAGGGCGGCGAGGCGCGCATTCACCCGGTCCAGCTCGGCTAAAAGGCTACTGACCTGGGCCTGGAGGGCCGCATCGGCACTTTCAAGCGCCGTGAATTCCGCATCTGCTGCCGCCACCGCCTCGTTTGCCGTTTGCGTGAGCTCCGACCGAACCTGCTCCGCAAGGGCTAAACCGTCCGCCGCAAGGGCATCGAGGCTCGCATTTCCGTCGGCGATGGCCTGCTCGACCCTCGCTTGAAGGGCGGCTTGCTCCGCCGCCAGGCGCTGAAAGTTACCGTTGACCTCCGCGGCACTAGCCACCTGACCGGCTTGGAAAGTGGTGAGCTCCGCAGCGGAGACAGCCGCAACGGATCCGAAAAGGCTCAGCGCCAAAAGGGTTTTCTTCATGTCCATAAGGGTTTCCTGTGTCTTACTGACCCCAGAGCAAGGTGCCCCAGCGATCCCGTGACCACCGACCTGGCGCCGGCTGTGTGGTGACTTCCGTTCCCTGCTCCGCAGCCGTCGCCTCGAGGGCTGCCACAATGGCCTCGGCCTCCCCCGGGTCCCCGGCAGCTGCCGCCCCTTCCGTAAGCGCGGCGTCGATGTCCTCAGGGATCACCGTGGCGCTGACCACAGCGCTCACCACCGCAGCACCGCCCTCGCTCGCCGCAGAGGCATCGTCCATGGTCGCAAGCACCAGCCCCGCCCGGTCACCGGAGGTCTCTGCCAGAGCCGAGAGGGCCTCCGCAGCCTCCGCTGTATCGGCAACGGCCCGAGCGGCCTCAAGCACCTGGCCCACCGTGCCCGTCATCACCGCCACCACCGTTTGCCGCACACCGTCGTTCTCCAGCATGGCGGTCACCGCATCGGCCCCGCCCTGCGCCGCTCGCACTTCCGCCATGGTGCCCAGGGCTTCTAGGACGCTGGCTTCCAAAGCGTCATCACCCGTCTCCTGCCCATCGCGAACCAGGGCAAGCGCCTGGGGCACGGCCACCGTCGCGGCGGCTAGGGTGCGCCCAGCTTCCGTATCGTCTTCTAGGGCCCCCACCTCCCGGAGCCGCACCGCCAGACCTTCGGCAGCGCCCCCCCGACGAACCATTTCCCCCACAAGTCGCACCTGAAAGCGCGGCGCTTCTAACAGGCGGGCTTCGGTCCCGGCCCGCTCCGCAAGGAAAGCCTCCACCGATTGTCCCGAGCGGTCGGCCATGGCGCCGAAGGTATCCAACACACTATCGGCCACGGAGGGGACCTCTGACCCACCGTCCGTCGCGGCAACGAAGGCAGGGTCTTCTGTGAAGGCAACAATCGATATGGAGGCACCCAGCAGCCGCTGAACCTCTGCCTCCGCCACCGCACTAAGCTCCGCTTCCGTAAGGGATTGAAGCCCCGCATCCCCCGCCGCTTCGACCGCCGAGGCCGTGGCCAATTCCGTCACGGGGTTAAGATGCGCGATGAGCGTGCTGCCCGCCGCCGTCGGCTGGCGAAGCACAAGGGTACGGATCACGTTGCCGCCCTGGCCCGTGACCTCAAGGACCAGGGGATAGGCTGTGGCCCGGGGTACTTCAAGGGAGAATCGGCCCTGCTCATCGGTAAGGCCCTGAAGGTTAAGGACGGCGCCATCGCTACCCCGAACGGTGACCGATGCGGCGCTCAAGGCCAAGCCCTCCGCCGCCACACCCTGGATAGCGTCTGGCGCGGGGGGCGGGGTCGGCGTGGGGGTCGAGCTTACGGTGGTCCCACCGGCACCGCCCCCACCGCAGGCACCT
Organism: Gammaproteobacteria bacterium; assembly: GCA_030433075.1. Classification (GTDB taxonomy): domain Bacteria; phylum Pseudomonadota; class Gammaproteobacteria; order Pseudomonadales; family Azotimanducaceae; genus Salivita. The sequence continues at coordinate 3,286 of JAUILI010000079.1, read as the reverse complement.
AGCAAGACTGCCAGCACAAAAAGACAACCGAACTTGCTCACCGCGCACCCCTGCCCTGGAAATTTCCAGGACACCATAGCGGCCAACGCCAAAAAATCAACCTAGCCTAACGGTTTGGTATTGTCGCGCGGGGGCGCAGGGTTCTAGGGGAAGGGCCCCGGTACCAGCGCCCTAGCTAGGGTCGGGAAGCTGGAGAAAGATCTCCTGCTCTCCCTCGGTGAAGGGGTTGATCTGAAGCGTCGGAAGCTCTTCTTCCTCACCCTCATCCTCGGGTGGCGGCGGTTTGCGCCGCTGCCCTGCCCCCGCGTCCTGCTGCTGAGGCTGAATCGTAGGCGGATTGCCGTAGGTCACCACCAGCTCGTCACCGGAGGCGGGATCGGTCACCGTCACCGCGTAGCCGTCGGCACCGGCATTGATGGCGTAGGTGAAGGCGTCGGCGCCGTCGGAGGGCGCCCAGCCCGTTTCCGTGGGGCCATCGCCCGGGGACCAGCCTTCGCTGGAGTAGGTGCCTTCCTCGGCGCGATAGAGCGCTTGGCGCACGGCCATGGATTGGGCCGCGCTCCGCAGCGTCGCCTGCCGCGCCTGCTCGATGTAGCCCTGATAGCTCGGCAGGGCGACGGCAGAGAGAATCCCGATGATGGCGACCACCACCATCAGCTCTAGGAGCGTGAATCCTCGCGCCATCGGCCTCACCTGGCAGCCTCCGGAGCCTTAGTTGACGGTGGAGGACTCGGAGGAAAGGCCCTTGTAGGCCGGCAAGCTAATGGTGTAGGTGCCGGAGGAGAGGGCAATGCCCACCGCGCCACTGGACGCGCTTGCGGACCCAGCGTAGGCGTCGCCGCCCCCCGGAGCCTTCGCACCGGAAGCGTTCAAGGTCGAGATAATGGAGGCCGCTGCCGGCAAGGACACGGCAGACCCGGAAAGAGCAGCCTGGGACTGCGCCTTTGCAACTTCGTTGGCCACAAAGCGCCGAGCCGCAGAGAAGTTCTCCCGAGCCTTCGTCGCATTCGCGCTGTCGATGTAATCGTTATAAGCGGGCAGCGCCACCGCTGCCAGAATGCCGATGATGGCCACCACGATCATCAGCTCGATCAGGGTAAAACCCCGCTGCATTTGCCCTTTCATACTCCCTCCTAAAGACATTCCGGCCCATCCGCCGGCCCCCTAAACAATAACGCGATTGCGCAAGAGAGCGGAAGGGCGGAGCCACAGCTGACGTAGGAGGGCGGTGGATGCGCACATCGCAGATCCCCAGAGAGGGAGCTAGACTCTTCCCCATCCGTTACCCTTTGCGATCCGTTAGAAGGGGCACTCATGAATAGCCAAAGCCAGGGCGGCATTGCCGCACGCCTTCAAGCGAAGGGCCGGCTCGACGAAGCCACGCTGGCTGCCGCTCAGCGCCAGGCCCAGCAGCAGGGCCTTTCCCTAGGCGCGGCGCTCCTCGCGCAGGAGGGGCTCGACACGCCGGCCTTCGCGGAAGCTGCCTCCGAAGCCTTTGGCCTGCCCCTTTTCGATTTAGCCGCCTTTGATCTTCGCCATGCGCCCCGGGGCCTGCTCAAGGAAGCCTTCCTTCGCAAGCATCAGCTCCTGCCCCTCCTCCGTCGGGGCGCAACGCTCTTCGTCGCCACCGCCGACCCCAGCGAGCACCAGGGCCTAGCCGAAGGCAAATTCCACTCGGGGCTCACCCTCGCCCCGGTAGTCGTGGAGCTGCGCCAGCTTCGTCGGGGTCTCGAAACGTTCCTTTCGGAAAACAGCGAGGCGCTGCTCGCGGGGCTCGAAGACGACCCCCTGGAGATGCTCGGCGAAGAAGGCAGCGCTGCGGAGGTATCAGCCCTAGACAGCGCCCAGAATCCCGAGGAAGCACCGGTGGTGCGCTTTATCAACAAGGTCCTGGTGGATGCCATCCGCACCGGGGCCTCGGATATTCACTTCGAACCCTACGAACACCGCTACCGGGTGCGCTTTCGCACCGACGGCATGCTCCGGGAAGTGGCCACCCCGCCGGCAAGCCTGGGCCAGCGCCTTGCCGCGCGCCTGAAGGTAATGTCGCGCATGGATATCTCCGAGCGCCGCGTGCCCCAGGACGGCCGCATCAAACTGAAGGTCAGCCAGGACCAGGCCATCGACTTCCGGGTCAACACCCTCCCGACCCTCTACGGAGAGAAGGTGGTGCTGCGGATCCTGGACCCTAGTTCGGCCAAGCTCGGCATCGACGCCCTGGGCTACGAGCCGGAGCAAAAGGCCCTCTTCCTCGAGGCTCTGGCCCAGCCCCAGGGCATGATTTTAGTGACCGGGCCCACGGGGTCCGGGAAAACCGTCTCCCTGTATACGGGGCTCAATATCCTCAATACGGCGGAGCGCAACATTGCCACCGCGGAAGATCCGGTGGAGATCAACCTTGAGGGGATCAACCAGGTCAACGTGAACCCCCGGGTCGGCCTCGACTTCGCCGCCGCCCTCCGGGCCTTCCTCCGCCAGGACCCGGACGTGGTGATGGTGGGGGAGGTGCGGGATCTGGAAACGGCCGAGGTGGCGATCAAGGCGGCCCAAACGGGGCACCTCGTCCTCTCCACCTTGCATACGAACTCTGCTCCGGAAACGCTCACGCGGCTCCGGAACATGGGCGTCCCCAGCTTTAATGTGGCCACTTCGGTCAGCCTCATCATTGCCCAGCGCCTCGCCCGGCGCCTCTGCAACCACTGCAAGGTGCCCCACACCGTGCCCCAGGCGGCCCTCCTCGAGCTCGGCTTCGAAGCGGAAGACTTTCAAGAGCCCTTCACCCTCTATGAAGCGAAGGACCAAGGCTGCGAGCACTGTCACCAGGGCTATCGCGGCCGGGTGGGGCTCTATGAGGTCGTTCGCATTACTCCGAGGCTCCAAGCCCTAATCCTTGAGGATGGCAACGCCCTCGCCCTGGCCGAAGCGGCTCGCGCCGAAGGCTTCCTAAATCTCCGGCGCGCCGGCGTGCTGAAGGCTAAGGCGGGCATCACCAGCCTCCTTGAGGTCAGCCGGGTGACGGCGGCCAGCGGATGAGCAGCTCCGCCTTTCGCTATCAAGGCCGCGATCGGTTCGGCAAGCGCGTCCGCGGCGTGGTGGAGGGCGCAAGCCCGGAAGCCGTGCAGGCCAGCCTTCGGCGCAAAGGCATTCTTGCGGAAAAGGTTACCGCCCAGCGCGCCTCGAAAAGCCGCGGCGGGCGCATCAAAAGCGGCGACCTCGCGCTCTTCACGCGCCAGCTCGCGACCATGATGCGCGCCGGCGTGCCCCTGGTGCAGTCCTTCGGCATCGT
>JAUILI010000078.1 GCA_030433075.1 Gammaproteobacteria bacterium | reverse complement strand
GGAACCAACGGCGCGGGCAAGTCGACGCTGCTGAACGCCATCTGCGGGTATGTCCCTGCCGCCGGAACGATCGAGATCCTACAAAGGGGCAAGGTGGTGGACCCGTCCCGGGCCCGGGGGCCGATCCGCCTCCGACGTGTCGAGTAAGGGCGCGACCCTACAGCGGCACCACCGCATGGGCCTGGGCCACGGCCGCGCTATAGGCGAAGGCCAGGAGGCCCACGGCGACGGCCCCGAGCTTAGCCATAGGATCCTTCAGCACCCGAAAGGCCAAGACGCCGCAGAGGGCATAGACCACTAGGGCGACAAGCTTGGCCGTGAGCCACCCCGCCTGGAAGGGCCAGAGCCCATAGCTGCCACATAGGGCCAGGGCCGAAAGCAGTAGTCCTCCATCCAATCCATGGCCTAAGAGACGGATCCGCGGGTGCCCGGCCCAGGGCGCCTCACTGACATGGGCGTGGGCCCGGAACCCAAAGGCCACGAGGGACAGAATCACGAAAAGCCCGTGGGCGCCTAAAAGTATTCCCTGCATAGCTTCGAACCCTCCACCGCGCGCCCCTTGATGATGCCAGCAACCCCGTGAGGGGGACAGGCGCGGCGCGCTATACTGCGAGGCTTTCTGCGATGACACAAAAGGATCGGCCATGCTTTCGAGCGGCACCGGACCCAGCTCCCAAACCTATATCAGCCAGCGCCTGCGCCTTCATTATGTCGACTGGGGCAACGAAGGCGCCCCGCCCCTGCTGCTGATCCACGGAGGCCGGGACCACTGCCGGAACTGGGACTGGGTCGCCGAGCGCCTCCGGGACCGCTTTCACATCATTGCTCCGGACCTTCGGGGCCACGGCGATTCCGCCTGGGCCCTGGGCAGCAGCTATGGCCTCCTGGAGTTCGTGGCCGACATCGCCCAGCTGATTCGGCAGAAGAAGCTCGCCCCGGTGAACATCATCGCCCACTCCCTGGGGGGCAACATCGCCCTTCACTACGCCGGGCTCTTCCCCGACACCGTCGCGAAGCTCGTGGCCATCGAAGGCCTGGGCCCCAGCCCCGCCATGCTGGAGAAGCGCCTGGCCACGCCGCCGGAAACGCGCATTGGCCAGTGGATCGAAACGCTGCGGGGCCTATCGGCGCGCACGCCGCGGAAGTACCCCTCCATCGACGATGCGCTCGCGCGGATGCGCGAGGAAAATCCCCATTTGTCCGAGCCCCAGGCCCGGCATCTCACCATCCACGGGGTGGCTCAGAATGAGGACGGCACCTACAGCTGGAAGTTCGATAACTACGTTCGGGCCTTCAATCCTGTCTACCTGAGCGCGGAGGAATCCCGAGCGCTCTACGGCCGCATCTCCTGCCCCACCCTGCTTATGCGGGGCATGGAGAGCTGGGCCTCGGACCCGGAAGCAGACGGCCGAGCTAAAGCCTTCACCAATGCCCGGGTCATCAACGTTCCCGACGCCGGCCACTGGGTGCACCACGATCAGCTCGAGGTCTTCATGAATCACGTCGAACCCTTCCTCGGCGACGGCAGCCCGTCATGAAACGCGTGGTGGGGGCCCTGAGCCTGAGCGCCTTTCTCGCAAGCTGCGCCTTTTTGCCTCTCCCCACGCCCGGGGTGACCGTGACGCCCGTGACGCCTCCGGGACTGCCCGAGGGGCAGCTCTACCGGCCGGCTAGCGCCGGCCCCTACCCCGCGGTGCTGCTGATTCACGGAGGCGGTTGGCGCAGCGGCGGGCCCTGGCACATGGCCCCCATCGGCAAGGCCCTGGCCAAGGCGGGCTTCCTGGCCTTCGCGACGGCCTATCGCCTGAGCCCCGACCATCAGCATCCGGCGCAGGAAGCGGATGTCCGCCAAGCGCTTAGCTGGCTCGCAGCCCGGGAAGATGTGGACGCTGATCGCCTGGCGCTCTGGGGCTACTCGGCCGGGGCGCAGCTGGCCCTGAAAACGGCCCTTGCCACCGATGCCCTTGAGCTCCGCGCCGTGGTCGCCGGTGGAACCCCGGGAGATTTCACCCTCTTTGATCCGCAAAGCCCCATCCTGCGCCAGTTCCTAGGGGCATCACGAGACGAGGCCCCGGAGCGCTGGGCCGACGCCTCGCCCCTGAACTTTGTGCGCGCTGGCGCCGCACCCACCTTCCTCTATCACGGCACGGAGGACACGCTGGTCATTCCGCGCCATGCACAGCGGGTACACGAGGCCCTGCAGGCGGCAGGCGTCGAAAGCCAGCTTCGCACCGTCCCCGGCGGCCACATGGGGGTTTTTATCCTGAACCGCGACATCGAGGGCGAAGCCATCGCCTTTCTCCGGCAGCGGGTGGGGTCATGAATCTCGACGCGCTCCACCGGGCCAACGGCCGGGGGGTGCTCACGATCACCGGCGGCGGCGCGGGCGCCCTCGGCCGTCTCCTCGCGGTGCCCGGCGCCTCGCGCACCGTACTCGATGCCCGAATTCCCTACAGCCTTGGCGCGCTATCGGAAACGCTCGGCCGCGCGCCGGACCAGGCAACCTCCGCAGCCACGGCCCGGGCCCTTGCCATGGTGGCCTTCCAGCACGCGCGACGCCTAGACGTCGAAGCCACCTTCGGCCTCGGCGCCACCGCAGCCCTGGCAACGAACCGGGAGAAAGCCGGGGACCATCGCATCCACGTGGCACTGCAAACACCCGGCACTTCCTATTTGTGGAGCCTCACCTTCGACAAAGGACGTCGCTCTCGAGAGGCAGAGGAAGCGCTTTGCGAGCACCTAATCCTCCATGCGCTGTTTATTGCCAAGCGCCTTCACCAGGAGGAGCCGGTGCTGCCCCTTGGCGCCGGAGATACGTTAGTAAGCGATCACGTACCGGGAGACCCCTCCTGGCAGGGGCTGATTCTTGGATCCGCAGTCTCCGTGCCCCAGGGCGCTCGAGCCAGCCGAAGCGCTGCGCTCCTCCCTGGAGCGTTCAATCCCCTCCACGAAGGCCATCGCGCCATGGCCGAAGTCGCGGCGAACAAGCTGCAATGCCCCGTGAGCTATGAGCTCTCCGTGTTTAACGTCGACAAGCCGCCCCTCAACTATGCGGACCTGCGGGATCGCCTGAGCGCTTTTCCCGCCGAGGCCTCCGTACTCCTCACCCACGCCCCCCGCTTCACGGATAAGGCCGAGCTCTTTCCTGGCCGCACCTTCGTGGTCGGGGCCGATACGATCCTTCGCGTGGGGAACGTGCGCTACTACGGCGATAGCCAAAGCGCTCGGGATGCGGCGCTCGCTCGCCTAGCGGAGCGGGAAGTGCGCTTTCTGGTCTTCGGACGGCTACTCGAGGATCGCTTCGAAACCTTGGACGACCTCGCCCTGCCGGAAGCCCTGCGCGCCCTCTGCGACGGGGTGAGCGAAGGCGAATTTCGCCAGGACCTCTCGTCGACGGCCCTCCGCCTTCGCCGCTAGCTGCGCGCCCTCGCTCCCCAAGTTTTTAAACGCGACGCGATGGCCCAAAAAAAAGGGCTGCCCGAAGGCAGCCCTTTGCGTTCCAACCGATGGGGCGCAGGGTGCGCCCCGGAGCGGTCTTAGAACTCCGCGCGGAGACGCGCGTAGTAGTAGCCACCCTGCCAGGGCACGAAGGTGCCGGAGGAGTAGACCCGACCGCAGCACTGGTCGTTGTCCGTGGCGACTTTGTCGAGCTCATCGGGGTACTCGTCGAAGATGTTCCGACCACCCAGCGAGAGCGCGAAGTTCTCGTTGATGCGGTAGGTGCCTTCGAGATCCCAGAACACGACCGGCTTGAAGGTCTGGAAGCCGGTGAAGCGGCCACCGCCTTGGTCCGAGTTGGTCTCTTCGCCGTAGTAGCTGGCGCGAACCATCATGGACAGAGCGTTGTTGAAGTCGTGGTTCGCCGTGAACACACCGCGCCAGTTCGGCTGGGCGTTTTCAAAGTCGTACACGTCTTCGATGTTGAAGAACGCCGAGGCATCGCCCTGGATGTTCTCCGTGTTGTAGTTCACGGACGCCGTGAGGTTCGTGTTCATGCCGTTGTCCCACTCGACGGGCATGGTAGCCACGATATCCATACCGGTGGTCTCGGTATCGAAGGCGTTGGTGAAGTAGAACACCCCACCGATGGACTCGGCGCCCACCACCCCGGCCGCCGCGAGGGCGTCGAAGTTAGCACGGGCATCGGTGCCAGCGGCAGCGGTGCTGCTCACGTCCCGAGTGGAGATCGCGTTGAAGCGGTCTTCGATCTCGATGCGGTAGAAGTCCACCGTCAGGGAGATGTCCTCGAGGTCGGCGGTGAAACCGAAGGTGATGTTCGTGGAGGTCTCAGCCTTCAGCGGAGAAGCACCCAGCGCTTGCGCGATGGGACCGCCCGCCGGGAACAGACCGGTGGCCACGGGGAGACCTTCGGGCAGACGGGTGGACACGTTGGTCGTACCCTGCTGACCCGGGGTCGGTGCCCGGAAGCCCGTGCCGAGAGAGCCACGGATCGCGAACTTGTCGCTCAGACGGTAGCGCGCAGCGACCTTACCCACGGTCTCGTTGCCGAAGTCGGAGTAGTCTTCGTAGCGCACGGCGCCCTGAAGGAACAGATCTTCCGTGACGTCAGCGGAGAGGTCCACGTAGACAGCGGTGGAGTCACGCTCGTAGTCGCCAGAGAGGAAGTTCGGATCGTAGCCAGGGAAACCGTTGGAACCCACGCCAACCACGGTGAAGGCCGGATCAGAAGCATCAGAGCAATCCAGCGACGAACCAGCGGCGATTACAGCAGCGCCAGCGGCGGTAGGAACACCGGTACCGTCGGTCGCGGTGCAAAAACCGAAGGGGTCCTTACCGGCGAAGTCACCAGCTTGATAGGAGTTCACGTCCGAGCTCGGGGTGATCTCGTAGGTCTCGTCCAGGTAGGAGATCCCGAAGGCGACGGTCATGGGGCTGAAGAGGCCCATGTCGAAGTCCTTGGAGAAGTCAGCCTGGTACTGGGTCTCTTCGTTAGCCAGCGCACCCGGGCGGAAGGACGTCGGGGAATCCGGGCCCATGGACGGGTTGATGGTGTTGAAGAGGGTGTAGTCGATTTCGTTGCGACCGTTCCGGAAGCTGACGTCATAGGTCAGGCCACCCGCAGTTTCGCCACGAAGACCGGCTGCGAAGGAGTAGTCCTCGATGTCACCCACGAAGCGGGGGGTGAAGCCACCGGGGAACTTCTCGAGGGGGCTGTACACGGAGCCATCGGCAAGACGCAGGTCCTCGATGGTGCCGTTGCCCGGGTAACGATAGAAGAAGCCGCCGTCGCCTTGCTTCTCGGTGTAGTTACCGTAGGAGTAGAGCTCCATCCCGTTGTCGAGATCGTAGCCGGCGTTGTAGAACAGCGAGGTGCCCTCTTGGTTCGGGATACCCCAGGGCTGCACCACGGAGCCTTCCACGGAAGCCGCGGGAATGCCGCCGGGGAAGGCAGCGGTGAGGGCTGCTGCACCTTCGGCGCCAGCGGCCGCTGCACGACCGAGAACCCAATCAGCGTAGCCAGCGTTGGAATCGAAGCGCGGGCTGTTGACGTCGTTACACCACCAGCTTTCGCAGTACTGCTCGGAGCGCTCCGTGAACTCCTGGTCGAACCAGTCGCCGGAGACGGAGATGAAGCCGTTGTCGCCGAGGGGCAGACCGATGTTGCCCTGGATGCGGTTTTGCGCACCATCGCCTTCGAAGTACTCACCGGTGTCATAGACGAGGCTGATGCCTTCGCGGTTTTCCTTGAGGTTGAAGTTGATCACCCCGGCAATAGCGTCCGACCCGTACTGGGAGGAGGCGCCGTCCCGCAGCACTTCAATGCTTTGGATTGCCGTGGAGGGGATGGTGGCAAGGTCAGGGCCCTGCGTACCGGAACCGCCGATCTGCACCAGGGAGGCGCGGTGACGACGCTTACCGTTCACGAGCACCAGGGTGTGGTGCGAGGGCAGACCGCGAAGGGTTGCCGGACGGATGAAGGACGCACCGTCGCTGATCGGCTGACGCGCCACGTTGTAGGACGGCACCAGCGTTTGCATGAGGTCGTCCATGTCGGGGTTGGATGCCCCTTCGATGGCTTCAGCGTTGAACACGTCCACCGGAACGGGGGAATCGGTTGCGGTCCGCGGCTTACCACGGAGACCGGTGACCACCACCTCTTCGACGGCCTCTTCAGCCAACGCGATGGTCGGCACGGAGAAGGCAGCGCCTGCCGTTGCAATCGCAACCGCAAGGGGCAGAACCTTAAATTTGCCTGCTTGCATACTTTTAACTCCCAGCTGGGCGGACCTAGCTCAGGCGAAAGCCTGTTAGGCCCTATGATCATTGCGGTCAGCCACCGCGCGTGTGGCCCGCATCGATACCACGCACAGCACCACAATGGTGTTGTGACCCAGTTGTAATGCAGAAATTGGGCCACTTATGGAAGAAAAGTGAAGAAAGCTGCCGCGAAGGGAACTTTTTGAGGGGAGCAGGGTTGACGCTCGAGCCAGAGCCCCGCTCATTTCAATATGTTACGAAGTGTGGCGAAGCCGTCGCACGTTCACGGTAAAAGCAGCGCAGCGGACAACGACAAGGCTTATCTAGGAGGTTATCGGCCAAATCAGCCGAAACTTTAGCGCCAAATTTGTGCAAAGTCTGAACAAATTGCACTATTTTGGTTCAAAACAGGGCGTGGCTGGATCTCAACTTCTCGCGCTTCAGTGAGATATTTCACCAGAAAAACCCGTAACTTACTGATTCATTCTCAATTAAGGGAAAACTGCACTATTTTAGTGCAGACCCCGGCCTAAGCCGCAGACGTACTCGTCATTTGGAGATTACGCCAGCGCCCGGAGCGGAAGCGACGGGTCAGCATCCAGCCCTTCAGGGCGTAGTCGCCCACCAGCGCGGCATAGATCCACTCCACGGAAAGCCCTAGGGCCGCGAAGATCACCGCCAGCAGGCAGCGCATGCCCAGCAGCCCCGCCATGGTGGCCTTAAGCGGGAAGCGCGTATCCCCCGCCCCCCGCAGGGCGCCCCCCAAGGCAAACTCAATGGCCATCAGCGGCTGCACCGCGCCGAGGATATAGACGAAGGATACGGTGTAGGCGATGACCTCGGGGTCGTCAATCATAAAGGCCGCGATGGGTTCGGCGGCCAAGATAATGGCGATCCCCACCACGGTCATGGAGCCCATGGCCAGGCGCAGGGCTCGCCAGCCACTGCCCATGGCTTCTTCCTGCGCATCGGCGCCCAGGGCCTGTCCCACCAGGGTCGACCCCGCTACGGAAAAGCCAAAGCCCACCACGAAGCAGAGGGACAGGATATTCACCCCAATGCCATAGGCCGCAAAGGCCGCGGTCCCGTAGTAGTGACCGATGATCCCGAGGAAGATGAAGAAGCCGAGGCGAAAGACCCCCTGCTCCAGCGCCGCGGGATAGCCAATGTGAATGAGCCGTCGAATGCGGGCCCCGTCAAAGGCGCCGCGCCACTCCGAGGGACGAAAGCTCAGCCGGAGCGCGCCGAAGCCCCAGAGCCCGAGAAAGGTCAGCCCCGCGAGCGCAAAGGCCAGCCCATTGGCCACCGCCGCCCCCTTTACCCCCAGGGCGGGCATGCCGAAGTGGCCGAAAACAAAGACATAGAGCCCAGCGAGGCTCACGAGATTCGTCCCCACCCCAATCCACATGGGGGTCCGGGCGTCTCCAGCGGCCCGCAATGCTGCGCTCATGATGAAGTTCACCGCGAAGGTCACGTTGAACGCCGAGAGCCAGAAGATGAAATCGCCCGCCTGGCGGGTGGCTTCGGGCCCTAGCCCGAAGGAGGATGCGATGGGCTCGGCGAACACCATAAAGGGCACGGCGAGCACGAGCCCCAGGGCCATGCCCACGGCGAGGCTGGTGAAGGTCACGCGCACCGCCTCGTCCGTGTCCTTCGCACCCCAGGCCCGGGCCACCAGGGCCGTGGTGCCCGCGGAGACAGCCATCATGACCGCTTGCAGGGTAAAGAAAATCTGATTCCCCACCGTGACCGCAGCCGCCGCCGAGGGGCCGAGCTCAGCCACCACCTTGATCGACACCACGCCGATGATGGAGAACAGCAAATTCGTGGTAATGGAGGGCCAGGCCAGCTCCCAGATGGAAGGCCGGCGAATGGCTGCGTCAGCCTCTCGTGGTTGCTGCATCATGATTGTCCGCTGCGCGCCCCGGCGGCGCCCTCGCCCCGAAGCCTTCTCGCAGCGACCCCAAAACGCTGCGCCCGCGCAGTTTACCTCATCCGGCGCTCCGCGATGCTATGCTCCGGCGCCTGAGGCTTTCACCGCTTTTTTGGAGACGCACCATGACCCCCCAAGGCCCCTACACCGACATTGCCGTCACCCAAGCTGGCCCCGTGGCCACGGTGGAGATTCAGCGTCCTCCCCACAACTTCTTCGACTATGCGCTCATCGAGCAAATCGCCAACGCCTTCGAGGCCCTGGACGATACCCCGAGCTGCCGGGCCATCGTCCTCGCCGCCCAGGGCAAGAACTTCTGCGCCGGGGCCAACTTCGGTTCCGGGAAGGCCGACGACGGCAACGATGAATTCAGCGCCGAAGGCTTCCGCACCACCACGGGGAAGCTGTACCGGGAGGCGGTGCGCCTTTTCCGCTGCAAGAAGCCCGTGGTGGGCGCCATTCAAGGCAGCGCCATCGGCGGCGGCCTTGGGGTCGCCCTGGTCCCGGATTTCCGCATCGCGACACCCGAAACGCGCTTTGCGGCGAACTTCGCCCGCCTGGGCATTCACCCCGGCTTCGGGCTGACGGTCACCCTGCCTCGTCTTGTCGGCATGCAGCGCGCCACCCAGATGTTCTACACCGGCGCCCGGGTCCCCGGGGAGCAAGCCGTTGCCTGGGGCCTCGCCGATGCCCTCGCCAGCGTCGAAACGCTCCGCAGCGATGCGGAAACGCTCGCCGAGGACATTGCCAAGAGCGCGCCCCTCGCCGTGGTGTCGGTGCGGGCCACGCTCCGGGCGGGCCTCGCTGACGAGATTGCCCAGGCGACGGAGCGAGAGCTGCGGGAGCAGCAATGGCTTCGGGAAACGGAGGACGCCCAGGAAGGCATTCGGGCCGTGGCGGAGCGCCGCGACGGGGTCTTTACCGGCGCCTAAAATCCGGCAAAAAACGGCGTGAGCTTCGGGGCCCGATCGTGCTAAACTGCGCCCCGCGAATCCCAAGTCAAGCCTTAAAAACCTTATTTTTCAAGGCGTTACCTTAGCTTCGGGGCACCCCCAGGGGGCTCCGGGGCCGAGCTGTTGGGAACACGCGGGAACTCTAAGGGAGGGCACGGCAGGGCGCCGGCTCTCAACTCAACCTTTCCGACCGAGAAGAGCCATGGCTGACCTGTCGCTGTATCGCAATATCGGGATCTTCGCCCACGTTGACGCGGGCAAGACCACCACCACGGAACGTATCCTCAAGCTTACGGGACGTATTCACAAGCTTGGCGAGGTGCACGACGGCGCCGCGACCACGGACTTCATGGAGCAAGAGCAAGAGCGGGGGATCACGATCCAGTCCGCGGCCACCAGCTGCTTCTGGAAGGATCACCGCTTCAACATCATCGACACCCCGGGGCACGTGGACTTCACCATCGAGGTGTACCGCTCCCTCAAGGTGCTCGACGGCGGCGTGGGCGTGTTCTGCGGCTCCGGCGGCGTGGAACCCCAGTCCGAAACGAACTGGCGCTACGCGAACGAGTCCCGCGTGGCGCGGATCATCTACGTCAACAAGCTCGACCGCATCGGCGCCGACTTCTACCGCGTGGTGAAGCAGGTCGAAGACGTGCTGGGCGCACGCCCCCTGGTCATGACCCTGCCCATCGGCATCGAAGATGACTTCAAGGGCGTCGTCGACGTACTGACGCAGAAGGCCTGGATCTGGGACGACAGCGGCCTGCCGGAAAACTACGAAATCACCGATATCCCTGAGGATCTGGTGGAGAAGGCCGCGGAGTACCGGGAAGCGCTCATCGAGTCCGCCCTCGAGCAGGACGACGACCTCATGGAAGCCTACCTCGAGTCCGGGGAAGAGCCCTCCATCGAGGACCTCAAGCGCTGCATCCGCAAGGGCACCATCAACCTCGACTGGTTCCCCACCTACTGCGGTTCGTCCTTCAAGAACAAGGGCGTGCAGAACGTGCTCGACGCCGTGGTCGATTACCTCCCGAACCCAACGGAAGTGCCGCCCCAGCCCGAGATGGACCTGGAAGGCAACGAAACGGGCTCCGTGGCCACCGTGGACGCCGAGAAGCCCCTCCGCGCCCTCGCCTTCAAAATCATGGACGACCGCTACGGCGCCCTGTGCTTCACCCGCATCTACTCCGGGCAGCTGAAGAAAGGCGATACGGTCCTTAACACCGCCACCGGCAAGACCGAACGCATCGGCCGGATCGTGGAAATGCACGCCGACTCTCGGGAAGAGCGGGATACGGCCCAGGCCGGCGACATCGTCGCCCTGCTCGGCATGAAGACCACGCAAACGGGCCACACCCTCTGCGACGTCAACAAGCCCGCCACCCTCGAGCCCATGGTGTTCCCCGATCCCGTGATCTCCATTGCCATCGCGCCGAAGGACAAGGCCGCTGTGGACAAGCTCGGCATGGCG
>JAUILI010000173.1 GCA_030433075.1 Gammaproteobacteria bacterium | reverse complement strand
CGCCCCCAAGGCCTTCCTCATCGACGAAGAGCGCCTAGAGCGCCTGAAGGCCGTGCGGGATCGCGATCCCGAGATGGCCGTGTTCACCGTGCGCACCCGTGCCGAGCATCCCGCCTGGGCCACGCCCCTCGAGGAAGCCCTCGAAAGCATCCCAAGAGAGGCGCCCATGCCCCCGGCGGTCATCGCTCCCGAGGACGACGCCACGATCCTCTACACCAGCGGCTCCACGGGGCATCCCAAGGGCGCCGTATCGTGCCACCGGGCGATCCTCCACGCGCTCCTGTCCTGGGAGCTCGACGGGCAGGCGGCAGCGCTGAGCGCAGGCGTGGAGATCCCCGTGCCGGAGACCCAACCCGCTACCCTCCTCGCCGTACCCCTGTTCCATGCCACGGGCACCCTGGCCGTGTACCTATCCTCCTACCGGGCGCAGCGGCGCCTGGTCAGCATGTATAAGTGGGACGTGGCCGAAGCCGCCCGGCTCATCGAGAAAGAGCAAATCACCACCGTGGTGGCCCCGGCGGCCATGACCGGCGACCTGGTGGTGTATGCGGAGCAGCACGGGGCGGACCTTTCAAGCCTGGACTACGTCGGCGGCGGCGGCGCGCCAAGAGCGCCGGCCCAGGTGAAGCGCATCGCCCAAAGCTTCGCCAAAGCTTTGCCCAATACGGGCTGGGGCATGACGGAAACGAACGCCATTGGCACGGGCATCGCCGGCCAGGACTACCTCGATCACCCGGAGAGCTCCGGGCGGGCCTCGGCCGTACTCGAGTTGAGAGTGGTGGATGAGGCCGGCACCCCCCTCCCCCCCAACACCCGCGGGGAGCTTCAGATTCGGGGTACGAGCCTGATCCGCGGCTACTGGAACCGCCCCGACGCCAACGCCGACACCTTCGTGGACGGCTGGCTCAAAACCGGGGACGTCGCTTACCTGGACGACGAGGGCTATCTGTACATCGTCGATCGCATCAAGGATCTGGTGATTCGCGGGGGCGAGAACATCGGCTGCGGCGCGGTGGAGGCAGCGCTCCTCGAGCATCCCGCCGTCGCCGAGGCTTCGGTCTATGGGGTCCCCGACGAGCGCCTCGGGGAAGAGGTGGGCACCACCCTCTACTGCACAAGCTCGATAACGGAAGCCGAACTCCGGGACTTCCTAGCCCCGCGCCTCGCAAAGTTTGAGATTCCCCGCTACTTCACCTTCGCCGAAGCGCCCCTGCCGCGAACGGCGTCGGGGAAGATTTTGAAGCGGGAGCTGCGGGAGGCGGCGCTCCTTGCGCTCCACCCCGGATCAGCAGACCTGTAATCGCAGATCCTTGCCACACGCTTTTACATAACGGCGCAGGGTGGCAATCGAAGGCGAGTGCTTGCCAGTGGCGAGCGATTTTTCCAGGCGGGCCACCGCCGGCGCCTGTGTGCCCATCCGGGCGGCAAGCTCGGCCTGCGTCAGGCCTGCTTCCTGCCTCGCCTTGAGCAAAGCGTCGAGCAGCTCGCCTTCTTCACGCTCGATGCGTTCCACCTCGGCCTTCACTCCGGAACGCGTCATCAAGGCCCTGACCACTTCGTCATGGGTTTTCATGCTTCACCTCTTTCAAGCGACTCATCGCCATATTCAGCTCACGCGCCGGCGTGCGCTGACTCTTCTTCACAAAGCAGTGCAACATCACAATCCGACGGCCCACCTGTGTGCAATAAAACACTCTGGCAATGCCTTCGGCACCCTTGAGCCGAAGTTCGAACAAGCCGTTCTTCATGGCCTTGGTGTGCGGCTCGCCCAGATTGGGACCTAGCGCCACCATGCGCCGAGTCAGCACCACGTAGCGTGCAGCCAGCGTGTCAGGCAAGTCCAAGATCGCCTCCTGGACCGCTTCGCTGTAGTAACGGATCTCGTATTCCATTACCTAGATAAGAACAAATATGTTATTTTTGGTCAAGACTTCCCAGCACCACTGGGCAGGACACCCTCGACCATCCGAAGAGCTCCGGGGGC
>JAUILI010000172.1 GCA_030433075.1 Gammaproteobacteria bacterium | reverse complement strand
GTCAGCTGGCCCGGGCCCTGTTGCAGCGGCCGCTGTTGCCCGCTGATCATTGGCTTCAGAGCGGGGGTGAGGACGAGGATCTGCGAACCCACCCCGATGCGCGGCTGGTGGAACGGGAAGCGCCCCGGGAGGGCGCGGCCCCCCGGGCGCAGCTCACCATTGAGCAAGTTCGCAATCTCGGCGGCTTTCTCGAGCGCACGGCCAGCCAAGGCGCGGTGCGCGTGGTGGTGCTGGAGCCCTTCGAAGCCTTGAACGGCGCTGCCGCCAATGCCTTTCTAAAGCGCCTGGAGGAGCCGGGGCCGGGGGTTCACCTTTTGCTCGTCAGCCATGCGCCGGGCCGTCTCTTACCCACCTTGCGTTCCCGCTGCCAAAGCTTTCCCCTGCCCCCCGGCACGGAGGCGGAGGCGCTGGCCGTGCTACAGCAGGCGGGGATGAGCCCGGCGGAGGCGAGCCGCCGTTTGGTGCTGGCCGGGGGCGCACCGGGGAAGGCCCTCGAGGAGGACACGACCGCCCGCCTGGCTCTCGATGAGCCCGTGCGTCAGGCTCTGGCGTCGGGAGATAGCAGACCCCTGCTAACCTTTCCCCCACGCCTCGATGCGGCGGGGCAGCGCGCCCATGCAAGGGCCGTCATCGATGTGCTTCGGGTTCATACGGCGGAGGCGCTTCGGGAGGGGCTCGCTCAGGGGGTGGATCGGCGCCTCCTGGGGCGTTACGAGCAGCTTGAAAGCGCCCGGCGAAAGCTGGAGAGCAGTGCTAATCCCAGCCCCTTACTCCTTCTCGAGGAGCTTCTCCTACCCCTCGCTCGCTAGGGGTTAGCCCGCGTTTTCCGCGGCCGGAGCGCTGAGGAAGGTTTCCAGCTGATCGGCGAGGCCGGAGCAGGCCTGGGCCTGGACCCGAGCGATGATGGGTACGGGGACGACCATGGCCGGCATGTAGGAGGTGCCATTGGCATCGCTGGAAATGCGTCCGAGGGTTTGCTGGGTTTTCAGATCCCACACCGTTGCCTCATAGGAGGCATCCCGGGCCCAGGTCACGAAACCAAAGCAGCCGCCGCCCCCGGGGCTGATGGTGCAGGTCATGGAGCCGGCCTGGTCCGTGGTGTTGGTCGCGCCGTCCACCCAGATCATATAGCGAACGCCTAGATCGTCGATGCGCTTGGCGACCACTTCGTTGGCGAGAAGGGTAGGTAAATCGGCGGTGCCCAGGGGTGCCGTGCGCGGTTCAAACCAGGGGTAAAGGGCGTCGATGAAGGCCTGTTCCGGCAGCACCGCGCTACCGCGGAGGCTCTTCCCTACGCAGTCAACGAAATTGCTCTCGGTCTCGTAGCCGTTGTTGTGCCGGCGGCCGAGAATCACGATGCTCCCCTCCTGCGGGGTCTCCAGCAGCGCTGGGGCGGTGCGCACTTCCTCGATGGTGGCGCTCACGCAGCCGCCGAGGGCAAGCCCCAGGGCCAACAGGCTGAGTACGCGGGGGTGACGATGGGCATTCATGGCGTTTCCTCCCGAGAGGGTTGGGGAGCGTCTGCAGGGGTGCCCGCTGCACCGTCGCCATCCGCCTCAGCTGATGCTTCCTTTGCTGCTTCCTCCGCTGCTTCAGCGTTCGCCTTGGCTTCCGCTTCCGCGCGGGCCTTTTCCCTGCGCAGCTGCTCCGCACGTACTCGAGCCGCCGCCAGCGCATCCTGGTTCCGAGGAAACTCGATGGCGAAGAAGGCCCCGGCGTCGCGCAGTGCCGTGATGGCCGCTTGCTCAATGGCCACCTGGGCGCTGTCGAGGAAGCCATCCCGGGTGCGTCCGTAGCCCGTTAGGGGATAGCGGGCGACCAGCGTTTCTCCGTCCCGCTCGTAGAGCTCAATCTCGTACTTCAGCCAGACTTCGAAGAAGTTCGAGCGCGTTTGGTAGGGAATGGAAAACTGCATGTCCTGGAGCTGGGGCCGCAGCAACAGCTCGGCGGTGCTGTCCTCCGGTTCCGGGGCAAGGGCCTCCCGCTCCGTAACGGCG
>JAUILI010000171.1 GCA_030433075.1 Gammaproteobacteria bacterium | reverse complement strand
AGGAATTCAAAAGCGCCGAGCGGACCGAACAGGTGTGTCGTGTGAATTACGGGGTGAGCTTCCCCATGCTCAGCAAGCTTCATGCGGGGCCGAAGACGCCCCATCCCCTGTTCCGGGATCTCGCCGAGGCCGCCGGGCGCTACCCGGGGTGGAACTTCCACAAGTACCTCGTAGGACGGGATGGGCAGGTGCTCGCCGATTTCCCCAGCGCTATGGACCCGGAGGCCCCGGCCCTCGAAGCGGCCGTGCAGCAGGCCCTGGCCGCCCCCGTCGCCTTCCAGAGCGCACCCTAGTGCCGGAAGGTCCGGAAATTCGCCGGGCCGCCGACGCCCTCGGCGCGGCGCTCATCGAGAGACCTTTGACTACCCTCTGGTTCCACCGGGCGGACCTGCGCCGCCGGGGGAAAGCCCTGGCGGGCCGGCCCATCGTCGCCGTGCAGCCCTGGGGCAAGGCCCTGCTCACGGAGTTCGACGGGGGCTGGCAGCTCTACTCCCATAATCAGCTCTACGGGCGCTGGATGATCGTTCCCAGCGGCACGCGCCCGGAGACGAAGCGCTCCCTCCGCGTGGTGCTCGAAAACGCCGAGGAAGCGGCGCTGCTTTATAGCGCCTCGGATATTGCGATCCTGGCCCCGGGGGAATGGCAGAGCCATCCCTTCCTGAGCCGCCTGGGCCCGGACATCTTCCACGCCGACACCACGCCGGCGCGCCTGCGGCAGCGCCTCGCCGATCGGCGCTTTGCCCGGAAGCCCGTGGGGGCGCTGCTCATGCACCAGCCCTTCGTGGCCGGCCTCGGAAATTACCTGCGCAGCGAGATTCTCTTTGCCGCGCGCCTCCATCCGGCTCGCCGGGCGGGGGAACTGGACCCCGCCGCCGCAGGCCGCCTGTCCCGGGCCATGACCCAGCTGGCGGAGCGGGCCTACCGCACCGGCGGCGAAACGGCGCCGAAAAGTTGGGTGCGGGCGCGGCGCCGTGCCGGGGAAGGGTGGCAGCAGGCGCGCCACTGGGTTTTTAACCGGGAAGAGCTGCCCTGTCCCGAGTGCGAAGCGCCGATTCGCCGCATCACCTTTGACGGGCGCCGCCTCTATCTTTGTCCCCATTGCCAGCAGGAGCCCGCGTCGTGAGCGAGTCCCTTCCCCCGGTGGCCAGCATCGATCCGGAAGAGCAGGCCTTTTACACCCGCCTCGCCGATCAGTGGTGGGATGAAAGCGGGCCCTTCTGGCCCCTGCACGTGCTCAATCGCCTGCGCGCCGGGTGGATCATCGAAAAGCTGGGCCGGGGCTGGAAAACCCCCGCGCCCCTCGCGGGCCTGTCCGTGCTGGATATCGGCTGCGGGGGTGGGCTGCTGGCGGAGGCCATGGCTCGGGCCGGCGCGTCGGTCACGGCGATTGATGTCACGGCGAAGAACGTCGAGGTGGCCCGGCTTCATAGCGCCCAGCAGGGCCTCGCCATTGACTACCGCCACTGCGCGGCGGAAACGCTGGCGGCGGAAGGAGCCCGCTTTGACCTGGTGCTGAACATGGAAGTGGTGGAGCACGTGGCCGATCTCTCGAGCTTTTTGAATGCGGTGACGGCGCTCGTGGCCCCCGGGGGGCACCTCTTCGTGGCGACCTTGAACCGCACCCTCGCAGGCTTCGTCATTGGCATTGTGGGGGCCGAGTACGTGGCCCGGGTGCTCCCCAAGGGCACGCACCAGTGGCGCCGCTTCGTGAAGCCGTCGGAGCTTGCGAGCCACCTCGATCGGGGCGGACTGACGGTGATGGCGCGCACCGGGGTGCGGGTGAATCCCTGGTCCCGGCGCATGGCCCTCACCCCCTGGCTGGGGGTGAACTACATGGTCATGGCGCAGAAAAGCCCCGCGGCCTAGAGCAGCTCCAGCGTATCGAGCAGCTCGGCAGCCTTCGCCCGGGTGGCGGCTCGCTTTTCTGGGGCCATCTTCTCTAGGCTTCGATAGATCATGCCTAGCCGGGGGTTATTCCCCAGGCGCTCCGGGTGCCGTTCCAAAAAGT
>JAUILI010000077.1 GCA_030433075.1 Gammaproteobacteria bacterium | reverse complement strand
CGGAGACTGGTGGCAGAAACGCACAGGGCAGGGACGTGCGACCTTCCTGTTTTGGATTCTCCTCGTGCTCGCCCCCTTTAACGTGCTCTATCGCATCGTGGATCCGGACACGATCTGGTTCTGGGTGGGGGTCTTCGTGGGCTACTTCCAGCTGGGGGCCTTCTACGGACCCACCTTCGCCTCCGTGCAGGAGCTCGTACCGCCGCAGATCCGCGCCACCGTGGTGGCCTTCTACATTTTGATGCTGAACCTTGTGGGCCTGGGCTTTGGCATTACGGCAGGGGGGATCTGCATCGACTGGATGCTCGAGGCCGGGGTGGCCCAGCCCTATACCTGGACCCTGGTGGTCTTCACCCTGATTAGCCTGCTGGCCATGCCCCTATTCTTTTTAGCGGGGCGTCGCTTCACCGCCGACCGGGACCGGCTCTTCGCCCTTCACGGCGCCTAAGCGCCCGGGCCTAGAGCCAGCCCTTGCGCTTAAAGAAGAGGTAGGGGGCGATGCCCGCCAGGACCATGAGGCCTAGGGCAAAGGGGTAGCCCCCCTTCCATTGCAGCTCGGGCATGAACGCGAAGTTCATACCGTAGATGCTGGCCACAAGCGTGGGGGGCAGGAACACCACGGCGGCGATGGAAAAGATCTTGATGATCTGATTTTGCTGAATGCTGATGAAGCCCTGGGCCGCCGCCATAAGGAAGTTCACCTTCTCGAACACGAAGGTGGTGTGGGTGAGCAGGGACTCCGCATCCCGGAGGATCTCCCGGCAGGTGGCCAGGGCGTCGTTGTCATCGCGAATGTGGCGCATGAGGAAGGATACGGAGCGCTGCGTATCCAGTAGGCACAGGCGCACCTTGCCGTTCGTATCCTCAATCTCTGCCAGCTCGTCGATGTCATCCTCAAGGCTGCCGTCCCCGTCCTCGTCTTCCTTGAGTACGGACTGGCTCACCGCTTCAAGGGTGGCGTAGAGCTCCTCGAGCTCGTCGGCGAGGTGATCCACCTTCTGCTCTAGCAGCGCGAGGAGCACCTGAAGGGGCGATTCCGCCAGCACCCGAGCATTGCGCACGCGAAGACGCATGAGGCGGAAATCGGGCATTTCGTTGTCCCGGGAGGACAGGAGCCGGGCCCTGGTGAGCGTGAAGGCGACGGTCCCGTTCCGGGGCCGACCATCGGCGCGGTACATGAAGAGGGAGTGGACGTGGATACCGTCTTCGTCGGTGAAGTAGCGCGAAGAGGCCTCGAGCTCCTCCATGTCATCGGCGGTGGGTAGCACTTCCCCGAAGCGCACATCCACGAGGGCCCGCTCTGCCTCATCGGGCGCGACGAGATCGAGCCAGTCGCACTCGGCGTGGAGCGCCGGATCCTCCACCTGCTGGAGGCTGCCCTGCTGGATTCGATAGGCGTACAGCATGTCCGCATCCGCTCCTTAGGAAGACCTGCGCCTCAGCGCGCCTGGCCCTAGGCGGAGGCCGGGCGCTCGATGGTGAGAGGGTCCACCGCTTGCTCGTAATCCACGCCAGGAATGGCGAAGCCAAAGACCTGCAGGAAGGATCGGCGAAACTCTTCAAGATCCGCGAGCGCCTCCAGATTCTCCGTGGTCACCAGGGGCCAGCGACGCTTCACTTCCGTTTGCACCGCCTCCCTAAGTTCCCAATCGTCGAGACGCAACCGACCCACCTCATCGAGCCCGGCCTCGTTGCCGTAAAGCCCCGTCGCAAAGAGGCGCCAGATATGTTCGATGATCGTTTCATGAAGATTTTGCTCTTTCATGACACGGAACAGGAGCGACGCATAGAGGGGCACCACGGGAATGGCGGCGCTGGCCTGGGTCACCACGGCCTTCAGCACCGCCACCCGCGCATCCCCGCCCTTCGCGGCAAGGCGCTGGCGCAGCGCAGCAGCCGCGCGGTCGAGGTCCTCCTTCGCCTTGCCCAGGGTCGCATGCCAATAGATGGGCCAGGTCAGTTCGCTACCAATGTAGGTATAGGCCACGGTTTGGCAGCCCGGGGCCAGCAGGTCGGCGTCCGCGAGGGCGGCCACCCAGCGCTCCCAGTCTTCCCCGCCCATCACCTTTACCGTGGCGGCCACCTCCTCCTCCGTGGCGGGCTCAAGATCGAGGTCGTGCACCTCGCCCTTGTCCACGTTCAAGGTTTTAACGTGGAAGCGCTCCCCCATGGGCTTGATGACGCTGCGCCAAAGCACCCCCGTATCCGGATCCTGGCGCACCGGGGAAGCCAAGCTGTAGATGATCAGATCCACCGGGCCCCGATCCTTCAGCGTCCGCACAACCTCCGCCTTCAGGGCGTCCGAGAAGGCGTCCCCCTCCAGCGTTTGGGTCCAGAGCCCGGCGGCGTCCGCGGCGCGCTCGAAAGCGCGGTTGCAGTAGTAGCCCGCGCTGGCCGTTTTGCCTTCCGTGGGCGCCTTTTCAAAGGACACCCCAAGGGTTTCCGCCCCGGCCCCGAAGGCCGCAGAGATGCGCGAGGCAAGGCCATAGCCCGCGGAGCAACCGAGCACGAGCACGCGCTTGGGGCCGTCCTTTAGGGGCGCCTGCCCCTGCACCATCCGCACCTGCGCATCAACGCTTTCGGCGCAGCCCAGGGGATGGGCCGTGGTGCAGATGAAGCCGCGGATGCGGGGCTTAACGATCATGGGCGTTTCCTTTTCGTTCGATGACCGCCAAGTGTAGCAAGCCGGCCTAGAAGAGGTCCGCCTCGGCGGCGGTATGGAGCACGGCGGAGACATCAATAACCCGAGGGCCCGTGCGCTCCACGTGCAGGCGGGCGCGCTCCCGGTGGCCCAGCTTGATCTCCCGGTCGCCGTCGAGCGCAATCACCCCGGGGCCCTCAAAGAGCACGGTGACGGCACTGGCCACGCGATGGGCCTCGGCCACGGACACCTCCCAGAAGCGCCCCGGGGACAGGGGCACGGTGAGGCGGCGATCCTTTGGGCTTCGATTGCAGGTCACGAGGACGCCGCCGTCTTCATGAGCGCTTAGGGGCGCGAGCATGCCCCCAAGGGGCGAGATGCCGACGGACGCCGGGGAGGCGACGGTCAGCAGCGCGCGGTCGATATTCTCCGGCGCCATGGGCAGGCGGTTGCCGACGTGGTCATTCCGGAGGAGCACCGCATCGATGAGCGCGAGGGTCGCCGGGCCCTCATAGGGACGCACCCGCACCACCTTACTGCGTCGGGAATGGGCCGCCAGGGGCACCTTGCCGCTGGCCACGAGCCCCGCGGCCCACCCCGCAAGGGTCGGCTCCACCAGGCTCGGAAAAACGTTATTCGTTCCCGTGGACACGGCCACCATGGGGGCTTCGGGCCAAACCTGGGCCACGGCGCGGTGCGTTCCGTCGCCCCCCAGCACCACGAGCACGGTGACCCCAAGGTCCTTCATGGCCAAAGCGGCCGCGGCCGTATCTTCGCCCCCATGCTTTAGGGGCCCCGGCTCCACCACCTCCACCCGGGCGCCGAGCTCCATGCCCTCGAGGGCACCGGTGCCAATGCGCCAGGGCTCGGCGTGCACGGCGAGGCATTCCACCCCTGCGGCATCGGCGCCGGCGGCAATGCGGGCCACCATTTCCCGCTTTGCCTGGTGCGTGACCTCGGAGGCCCGGGCCGCCAAGCGCCGCACGTCCCGGCCAGCCATGGGGTTCGCAATGATGCCGATGCGTCCACGACGAGCCGTCATCAACTTGCCGCCACCGGGGGCTGCGGGCGAGGATGGGCCTTTCGGCACTTGGGATGGGAGCGCAGGATGAATCGGGACACGGGACCCCTTACGGATGAAGCGGCGGGCGTGGCAGGCATCCTGAACCGGATTGAGCGCCTAGGCAACTCGCTACCCCACCCGGCCACGCTCTTCGCCGCCCTGGCTTTGGGCGTTGTCCTCCTGTCGGGCCTGGCCGGGGCCCTCGGCTGGTCGGCGATCCATCCCATCACCGGCGCCGAGGTAAAAGCGATCAGCTTGCTCGATGGCCCGGGTATCCGCCGCATGCTCGAGGGGACGGTGAAAAACTTCACCAGCTTCGCGCCCCTCGGGACCGTCCTCGTCGCCATGCTAGGGCTCGGCATTGCGGAACGCTCGGGGCTTCTCGGGGCGCTCCTGGCTCGCCTGGTACGGGCAGCCCGCCCCTCCCAGCTGAGCTTCCTCGTGGTATTTGCGGGCGTGCTCTCAAGCCTCGCTGCGGACGCTGGCTACGTGGTGCTTATTCCCCTCGCCGGCTGGCTCTTCCACGCCGCCGGGCGCCACCCCTTTGCGGGCATCGCCGCCGCCTTCGCCGGGGTCTCTGCGGGCTACTCGGCGAACCTTATGATCGGTTCCCTGGACGCCCTGCTTGGCGGCCTCTCCACGGAAGCGGCGCGGCTGATCGACCCCGCCTACGAGGTCACGGCGGCGGGCAACTGGTGGTTCATCATCGCCTCCACGGTGCTGATTGCCGCCGCCGGCACCTGGGTGACGGAGCGGATCACCGCGCCCCGCCTTGGAACCTACACGGGCGAGGTTGCGGAGGGCGGCGAGGACCCTGCCGCCCTCGCGGGCTCGGAAAAAGGATTACGCGCGGCGGGCTGGGTAAGCCTCGCGGGGCTGGCCCTGGTGCTCTGGGGTCTCCTGCCCGCGGAGGGTGTGCTTCGGAACCCAGAGACCGGGAGCATCCTCGGTTCCACGGCCATTTCCGCCATCGTGGTTCTGATTGCGCTCTTCGCCGCTGCCGCCGGCATCGCCTACGGCCGCACCGCAGGGACCCTGCCCTCCACCACGGCGATCATGGAGGCCATGGAAAGCACCATGGCCACCATGGCGGGCTACCTCGTGCTGATGTTCTTCGCTGCCCAGTTCGTCGCCTGGTTTGGCTGGACCCAGCTGGGCGTGATCACGGCGATTCATGGCGCAGCGGTGCTCCAAACCCTCGATTTGGGCACCCTCCCGCTGCTCCTGACCTTTATTGTGATCGCCTCGCTCATCAATCTGGTGATCGGCAGCGCCTCGGCCAAGTGGGGGATCATGGCGCCGGTCTTCGTGCCCATGCTCTACCTTTTGGGCATTAGCCCCGAAGCCGCCCAGATGGCCTATCGCATCGGCGATTCCGTCTCCAACGTGCTCACGCCCCTCATGCCCTACTTCGCCCTGGTGGTGGCCTTCATGCAGCGCTACGACCGTCGCGCCGGGGTCGGCACGCTCATGGCGACCATGCTGCCCTACAGCCTGACCCTGCTGCTGTGCTGGTCGGCGCTACTCGGCGTATGGATTGTCTTCGACTGGCCCCTCGGGCCCGGCGCCACGATTGCCCTGCCCTAGGCGGCGGGGCTGCGGCGCGTGAGGTAGACGAGGGAATAGGGGAAGCTATCGTCGCTTTCCCGGGGGATGAACAGGCGCCGGCGTTCCTCGAAGACGCCGTCCGGGAGGGGCGGGAAAAAGGTGTCCCCCGCCGGCGCGCCGTGGACCTCGGTCAGGTAGAGGCGATCGGCGAGGGGGAGGCAGGCCTCATAGATCGTCGCCCCGCCGATCACCATCACCTCGGCAACCCCATCTTCCCGAGCCTTCTCCCGGCCCCGGGCCAACGCCTCCTCCACGGAGCCCACCACCCAAACCCGCTCCGGGGCGGTGAACTCTGGGTCGCGGGTGATCACGATATTGGTGCGTCCCGGTAGGGGCTTGCGCAGCGACGCGTAGGTTTTCCGCCCCATGATGACGGGCTTGCCTAGGGTCATGGCGCGAAAGTAGGCGAGTTCTCCCGGCAGGCGCCAGGGCAAGCCGCCGTCGGCGCCGATCACCCGGTTCTCTGCCATGGCCCAGATCAGGGCCAGGGCCGGGGCCTTACCTTCCACGGTCAAACGGCGATGGGGGCAAGGATGCCCGGATGGCACTGATACCCCTCCAGGCGGAAATCCTCGAAACGGAAGGCGAAGAGATCCTTCACTTCGGGATTTAGGTGCATGGTGGGCAGGGGGTAGGGCGTCCGCTTCAGCTGACGATCGGCCTGCTCCAGATGATTGGCGTAGAGATGCACGTCCCCGAAGGTGTGCACGAAGTCGCCAGGCTCGAGGTCCAGCACCTGGGCCATCATGAGGGTCAGCAGGGCATAGCTCGCGATATTGAAGGGCACCCCGAGGAAATAGTCCGCGCTGCGCTGGTAAAGCTGGCAGGACAAACGTCCCTCGGCAACGTAGAACTGGAAGAGGGTGTGGCAGGGGGGCAACGCCATGTTGTCCACCTCCGCCGGATTCCAGGCGCTGACGATATGGCGCCGGGAATAGGGGCTCGTGCGCAGCCCCTCTAGCAGCCGCGCGATTTGATCAATGCGCTCGCCGTTCGGCGCCGGCCAGGAGCGCCACTGAGCCCCGTACACCGGGCCCAGCTCGCCGTTTTCATCGGCCCACTCGTCCCAAATATGCACCCCCACGTCTTGGAGCGTTTTGACGTTCGTATCGCCGGCGAGGAACCACAGCAGCTCGTGGATGATGCCCTTCAGGAACACCTTCTTCGTGGTGACCAGGGGAAAGCCCTCGGCGAGGGGAAAGCGCAGCTGGCGACCAAACAGGCCGTAGGTCCCCACGCCCGTGCGATCTTCCCGATAGACCCCGTGTTCGCGCAGCTCGCGCAGTAGGCCAAGGTAGGCGTCCATGACGTCGCTCCTAGGAATGGGTTAGAGAAGTTTGAGCGCCGCGCCGGGCCCAAAGGAGGAGGCCCAGCCCCCCCAGCACCATGGGCAGGCAGAGCCACTGGCCCATGGTCAGCCCGAGGGACAAAAAGCCCAGGTGCG
Organism: Gammaproteobacteria bacterium; assembly: GCA_030433075.1. Taxonomy (GTDB): domain Bacteria; phylum Pseudomonadota; class Gammaproteobacteria; order Pseudomonadales; family Azotimanducaceae; genus Salivita. The sequence continues at coordinate 4,108 of JAUILI010000077.1, read as the reverse complement.
GATCCGGGGTGCGGAAAAACTCCGTGCTAAAGCGAAGCACCCCGTAGCCCAGCAGAAAGGCCCCGGAAGCAAAGCCCAGGGGCCGGGGCTTGGCCGTCAGCAGCCAAAGCGCGGTGAACAGCACCAGCCCTTCCGTAGTCGCCTGGTAGAGGCTTGAGGGATGGCGCGCCAGCACGTCCCCGGGGTACACCACCCCCCAGGGCACCTCGGTGATACGCCCGGGCAGTTCGCCGTTGATGAAATTTCCCAGGCGACCAAAGCCGAGGCCCAGGGGCACCAGGGGCGCGGTGAAGTCCGCCACCGCGAGGAAGGGCAGGCGGCTTCGCCGCGCCAGCCAGGCGAGGGCCACGATGACGCCCAAAAGCCCGCCGTGGAAGGACATGCCCCCTTCCCAAATGCGAAGCAAATAGGTGGGTTCCGCCAGCAGGCGATCGAACTGGTAGAAAAACACGTACCCGAGACGGCCACCGAGGACGACGCCCAGCGCCCCGTAGAAAATCAGATCGTCGACCCATTCCCGGCTTTGCCCCGCCGCCGCGCTCCGCCGCCGCGCCAGAGCCCAGGCCGTGGTGAAGGCGAGAAGGTAGGTGATGCCATACCAGCGCAGGGCCAGGGGGCCCAGCTGGAGCGCCACGGGGTCGATGTCGGGATAGGTCCACATGGCGCCAGTCTAGCAGGGCGCAGGCTGCGCTTCGCCAGTCCGGTGGCACACCGCGGCCTGCCCAGCCCTCTGGGCCCGGCGCGGAGAAATCGTTACCCTGCGACCCCGAACGCACCGGACCCCGGATCTTCCCTCTATGTGTTTGATTGCCGTTGCCTATCGCGTGCTGCCGGACTGGCCCCTCTTGGTGCTGGCTAACCGGGATGAGTTCTACGCACGCCCCGCCGCGCCGCTCGCCCCCTGGCCAGACAGCGGCCTTCTGGCCGGGCGGGATCTTGAAGCCGGCGGCACCTGGCTTGGGGTGCATCCCCGGGGACGTTTTGCCGCGGTGACCAACGTCACGGAAACCCCTCCGGACCCGCTGCCTCCGGCTTCTCGGGGGGCTCTGGTGGAGCGCTTTCTCGCCGGGGATGCGCCGTCCCTTGCCTACCTTGAAGGCCTCGAAGCCACGCATGAGGCCTACCGCGGCTTTAACCTGCTGGTCTTCGATGGGGAAACGCTGGCCTACGGCAGCAATCGCCATCAGCCCCGGGAGGCCCTAGCGCCGGGCATCTATGCCCTGGCCAACGCGGGGCTCCGAAGCAGCTGGCCCAAGCAGCAACGCATCGCCAAGGGCTTTGCGACCCAGCTGGAGGCCGCCGCCCCCCCGTCCCGGGCGCAGCTGCGCACCCTGCTCGGCGACCAAACCCCCGTGGGCGCCGAGGCCCTGAGCGCCGCCGGGCTCGAGCCGACGCGCTTTGGCCCCACGGCCACCTGCTTTATTCGTGGGGAGGCCTACGGAACGCGGGCCAGCACCCTGGCCGCCGTGGGACCGGATAAGGTTTGGATTGAGGAGTCCCGCTTCGGTCCTCACGGGCGCTGGGAAGGGGCCCAGGCCCTAGGGCGCCACCGGGAGTGCGCTCGGCCGCGCACCGCGAACCAAAGCGCGGCTTAACTGCTTCGCCGCCAGGGCCTCGCGAAGATGGCTCTCGATGGCGTCGGCGCTCTCCATAGCCAGGGCCGCCTTAAGGAGGCGTCGAGCTTCCCGGAAGGTGAAGGCTCGGAGCACCCACTTCACCCGAAGCAGGTTCGTGCTGTTCATGGAGAGCACGTCCACCCCCATGCCCAGCAGCAGCACGGCCGCGAGGGGATTGCCCGCCAGCTCGCCGCAAATGCCCACGGGGATGCGCGCCCGGCGCCCGGCGTCCACCACCGCTTTGAGGGCCCCGAGAATCGCCGGGTGAAGATCTTGGTAGAGGTCGGCCACCCGGGGGTTGTTCCGGTCCACCGCGAGCATGTACTGGGTGAGATCGTTGCTGCCCACGGCGAGAAAGTCCACGCGCTGGGCGAGCTGGGGCGCCTGATAGACCGCCGCCGGCACCTCTACCATCACGCCCACATCGGGGCGCTTGAGCCTTTCCCGAGCCCCACCGAGCTCCTCAAGCACTTCGTCATAGGCCCGGCCAATGAGCGCAAGGGATTCGTCGACCTCGGCCAGGTTGGTGATCATGGGCAGCATGATCCGCAGCGCGCCCTCGTGATCCACGCTGGCCCGGAGCATGGCGCGTACCTGAATGAGGAAAATCTCCGGGTGATCGAGGGTCACGCGAATGCCCCGCCAGCCCAGGAAGGGGTTGTCCTCGGCGATGGGGAAATAGGACAGGGCCTTATCGCCGCCAATATCCAGGGTGCGCATGGTCACGGGGCGGGACCCAAAGGCCCGCAGGGACGCCCGGTAGAGCGCAAACTGCTCGTCCTCCGTGGGGAACCGGTCGGAGGACATGAAGGGAATTTCCGTGCGGTAGAGGCCCACGCCCTCGGCCCCCTGGTCCAGGGACCGGGCCAGATCCTGGGTAAGGCCGATGTTCACCCACAGGGCCACGCGATGGCCGTCGAGGGTCTCGCAGGGCGCATCCCGCAGGCTTTGGAGCCCTTCGGAAAACTCCCGCTCCTCCGCCGCCAGGGCGCCATAGTGTTTTTGCAGGGCGCGGGACGGATTGAGGATCGCCACCCCTTCCGCGCCGTCCACGATGACCGAAGCCCCCTGGGCCGCGGAAAGGGGAAAGTCCACGGCCCCCATCACCGTCGGCACCCCAAGGGCCCGGGCCAAAATCGCAATGTGGGAGTTCCCGGAACCGCGGCGGGAGATGATCCCAGCCAGGGCCTCCGGAGGCACTTCGCTTAGAAGCGCCGGGGTGATTTCGTCGCCGACGATAATCGTGTTCTTCGGGAAGCGCTGGCGCGGGCGATTTTCTGCCTGTAGGTGCGCCAGCACGCGCTCCCCGAGCTGGCGCAAATCAGCGCCCCGCTCCCGAAGGTAGGGGTCCTCCATGGCCTCAAAGTGCCCGACGTGTTCTTCGATGACCTGTCGAAGCGCCCCCTGGGCCCACTGACCGGTTTCGATGCGCCGGCGAATCTCCTCCCCGAGGGCCCGGTCGTCGAGCATGGCCAAATAGGCGTCGAAGAGCGCGCGCTCCTGGGCGTTGAGCCGGTCCTGAAGCTGAGCGCCGAGGCCTTCGATGTCCGTCCGCGCCGCGCGAAGGGCCCGGCGGAAGAGCTCGAGCTCCTGAGCTACATCGTCACTCTTCTGGTCCGGAACGGCCTCGAGGGTTGCGGAGGGAAAGAGCACCACGGCGGTACCGTGGACCACCCCCGGTGCCCCGGGCACGCCGGGGAAGCGCGCATCCCGGCGCTGACCTCGGCGGCGCCCGAGCCGCGCCATGCCTCCGGTAGCCTCGGCGTGGGCAATGATGCCCGCGAGCTGCGCCGACAGGGTGACGAGGAAGGCTTCCTCGCTGGCATCAAAGCGGCGCTGGAGCCGCTGCTGCACTACCAAGACCCCCAGCACCCGGCGCTGGTGGATGATGGGCACCCCGAGAAAGGCGTTGTAGGCCTCTTCCCCAATTTCCTCAAGATAGCGAAAGCGCGGATGATGCTGGGCATCATCGAGGTTTAAGGGTTCGGCGCGCAGGGCGACGAGGCCCACGAGCCCTTCCCCGGGGGCCAGGGAGAGCTTCCCCACCATGGTGCGGTTGAGCCCTTCCGTGGCCATAAAGCGCAGGCGCCCATCCTCGCTGTCCGCGAGGTAGACGGAGCACACTTCCGTGCCCATGGAGCTGTGAACGCGCGCCACGATAAGGCCCAGCACCGCGTCGAGATCGGGGGCGCTGTTCACTTCCTGCACAATGCTTCGCAACGTATCGAGCATGCGCTCCCCTGCTCCAGGGAAAAGTTAGCGGGGCGTGAGCCTCGGGGCGAGCTCCGCCAGGGCTCGGCGGTAAACCTCTCGCTTAAAGGGGACCACCTGACCTAGGGGATACCAGTAGGATACCCAGCGCCAGACGTCGAATTCCGGTTTATCGGAACGATCGAAGCGCACAGCGCTTTCGTCTCCGACCATGCGTAGCAAAAACCATTTCTGCTTTTGCCCCACAAAGGGCGAGCCTTCCTGCCGGCGCAGCATGCGCC
>JAUILI010000005.1 GCA_030433075.1 Gammaproteobacteria bacterium | reverse complement strand
AGTGGTGCGCGAGCCTCGCGCGGTCCTCCGGGAGTTCGGTCTCGAGGTGCCGGCGGAAAAGGCCCTGAAGGTCTGGGACTCCTCGGCAGAAGTGCGCTACCTCGTGCTGCCGGAGCGTCCGGAAGGGACGCAAGGCTTCTCGGAAGAACAGCTTGTGGCCCTGGTGCCCCGGGAAGCCATGATCGGGGTCGCCCTGGTGAGCGGACCTCGGGGGGAGGCAGCCTAGTGGGGCCGCAGAAGGGGAGCGATGCGCGGCTCCAGCTGGGTGAGGAGGTGGCACCGCCCACGGAGAACGGTGAGCTGGTCTTCGAGGCGCCCTGGGAAGCCCGGGTTTTCGCCCTGGCCCATCACCTCTGCGATGCCGGGCTCTACAGCTGGGATGACTTTCGGGAAGCGCTCATTGCGGAGATCGCGCAGTGGGATGCCGCTCACCCCGGGGGAGAGGACTACGTTTACTATGAGCGTTTCCAGGCCGCGCTGGAGGCGTTGCTCGCTGAGCGGGGCGTGCTTGCCCCCGGTGCCCTTGAGGCCGAAACCGCGAAGCTCGCGGCCCGGCCCCATGGTCATGACCATTAGAAGCTAGTCAGCTTCCCGCTCATAGAAGGCTTGGCCGAGGTAGGAGCGAATGGGGCCACATTCAACCTGAGACGCCATGGCCGCCCATTCCGGAGAGCTCGCCATATCGTTCTCGATAAAGGTGGTGTAGCTGTCTCCCCAGGCTTGGACGCTCTCAAAGATTCGGACCTTGATCATCGCCCCCTGAAGCGCATCGGGAATGCCCTGGCCGGCATACCAGATGTGGGAATTGGCTGAGGCACCCAGCTCTTCCATGGCTTCGGACCAAGCCTTTTCCGCCGCCCGGTGGCTTGCCCGGCTTGCCCCCTCTTTTAAGCGGCAGGTCGAGAAGAAGGCATAGCCTGGCCCCTCTTCCTCCGGCGCGTTGCTTCTATGCACGAGCTCGCCTCGCATCAGCCAACGCTGATTCATTTCCCGAACCTCGTCAAAAGCGTCCTCCATGGCCTTTCCGCTTTTCAGATAGGCGCTGAGGGAGGCGGCCAAGGCGCTTGGGTTGGGAGAAAAGCCGAGCCATACGGCGTCGAATCTTCCATCCACGGGCAGGGAGCTCTGGCTCATGAAATGGGGCGCCAGGACGTACGCGTTGTATTGAATGTCCTCGGCTTTCGCCAGGGCAGCGAAGTCGGTTCGCAGGGCCATCATGTCGTCGAGCGATTTACCCTCTTTCAGGGCGAAGGGGATGGCTTCAACCATGTAAGTGGCTAGGGGTTCGTGGTGATCCGCTGCGGCGCCAGCGGCAAGAAGGGGCAGGGCCCCAATCAGCAAAGACTTTTGGAGTAGACGAAGCATTGGGCTTTCCTCTGTTGGCGAAGATCTGCCAAGAAAGGTAGAGCGCCCGGGCCCTGAAGGCGGACTTTCATCCAAAGGAAAGGATGGGCGGTTTGCTTTGAAAGGCGTGCTTTCAAATTAGGTAAGCGAACCGCCAAGCTAAAACAGCAGGTGCCCCGCGAGGGCCAGCACCGGCAGCGTAATCACCGTCCGAAGAAAGAACACCGCGGCCAACTGCAGCAGGTTCAAGGGAATGGAGCTGCGCAGGATCAGAATGCCGTTCTCCGCAATGAAGATCAGCTGGGTCACGGAAAGGCTTGCGAGCACGAAGCGTGACACCGGGTCCTCAATATCTGCAGAAATAATGGCGGGAATAAATTGGTCGAAGAAGCCCACCAGCGTGCCCGGCAGCACGGCCCAGGCATCGGGAATCTGTAGAAGCCACAGCAGGGGATACATGGGCAGGCTGAGCCAGGTCAGCCAGTCCGTATAGGTAATCACCACGAGGGCCAGGAACTCGATGGTCATGGCGGCGGGCAGCACGGCCATGTAGATATCAAAGATGGTGTGGCTTGCCTGGCGCACGATGCGCTTGGGTCCCGGGCCCTGGGCGCCCGCGGTGACGGCGCGGAACCAGGCCCGGGGCCAAACGGCGTCGGGCATGGCGTCGGGCTCCGCCGTCGCCCCGGTCAGGGCGCCGGGATAGCGGTGCTCGCTGAGGCGCGAGAGGGGCGGTAGGCGCGGCGTAATTAGGGCGCAGAGCACGCCGCAGCCCAGGGTGATGAGATAGAAGGCCAGGAAGTGATCCATGAGCCCAGCCAGCTCCGCGATGACCACGCAGAAGGGCAGGGAGACCGCGGAGAAATTGGTGACGACCGCGGCGGCTTCCCGGGCCGTGTAGTGTCCCGCCTCGTACTGGCGGATGGTCAGAAGGGCGCCTACGGAGGAATCCCCCACCCAGGAGGTCACGGCGTCCAGCGCAGCCCGGCCCGGGAGGCGAAAGACTCGGTAGAAAACGCGTTCTAGAAGGGTCCCAATGAAATCGAGAAAGCCGTAGTCCGTGAGCAGCGGCAGGAGAAAGTTCGCCACCATCATGATGCAGAAGATGATGCCAGCGAGCTCAATAAAGGCGACCTGCCCCGTGTCTTCTCCGATGATCCATTCGGGTCCCCACTGAAGGGCGACGCAGGTGCTGAGCGCGCCCCCAAGCACCCGTAGCGCCAGCCAGGGCGCGGTGGTCACGAAAACCGCGCGAAGCGTTTCATTCCCGAGAAGCCAGGCCGGCTTAGCCCAGGAACCCAGGAGCGAGCCGAGCGCCGAGGTGAGGAAAAGCACGCTAATGAGGGACGGCATGGCCTCCCCAATGCCTTCCTGAAGGGCGCCGGCGAGGATGCCCACGATGATTTGCTGGCTATCCTCCCAGGGAATAGGCGTCAAAAAGAGCCCAATGCCAAGCAGGGAGGGGAGCAAAAAGCGCAGGGGATTGGGGGCCTTTGCTATGATCGGCGCTTCTTCATCCGTCATGGTGCGTCCTTGTGTTTACCCACGCTATCACCCGTCCCCCCGCCTCGAGCTACGTTGACGGCATTACCACGGCAGATCTTGGCCGCCCCGATTATGCCCTGGCATTGGAGCAGCATGCCGCATATGTGGACGCATTGCGCGCCTGTGGCCTAGACGTCACCGTGCTTGAGCCCGCGCCAGCCTTTCCCGATAGCTGTTTTGTGGAGGACAGCGCGCTGCTCACGGGGAAGGTCGCGGTGGTGACCCGGCCCGGGGCAGAGAGTCGCCGGGAGGAAGCGGCCCTCATGGAGCCCGTGCTCGCGGAGCGCTTTGCTACCCTGGCCCGCATCGAAGCGCCGGGGACCCTCGACGCTGGGGATGTGATGATGGTGGGGGCTGTCTTCTACATCGGCCTTTCGGCTCGCACCAACGAGGCGGGGGCGGAGCAGCTCATCGTCATTCTGCGGCGCCACGGTTATGAGGGGATCGCCGTGCCCATGGCGGAGATGCTCCATCTGAAAACCGGCGTAAATAGCCTCGAGCACAATCGCCTGCTGGTCACCGGGGAGTTCGTGGGAGCAAAGGTGTTTGAGGGCTTCGAGTGTATCGAGGTGCCCCCGGAGGAGGCCTACGCCGCCAATTCGCTCTGGATTAACGAAACGGTGCTGGTGCCGGAAGGCTTTCCCAAGGTGCTGGCCCAGGTGAAGGCCCTGGGCTACGCCACCCTTGAGGTGGCGGTGTCCGAGTTCCAAAAAATGGATGGGGGGCTAAGCTGCCTGTCCCTTCGCTACTAGGGGGCCCTCGTAGGCGCCTCAGGCTAGCTTCAGGAGGCCCCCTTCCCGGGTGATCACCACCTCCTTCAACACCCGCTGCGTGTAGCGGGTTTCCGCCACCGTTGATAGGGCGAGAAACTGCGCCCGGGCCTCGGTTGGGGTGAGGGTCAGGCGGAGCCAGCCCCGGGGGCCGTTGTCCGTCCACAGCACTTCGGGGTTGTGCGCCGCGAGCCGCGCATCGATTTCCGCTCCAAGGTCTTCCCCAAATTCCGCGAAATCCCCCGGGGACGTGATGCCCGTGGTGCCCAGCTCAAGGCCTCGCGGTTCCCCGGCGGCGTTATGCAGGGCGTTAAGCCAGAAGGCGTGGCTGTCGCCGGTGAGTACGAGGGCGTCGGTGACGCCGGTTTCCGCAAGCAGGGCATAGAGCTGCTCCCGAGCCCAGGGATAGCCATCCCAGGTGTCGAGATAGATCGGCAGGTCCGCCTTACCGAGGGCCGCCATGCCCTGCCACTGGCCGTGAGCCGGGTGCTCCGGGTTCTTAGCGACCGCGTCGAAGCGTGCATCGCTTAAGGGCGGCACATGCACCCGTCCCATGGGAATCTGATTACCGAGGAGGCGCCAGGGCCGCGCCGCTGCCACGGTTTCGGACAGGGCGTCCTTTAGGAAGGCTTCTTCCCGGGCCGGCATCATGGCTCGGCCGGGGGCGCCCAGCACTTCGCTGCGGAAGCGCTCGATGTCTTCGGCGGTGCTTTCCGGCGTCAGGTGGGCGCGGTAGTCGATCTGCTCAGCGCGGCCCGTGTGCCGCGTTTCCAAGGTGACGAGACTGGCCAAATTGCCGAAGCGGAAGTGGCGCCAGTAGTCCGCCCGCGCCTCCGGGGAGGCGGCGTCGCGGAGGGGCATCCATTCGTAATAGGCCTGGAGCGAAGCTTCCCGGCGCGGTGCCCAGGGACCTTCTGCGTCGGGCTGGTGGTTCTCCGCACCGCCCATCCAGGGATTGTTCGCCGATTCGTGGTCATCCCAGATCGCAATGAGGGGATGGGCCGCGTGCATCAGCAGGCTGCCAGCGTCACTTTTGTACTGGCCGTGGCGCTGGCGGTAGTCGTCTAGGGTCACAATTTCCTTGGTCGGCGAATGAACGCGACCGAGGGTCGCGCCGGTCTTGCCGCCGTAGCCTTCCGGCCCGTACTCGTAAAGGTAGTCGCCGAGATGGAGGACGAAGTCCACCTGCTCGTCTCGTGCGATGGCGTCATAGCCGTTGAAATGCCCGAAGGGATAGTTTGAGCAGGAAGCGATGGCCAGGGTCAGCTGATCGACGGCGCCCCGGGGGAGAGTCTTGGTTCGGCCGATCATGGAGACCGCGCCCCCCGCCACAAAGCGATAATAGTAGGTACGGCCCGGATTGAGCCCCGTCGTCAGCACCTTAAGGGTGAAGTCCCGCTCTGGCCCCGTATTTTGCGTGCCGCTTAAGACCGGGCGCTGGAAGGCCGCATCTGCTGCGAGCTCCCAGCGCACCGCGTTGACCCCGGCGCTCGGCTCGAGCCGGGTCCAGAGCACCACGGAGTCTTCCGTGGGATCGCCGCTGGCGACGCCATGACCAAATACCCCGTCCGTCTTCTGGGCTGCGGCGAGGCTTCGGGCGCTCCACCAGGGGAGGAGCGTTCCGGCAGCAAGCCCTTGCACGAGGGCCCGACGGGTAAGGGGTAAGGTCATGGTTCGTCTCCTGCCTTAGAAGCGGATCGTGCCCGTGAGGGTCACGGTGCGCGGGGCGCCAATCCAAGCGCCGTTGCCGGAAATGCCGCCGAGATAGGTTTTGTCGGTGAGATTATTCACCACCAGATCGAGCGTTGCATTCTCCAGTGCGCCGCCCAGGCCTTCGCCGCTCACCGTGAGGTAGGCGTCGGTCAGGAGGTAGTCATCGGCTTGCCAGGTATTAGCGAAGTTCACGGCCCGTTGGTCCGTGTACTTCGTGGACAGCCCGAGGTTTACCGGGCCCCGAACGTAGTCAAGGGTGACCACATACTGGCTGTCGGGCATGTTCACCACGTCATTGCCCGGGATGATCCCCACGGCGGCATCCACGGCGCTGTCCCCCGTGCCCACGTATTCGGAGTTGTTTCGGCTGTAGGCGAGGTAAAGGGACAGGTTATCCATCGGCTCGATCAGGCCTGAGAGTTCAAAGCCGTCGGAGTTGATACCGCCGGCGTTGAAGTAGGTGCCGTTGGTGCCGATCAGGTAGTTCGGCCCCGTGGCCACGGAGTTGTCCAGGAAGATGATCCGGTTCTCGAAGGAGATGTCGTAGTACACGGCGGACAGGGTGATCCAGTCCGTCGAATAGCGCAGACCGAACTCCAGGTTTTCCGCCGTTTCCGGAGAGATGTTGTCGAGATCGGAGCTCGGGCGCTCAAGAATCTCATCGCCCAGGGCCTTAAAGTTCTCGGCGTAGCCGGCGAAGACCTCGAGCCCTTCCACCGGGGTGCGGAGCAGCAAACCGCCGGAGAGTAGGACGTCGGAGTCCGAATCCACCCCCGCATTCGGGGTTTCAGCGAAGTTGTCTTCCCGATCGACGTTTACGAGGAACTGCTTCGCACCGAGGGTGACATCGAGCGCGCCAAAGGTGACCGTGTCCTCCAGGTACCACTTAAAGGTGTCCTGAGGGTAGGTGCGGTCGTACTGGCGCCAGTAGGGGGCGTTGTTGTACTCGTAACCCACCCGCGTGTCGGTGATCTTGTGCCAGTCGCGCCACTCGTCCCGTTCCGCATCTTCGTACCAAACGCCGCCACGGAGTACGTTCTCCACGCCCTCGAAGTTCCGGGTCCAGTCAAAGTCCGCGGTAAAGCCCAGGCGCTGCTTTTCATAGTGGGTGTGGCGGTAGGACTGCACCGCGATGGCCCCGGCGGGGTAGCAGGCGGGGTCGTAAGCGGCCCCAGCACCGCCGTAGGGGAAGGTGATGGAGGACGCGCAGCCCTCGGCAGCGGTCAGGCTGTTGCCGGCCCCATCCACGAAGTAGATCAAGCCGAGGGGGCCGCCGCCTTCTGCCTGGGGACCGGATCCCAGTTCGGACTCGGGCCCGCCCTGATCGTCCCGAACGTTGATGAGGTACGGGGGCACCCAATCGCCCCGGCCCTTGTTTTGGTGGAAGTAAACGCCGCCGCTGACGTTCAGGCCCTCGGCCACTTCCCCCTCGGCCTTCAGATAGCCAAAGGTGTTGGTGCGCAGCGTGGACCAGCCCTTGCGGTAAACCTGATCGATATAGGGGATGCCGGACCACTCGGCGGTCAGCCGGTCCCAGCTATCGTTTTCGACGAATTCGTCCGGGCTGAAGAGGCGCTGATAGTTGTCTTCGTGGGTGTCGTCGTAGGAGAGGTAGCCCGTCAGGTTCCAGCGGTCGAATTCGGTCACAAACTTGGCCGCTAGGTGATCGCGTTCGTTCTCCGCTGCGCTGTTTACCCAGTCCGTGGCCGACTGGTGAGACGCGGACACCCAGGTGCGGGTCGTGCCGCCAAGGATTACGCCGGAATCGTAGCGGGCGTAGAGGCGCTGGGCGTCGAATTCCCCAGCTGCGCCCTGGAGGGTCACGCCACTTTCTAGGAGGGGATCGGAGGTCATGAAGTCTAGCGTGCCACCGAGGGCCTCGTTGGAACGGGAGGCGATGTCCGCTGTTCCTTGGGAAACATTCACGCCGCCGAGGTTTGCCGTATCGATGTAACGGTTGGCCTTGGCGCCGCCGCCGTAGTTGGAGTTGCCATTAGGCATGCCGTCGATGGTCATGCCGATCTGCTGGTCTGCAAGGCTCGTCTGGAAGCCGCGGATGGAAATGGTGGTAGACCAGTCGTCAAAGCCGAAGGTGTCCCCCTCCTGGACGCTCACGCCGGGGAGATTGTCGATGACCGCGGTGACGCTGGTGATGGGGGCCTGCTGGGCCATCATGGAGTCGGTGACCGCCGTATTGGCGAAGGTCTTGGCTTGGCCAAGCACCACAATCTCTTCGATCATGCCGTCTGCGCCGGCGCCCGGGCCGGCGTTGTCGGCGGCCCAGGCCGAGCAAGTGCCGGCGAGAAGGGCGATGGAAAGGCTGAGCTTGCTGCGTTGCATAGGAGGCGTCCCCTGGAGAGTGAAAATCAGCGGGCGCGATTAAGCCGGGGGTTTATGACGCTTCGAAGATGCTTGCGTGACAGATTCTTGAATTACGAATGACAGCGCTGTCATTCTAGGGAAGGATCGGCAATGATGGGAGGAGGGGAACGGAAGGGAGCGTCCTCAGTCCAAGGAATACCTCAGAGCCGCTTGGGAGGCGTCGCCATGGGAAAGCCCAGAATTGCCATTAACGGATTCGGCCGCATCGGCCGAACGATCCTCCGCATTGCCAAGCTACGAGATCACTTTGACGTGGTGGCCGTGAACGATCTGGCTAGCGCCGATCAGCTCGCCTATGCCTTTAAGTACGACACGATCCATGGGGTGTTCCCGGGTGAGGTCTCCGTCGAGGGCGAAAGCATCACCATCGCCGGGGACCAGTTCCCAGTGCTCCAGGAGCGGGACCCGGCGCGCCTGCCTTGGAAAGCCCTCGGGGTGGACTACGTGGTGGAGAGCTCGGGGGTTTTCCGATCCCTCACCGCGCTTGAGCAGCACCTGGAAGCGGGAGCCAAGCGCGTAGTGCTTACCGTGCCCTGCAAGGACCCCCTGGAAGCGACCCTAGTCATGGGCGTGAACGACCATGTGGTAACCCCGGAGGCGCGGATCATTTCCAACGCCAGCTGCACCACCAACTGCGCCGCGCCGCTTGCGAAGGTGCTTCACGAAACGGTGGGCATCAAGCGGGGCCTTCTCAATACGGTGCACGCCTATACCTCGGATCAACGCCTCATCGATGCCCCCCACAGCGACAAGCGCCGCTCCCGCAATGCGGCGTCCAACATCGTTCCGAGCTCCACGGGGGCCGCTAAGGCCATCGGGCAGGTGCTTCCTGCGCTTGCGGGGCGGCTGGATGGCCTCGCCATGCGCGTTCCCGTCCCCGACGGCAGCGTGGTGGATCTGACCGTGGAGGTGGAGCGGGATACGGACGTGGAGGAGATTAACGCGGCCATGCGTGCGGCCGCGGAGGGCCCCATGAAGCACATTCTGGCCTACTGCGATGAGCCCATCGTCAGCTCGGACATCATCGGCAATAGCCACTCCAGCATCTTTGATGCGGACCTCACCCAGGTGATGCAAAAGCGCATGGTGAAGGTGATTAGCTGGTACGACAATGAATGGGGCTATAGCACGCGGGTGGAGGAGCTGATTGGGCGTCTTGCTGTGATGGACGGCGTGGCCATTTCCTAGCCCCTGGTTTTTGGCCGAGGTCCGGAAGACAATCGGCTAAAAGGGAAAGGGGAGAGAATGATGCAGAAGCGCTACCTCGGGGGGCGTCTTGCCCTCGCGTTCGCGGCTTTAGTCGCGTTGGGACCAGTCCGCGCGGAAGTGGACGATGGGCTCTTGGAGGCGCGGGTCGCCTCCTTCGAGAACGGGGTCGGTGCGGCGGTGACCTTCCGGAACTTCCACACCCTGTTCCACACGGAGCGCGTCGCGGCGGGGCCGAAGCCTTGGGTGCTTGAGCGTGCTCCGGTAGATCTCTCGGCCCTTCGCTATGAATTCGAGGGCGTCTCTCACGACCTCGCTCATTTCCTTGAGCACAATCGCACCAATGCGCTGCTGGTCCTAAAGAACGGCAAGATTGTTCAAGAGATCTATCGAAATGGCGCGAATGAGCAAAGTCATTTCGTTTCCTTTTCCGTGGGAAAATCCCTGACATCCTCCCTGCTGGGCCTGGCGCTGGCCGAGGGCGCCCTTCCGTCCCTCGATGTTCCCGTCACCACCTACGTGCCGAAGCTGAAGGGCACGGGCTATGACGGGGCTTCCGTGCGAGACCTGATGCAGATGTCTTCCGGCGTTTACATGAACGAGGACTACGACATCCACTCTGATGAGCCTAACCTTTTTGCTGAGGGGATCTATCAAACCTGGTTCACCGAGGCGCTTCGCTTCTCAGACTTTGCGGCCATGCTCGATCGTGCGGCACCCCCGGGGACGATTTTCAACTACAACACCTTCGATACGCAGGTGCTGGGGTCGGTGCTGGAGGGGGCGACGGGGCAGCGCTTCGCCGAGTTTCTTGGGGAGGCCCTCTGGGAACCTTTAGGCATGGAATCGGATTTGCTCATGACCATGGATAGCGCCGGGGAGGACCGGGAAGCCCTAGCCGGGGGCGGCTACCTTATGACGCTCCGGGACTTTGGACGCTTTGGGCAAATGATGCTGAACGGCGGTGTGGCCGATGGGCGTCAGATCCACTCCGAGGCCTGGGTGGATGAGGCCACAAAGGCTGATCCCGCGAAGCCCTTTCTGCAGGTGGGCGCGATTGAGGACGGTGGGATCCCGGTGGGCTATCAGCATCAGTGGTGGCTCTATCCCCGAGGGGACTTTAGCGCTGAGGGGGTCTTTGGCCAGTACATTTACGTGATGCCTCGGCATGACCTGGTGATCGTCAAACTCAGCTATTGGGAGGAGGCCTGGGTGGCAGAGAAGGCGCAGGAGAGCCTGGCCTTCTTCAACGCCCTGGGCGAATTTTTGGCCGACTAGGTCGGCCTTCAGGAGGGCAAGGCAATGGTGATTACGCTGGTACAAATCCCGGGGGAAAAGCGAGACGTGGACGCCGCCATTAGCGGTGGTAAGGCGTCTACGCCGACCTACCTTGGGCTCGACGGGCTGTTGATGAAGTACTACCTCAACGGCGATGAGGGCGGTGGCGGGGTCTATCTCTGGGAGTCCCGGGAGAAGGCGGAAGCGTGGTTCAACGACGATTGGTGGCCCATGATGGAAAGTCGCTTCGGCGTTCGCCCCACGCTCACCTATTTCGACTCGCACGTGATCGTCGATAACGTGGCCGGGGAAGTGCGCATCGAGCGCTAGGCCTAGGGAGACAGGGCATGCGCGTAGCCATCGAGATACCGCGGGTGGAAGCGGGGCAGCTTGCCCTGCTCCGGGACTGGGTCATTCTCGCGGAGCGCTTGGGCGTCTCGACGGCCTTTGCCGCGGAGGCTTGGTGGAGCGATGCGGTTACGCCGCTCGCCTATCTGGCGGCGCACACGGAACGTATTCAGCTGGGCACGGGCATCATGCAGGTCACCGCGCGCACGCCAGCCATGACCGCCATGACCGCGCTGACCCTTCACGATCTCACCGGCGGGCGCTTCATCCTTGGCCTGGGTGCCAGTGGGCCACAGGTCGTGGAGGGACTTCATGGCGTGCCCTTTAATCCGGCCTTAACGCGCCTTCGGGAAACGGTTGAGGTCTGCCGCCTGATTTTTGCCGGGGAGAAGGTGGTCTACGAAGGGAAGACGCTCACTCTTCCGCGCCCCGGAGGGCAGGGCAAGGCGCTGCGCATTGATCATGCACCGGCTTCTATCCCGATTTATCTCGCCACCCTGGGTCCGAAGGCTCTGGCCTACACGGGCGCCGCGGCGGAGGGATGGCTGGGGACCTCCTTCTCCCCCGATTATCCCGAGGCCCATTTCGAGCACCTTCAGGCTGGGGCCCGGGAGGCGGGACGGGATCTGGGGACGCTGGATCGCTGCGTATCGGCCCGGGTGAGCTTCGGCGATGATCTCGAGGCGCTCCTGGTGGAGCGCCGCCCCGGGGTGGCCTTCACCCTCGGCGCCATGGGCTCGGGGGACACGAACTTCTACGGCGAGGCCTTTCACCGCGCGGGCTTTGAAGCCGTCGCCCGGGAGATTCAGGCCCGCTGGCTTGCAGGAGATCGCAAGGGCGCTGCGGCGCTGGTGCCCGACGAGATGATCACGGGTTTCCAGCTGCTCGGCTCCGATGCGCAGGTGAAGGCGCGCATCAAGGCCTACGAAGCCGCGGGCGTGACCACCTTGAAGCTTGGGCTTGATGGCGCTGGCCCCCTGGGTCCGGCCCGCTTTGAGGCCCTCGAACGATTCATGGATCTGCTTAAGGACGACGCATGAAACTTTACATGGTGCCCCTGGCGCCCAACCCGACGAAAATTATGCTCTATCTAAAGGAGCGAGAGCTGGCCGGGAACCCCTTGCCCGTGGAGCAAATCGTGGTGAACACGGTGAAGGGTCGACATAAGGAACCGGAGCACCTCGCGCGGAACCCCTTTGGCACCGTGCCCACGCTCGAGCTCGATGACGGGACCTTTATCAAAGAGTCCCTGGCGATCCTTGAGTACCTTGAGGATGCCTACCCGGAGGGCAACTTTCAGGCGACTACGGCGGAGGCGCGGGCTCATGCCCGGGATGTGGAGCGTATCGTTGATGTGCGCCTCGCCGGCGCCATGGGGGCCTTTGGCCACGCAGTGAATTCGCCGCTGGGCTATCCGAAGAATCCGGAGCAGGCGGAGAAGTGCCTCGCGGCCATGCAGGCTCCTCTCGACTACCTCGAGGCGGGGCTGACCGCCGCCGGGCCCTGGCTGACCGGGGAGACGCTTGCGCTCGCCGACTTCACGCTGGCGGCCTCCCTGCAGTTTGTGCGCTTTGTGGAGGCTGATGTGCTTGGGGATCGTCCCGCGCTGCGCGCTTGGGATGAGGCCTTTCGGGCCCGGCCCGCAAGCCAGGCCGTGCTGCGGTGGTAGGGCGCTCGGGGCTGCTGGCCGCCCTTGTCCTTGCACTCGCGGCGTCGGTCGCGATGGCCGAGTCAGAGCTCCGCCTCAATCAGCTGCAGTTCGTGGGTTCTCACAACAGCTACAAGCAGGCCCAAAGCTGGGGCTGGGCAACGGTGCTCGGCTGGTTGAACGAAGACGCGGCGAAGGCCCTCGACTACGAACATCTCTCGCTGGCGGCGCAGCTCGATCTGGGCCTGCGTGTGCTCGAGCTCGATGTTTTCTATGATCCCGCGTCCGGCACCTTTCCCGTGGGCCACGTGCAGCTCATGGACATGAACAGCCATTGCTCGCCCCTGCGCGAGTGCCTTGCTCAGATCCGGGCGTGGAGTGATACGCACCGGGATCATTTTCCGCTGCTGATCATGTTCAACGCAAAGGATCAGCCCATCCCTCGCCTGCCCACCCCAACGCCCTTCGACAGCGCGGCCTTTGAGGCCCTCGATGCGGTGCTGGAGGCCGGCCTTGGGGATCGGCTGCTTCGCCCCGGGGTGGTCGGCCCGGGCGCCTGGCCAACGGTGGCGGAAAGTCGCGGTCAGGTGTTGCTGCTTCTCGATGAAGGGGCGCCCAAGCGGGACCTTTACGATACGGGGGAGCCTCGTCCCCTCTTTATGCACCTGCCCGAATCAGATCCCCGAGCCGCGATCTTGGTGATCAACGATCCCCTCGCGGAGGGTGATCGTATCCGCCGCCTGGTCGCCCAAGGTTATCTGGTGCGGACCCGGGCCGATGCGGATACGCAGGAAGCTCGGCGTAACGATACCCGACGTCGGGAAGCCGCCTTTGCCAGTGGTGCTCAGGCGATCAGCACGGACTACTACGTCCCCTCCACCCGCTTCGACAGTGAGTACGTGGTTCGCCTTCCCTCCGTTGCGCGCTGCAATCCGATCTCGGCGCCCGGTCCCTGCGCATTAGAGGCCTTTTCTGATCCCGTGGTCCTAGTGGACGCGGCGGAGCTGGTGCCGGGGCTGCGCACGCACCTGCGTTACGCCGGCAGCGAGAATTTCCTCGGGCGTCCCGTGACCGGCTATGAGGCGCCGCGCTGCCTTCTAACGGCCCCGGCCGCGGAAGCCCTAGCGAAAGCCCAGGCCCTGGCCAAGGGGGAGGGGCTGGGGCTTCTGATGTATGACTGCTATCGGCCCCAGCGCGCCGTGGATGATTTTGTGGCCTGGGTGGGCAGCAGCGAACCCGAACCCACGAAGGCGACCTACTATCCCAAGGTGGAGCGTCGCACGCTCATCGAGCAAGGCTACATCGCCGACCGCTCAGGCCACTCCCGCGCCAGCACGGTGGATCTCACCTTGGTCGATGGTGCCACCGGGGAGCCTTTGGTTATGGGAACGCCCTGGGATTTCTTCGACGAGCGCTCCCACACCGACAACCCCTCCGTGAGTCCGGTCGCGAAGGCGAATCGGCAGCTTCTGAAGGGCTTCATGGAGGCGGCAGGCTTTCGTCCCTACTACGCCGAGTGGTGGCACTTCACCCTCGATGACGAGCCCCTGCCGAACACCTACCTCGATGAGCCGGTGCGCTAGCCCTTTTCCGCTTGAACGCTCGGTCGGGCGGCGACCCGCTCATGCCAGGCGGCGATGGCCGTGAGCTCCGGCTTTGGCGCGAGCTTGACCCGGGCTGAGGCAAAATCGATCAGGCAGAGGGCGGAGATGTCCGCCACGGTGAAGCGTTCTCCGGCCATATAGGGCTGCTGGGAGAGGGTGCTTTCGAGGCGGTCGTAGAACTGGTGGGCTAGGGCTTCCCCCCGGGCACGCTGGGCCTCGATGGGTTTGACGAGTCCCGCGGCCGCAACGATGGGCCCGTTCACCCAGGCCGCGCCGATATGGGCGAATAGCTCCAGCTCCAGCTGGCGGTGAACGGCTTCAATCTGCGCCGTTTCGAGAGGTGTGGTCCCAAACAGATTCGGCTCCGGGACCAGCGCTTCAAGATAGCGGCAGATGGCAACGCTTTCCGCCAGGCAGGTGCCGTCTTCAAGCTCGAGCACGGGGATCTTGCCGCTGGGATTCTTCGCCCGAAAGGCGGCGCTCCGCGTTTCCCCGCCGCGAAGATCCACCTCTACGAGGGTAAGGTCGATCCCCTTTTCTGCGGCGAAGAGGGTGACGCGCCGAGGGTTCGGCGCGCCGCTGAAGGTATAAAGCTTCATGGTCGTCTCAGTGCGGGTGAAGGACGACGGGCATGGAGGCATAGCCCTTCACGAAGTTTGAGCAAATGCGCGTGGGTTCCTCCACCACTTCAACGCGGTGGAAGCGCGCCAGGAGCTCCTCCCAGAGAATGCGCAGCTGCATTTCCCCAAGGCGATTCCCCATGCAGCGATGAATCCCGTAGCCAAAGGACACGTGGCTCCGAGCGTTGGGCCGATCGATGAGGAGCCGGTCGGCGTCCTCGAATTGCGATTCATCTCGGTTTCCGGAGACATACCACATCACTACCTTGTCGCCGGCGCGGATCAGCTTGTCGCCTACCTGCGTGTCGGCCACGCAATTGCGGCGCATGTGGGCCAGGGGCGTCTGCCAGCGAATCACTTCCGCCACCATGTTTGGGATGAGGCTCGGATCTTGGCGCAGCTTCTCGTATTCCTCGGGCCATTGGTTCAAGGCGTACACGCCGCCGGAGATGGAATTCCGCGTCGTGTCGTTGCCGCCGACGATGAGCAGGATGAGGTTGCCGAGGTACTCCAGGGGCGGCATGTTCGCGAAGGCCGGGCTATTGGCCATCATGGAGATGAAGTCGAGGTTGTTGCCCCCCTGCCGGTCATTCCACAGCTTTTGGAAGTACTCGAGGCACTCCATGAGAATGCGTTTGCGCTCCTCGTCGGTCATGTTTGAAGCCCCTACGAGCTCCGGGCTGGAGGTGGCGGCATCGGACCAGAAGGGCAGGAGGTGCCGATCCTCGAAGGGAAAATCGAAGAGTGTGGCCAGCATCTGCGTCGTCAGCTCCATGGAAACGGCGGGCACCCAGTCGAAGCGCTCCCCCACGGGCAGGCCGTCGAGAATCGTGCAGACCCGCTGGCGAATCAGGGGCTCGAGGTTCGCAAGTTGCCGGGGCGCCACCGCCGGCTGCACCGCTTTGCGCTGGTGATCATGGCGCGGCTGATCCATGGCGATGAACTGGGGCAGGGTGAAGTCCGGCGGGGGATCGCCGATGACGATCACCGGGTCCGAGGAAAAGGCTTGGTGGTTCATGTCCACGGCCTTGATGTCCTCAAAGCGCGTAATGGACCAGTAGGGTCCGAAGGCGCTATCGGCCGTGAAGTGGACCGGGTCTTCGGCGCGGAGCCGGGCGAAAAAGGGCGCCCAGCGTTCATTCTCAAAGAGTGAGCCGTGGGAGACGTCAATGGCCTCCAGGGGACACTGCTGCGGATCTAACAGTATTGCTTCGCTGAGTGGCGCGGCTTGGCTCATGGTTTTCCCCCGGGCGTCTTCTTATGGTTATGGCTCGACCATACGACTGCCCCGAGAGCTCTGCAACGGCTAAGTCTCGCGGGCGTATTCCCACCTCTCTCGATGTTAATGACGCCTTCAGTCCATTCTCCGGTACCGCAGATGCTGTGCCCTTTGCATCGGCATGGTTGTGCGGTTTTATGGATGATGACTTTATAATTGTGCCACCTAGTGGTATAAAAACGCTTCCTGCGCGCGTTTTAAAGACAAAAACCTTTCACCGTTTTTCGGTTCGGTCGGGGCTTGGGGACGAACGGCTATTGATTGCAGTTTCGGAGCTTAGGCTTGGGCTCTTCGAGGCAAACCTTGGGCGAGGCGTATTTAAAAAACGCCTAGGTCTTGGACCCAGGGGGAAGCGGAGCGGGGTTCGAATCTTAGTGGCCACGGATCAAAGCACTCGCTGGTTTTTCCTTTTTGGCTACAAAAAGAGTGAGCGGGCGAACTTGAGAGGTAATGAATTGCGTGCATTGCAGATAGTCGCTGCGACGCTTCTTTCCCTTGATGATGGTCAAATTCAACAGGGCATCGCGCAGGGCGAGTTTGTGGAGGTATTCGATGGAAGCTAACCGAGGCACCAGTCGTCTTCTGAATGAGCTTCAGGAAACCATGCAGGGGCTTAGGCACGCGGGGCTGATCACCAAAAGGAGTCTTGACCACTTTCAGCAAGGGCTGGATCTTGAGGTGGAGACCCTGTCGCCCGAGAGGATTCGGGCCCTGCGGGAGCAAGCTCGAGTGAGTCAAAGCGTTTTCGCAGCGATGCTCAATACGAGCGTCTCAACCATTCGTAAATGGGAGCAGGGGGATAAGCACCCTAGCGGGCCCTCGCTTAAGCTCCTTAACCTGGTGGCGCGTAAGGGCCTCGAGATTCTCCTCTAGCCCTTTTCATTCATAAACGCCTTAAACGCGTCTTCGAAGGCCGGATCCCAGCGGGAGAGGGCGCTGCGGTTCTCCGTGATATCCCCCAGATTCCAGGCCATGCGTTTCACATCGAGATCCCGGGGCGTTTCGTTATCGGGGCAGAGCACGTAGAAATCCCCGGCGGCGAGGCGCTCCAGGAGAAAGTCCGCGACCTGCTCCGCGGTCCAGGCCCCCGCCGGTTTCTCCGGGATAAAGCGCGCAATCATGCCCGTGTAGGTGAAACCGGGAATCAAGAGGTGCGTCGTGAGCGCGCAGTGCGCTTCCTGGCGAAGGGCGTGAGCGAGGCTCTCCGTATAGCTCTTCACCCCCGCCTTGCTGAGGTTGTAAGCCCCATTGCCCGGGGGATTGGTGATCCCCTGCTTGGAGCCCGTATTGATGACGACTCCCGGCGCGCCGCCTTCGAGCATGGCGGGCAGGAAGGCGTGGCAGCAATGAATGACGCCCCAAAGGTTGATCTCGAGCTGCCGTTTCCAGGCCGCGAGGTCGGCCCAGGGGCTGGGGGTTCGAAGGCCCGCACCGGCGTTATTCATCAGGCAATGAACGGGGCCGTGGGCAAAGGCCGCTTCGCGCAGCGCGTCCACGTCCCCTTCCTTGGACACGTCACAGGGTTGAATGCGCACCACCCCGGTGCCGGCCTCGGCGTTTAGGGCGGCCTGGGCCTCTGTGAGGGCGTCTTCCTTAAGATCGGCGAGCAGCAGGTCTAGGCCTGCGGCCCGTAGGCGTCGCGCGGTCGCGAGGCCAATGCCGCTGGCCCCGCCCGTGATCACGGCCTGATGGCCCGGTTGCATCCATGACGTCATAGCGGTCTCCCAAGCGGCCTAGGTAAAGGCGGCGTAGTCGATGGGTTGGTGCCGATCCAGCGTGCGATGCACGGGCGGCATGGGGTATTTCAGCCCCGTGGCACAGTTGAAGAGGACGGCGCGCTCCGACGGGGAGACCTGCCCCGCAGCCAGCGCTTGTTCGTAGGCGGCGAAGGTGGCGGCCCCCTCGGGGCAAAGCAGTAATCCTTCTTCCTGAGCCACCCGTGCCTGCGCGTTGAAGATGGCCTCGTCGGAAACGGCGATGGCGAAGCCGCCGCTGTCCCTGACGGCGCGCAGAATCAGGAAGTCCCCGACGGCCACGGGAACGCGGATGCCGGCGGCGGCGGTATGGGCGTTTTCCCAGAGGGGCGCGTGCTCCACGCCGTCTTCGAAGGCCTTCACGATGGGCGCGCAGCCCTCGGCCTGCACGGCGACCATGCGGGGCCGTTTCGCTCCGATCCAGCCGATGGCCTCGAGCTCCTCGAAGGCCTTCCACATTCCGATGAGGCCCGTGCCCCCGCCCGTGGGATAGAAAATGACATCGGGGAGCGCCCAGCCAAGCTGCTCCGCGAGTTCCAGGCCCATGGTCTTCTTGCC
Organism: Gammaproteobacteria bacterium; assembly: GCA_030433075.1. Taxonomy (GTDB): domain Bacteria; phylum Pseudomonadota; class Gammaproteobacteria; order Pseudomonadales; family Azotimanducaceae; genus Salivita. The sequence goes on along the minus strand of JAUILI010000005.1, from coordinate 48,562 downwards.
TTCGATGCGATAGGGCTCCTTAAGGGTCGACACGTCGAACCAGCCTGCCGCCTCCTTGCCGTCTCCTACGAGCTTGCCGCAGTCGTTGATCAGCCCGTTGACGCGATAGACCTCCGCCCCCTGAAGGGCGATCTCAGACACATTCACCTCCGGGGTGTCCTCGGGGCAGAAGATGGTGGTGCGGAGCCCCGCCCGGCTCGCGTAGGCCGCCATGGCTGCCCCCGCATTGCCGTTCGTGGGCATCGCGAGATGACTGAGCCCAAGCTCCTTCGCCATGGCCACGGCCAGGGCAAGGCCCCGGGCCTTGAAGGAGCCCGTGGGGAGCCGGCCTTCGTCTTTAACGATCAATGAATCTGCGCTGCCGCCCAGCGCTTCTCCCAGCTTCGAGAGGGGAACAAGCGGCGTCATGACCTCTCCCAGGGCCACCACGTTTTGGCTTTGGGTGACGGGGAGAAACTCCCGGTAACGCCAGAACCCGCCGTCCCGGGCAGCGAGATCCTCCTTCTGAAGCTGGTGACCGAGGGCGTCTAGATCGTAGCGGACGAGGAGGGGGCGCCCGGCCTTGGAAAGGCCATGGACCTGGCCTGCTTCGTAGCGCTCTCCCGTGAGGGAGCACTCGAGGTGGGTGACGAAGGTGGGGTATTCCCGGGAAGTGGGGCGCATGGAGGGCGTATTCCTTCCGGCTTCAGAGCAGCTGACGCTACGGCCCTTGCCGGGGGAGGGCAAGGGGGTGCGCTCGCCTGTCCCCGGGGCTGGCACCAAGGCCAGAGATGGTTGACACTTTTTCTCTCATTTTTTTCCTGGAGACCGCCATGTCGCGCCGGATGCTTGCCACCCTACTGCTCGCGTTGCTCCCCTGGGCCCTGCCCCAGAGCACCTTCGCCGATAGCCATGGCGATGACATGGATAAGGCTGACGAAGCGATCCCCGAGCTGCTCCACGCAGAGAGCGAGGGCAAGGTGCGTATCGATGGCAAAACCATTGAGTACCGCGCGACCGCTGGCACCCTGGCGATGAAGGACGATGAGGGCGAAGTGATCGCCCATTTCGGTTACACGGCCTACGTGAAGAAGGATGGGGATCGGCGCTCGCGTCCGATTCTCTTTGCCTACAACGGCGGGCCCGGATCCGCATCCATGTGGTTGCACATGGGCATTCTGGGTCCCCAGCGCACCGTGGTACAGGATCGGGAATTTTCCACGGAAGGGCCCTTCCGCCGCGTGAATAACGAGTACTCGGTGCTCGATAAGGCCGATCTGGTCATGATCGATCCCGTGGGCACGGGGTTCTCCCGCGCCGTGGGGAAGGGCAAGGGCGAGGATTTCTGGGGCGTCGATCAGGACATCGAATCGGTTTCGAAGTTCATCGCTCGCTACATCTCCGCGGAAGGGCGCTGGCAGTCTCCGAAGTATCTGCTTGGGGAGAGCTACGGCGGTATTCGCTCTGGAGGCGTCGCCTATGAACTGCTATCCCGCCATAGCATTGCCTTAAACGGCGTGATTCTCGTATCGCCCTACATGGACTTCATCGCCGCCAACAATGGCGCCGCGAACGATCTGGCCGACACCAACAGCTTTACAACCTTCGCAGCGACGGCTTGGTACCACGGAAAGGTGACCGATCGCCCCGAGGCGCTGGGGGATTTCCTGGCGGAGGCGGAGCGTTTCGTCAGCGAGGTCTATGCCCCGGTGCTTCGCAAGGGCCATAGCGCAACGAGCGGGGAGCGCGCTGCGGCCCTGGCCGGGCTCGAGCGCTTCACGGGCATTCCCGCGGACTATTGGGATCGCGCCAATTTGCGCATGAATGAGGCGCAGTTCACCAAGGCGTTGCTGCGGGACGAGCGCAAGGTGGTGGGGCGCATTGATTCCAGATTCCTGGGCGACGCCATCAACCACATCGCCGAGACCTTCCGCTACGACCCCTTCTTCCCTGCCGTGGGTCCGGCCTTTATGGCCACCTTCAATGATTACTACCGGGAAGAGCTCGGGGTGAAAACGGATCGCACCTATGTGAGCTCGGCGCCGGTCTATGGCCGCTGGGACCGGCGTCACAAAACGCCGGGTCTCGGCACCGTGCCCGTGCCCAATACGGCCATCGATCTGGCCTGGACCATGACTCAGAACCCGAAGATGCGCCTGCTCGTGCAGCAGGGCTACTTTGATTTGGCCACGCCCTATGGCGCCCTTCACTACGTGCTCGATCATCTCGATATTCCACCGGCCCAGCGGGAGAACCTCACCGTTGCCTACTACGAGGCGGGGCACATGATGTATCTCCATCCCGCATCGGCGGCGAAGTTCCGCGAGGATTTGGCGAGCTTTATCGATCGCTAGAGCTTTCCCCGGGCCCCGGTGTATGGTCGAAGAAAAAAAGGGAGCCTGGGGCCATGGCCTATATCGAAAATCGTTTGGTTCACGATGCCGACAGCCATCTCATGGAGCTGTCGGACTGCCTAAACCCCTACTTTGAAAGGGATTTGCTTCGACGCTTTCTTGAGCACCCCAACGTCGGGGTGCAGGTGGGGAATCGGCAGGCGGTGGAAGAGGCGCGGAAGCGACAGGAAGACGCCGCCTTCCGTGCCAGCGCTGGGGAGCAAATCATGCTCCGAAAAAATTACGACGCCCATGGCGCCTTCCTTCAGGCTGATCGCCCCGCCGCGGTGGATCACATCGGCGTCGCCAGCCAGCTCGTCTTCACCACCTTTTGCCTCGGCAATTTCGGGTTTGATCAGAGCGGAGATAAGGCTCTGTGCTACGGCGCGGCCACGGCCCATAACCGCATGATGACGGATTTCTGCTCCGTCGATCGCCGTCTCCTGGCCACGGCCTACGTGCCTCTGGAAGACTTTGAGGAGGCGGAAAACACGGCTCGGGCGGCCATCGAAATGGGGGCCAAAGCGCTTATGGTGCCCTCCTGGTGCCCGCAGAATCACAGCCCCAGCCATATTGGACTGTTCCCCGTGTGGGCCCTGGCTCAGGAAGCGGGCTTGCCCATCGTGTTCCACGTGGGGGGCGAGGAGAAGGTCAATCTGACCTACAAGGTGAACGGGTTGCCGCCGGTGCCCGATTTCCACGGGGGGGATGCGAATTTTACGTCCCTGACCTATCTGCCCATTTCGACGTCGGTCCAGCAAACGCTGGCGGCGCTGATTATCGATGGGGTCTTCGATCGCTTCCCGAAGCTTAAGTGGGGCGCCGTGGAATTGGGGGCGTCCTGGCTGCCGGGCTGGCTGCGGAACCTCGATTCCGCCGCCAACGCCTTTGCGAAAAATGAAGAGCGCCTCCAAAAGCTCTCCGCGAAGCCCTCAGAGATCGCGCAGCGACAGCTTCGGGTCACGCCGTACCCCCACGAAGACACGGGGTGGATCATCGAGAACGCCGGGGAGGAGATGTGCCTCTTCTCCACGGACTATCCCCACGTCGAGGGGGGGCGTAATCCCCTGAAGCGCTTTGGGGAGGCGGTGGAAGGTCTTTCCCCGGCAGCCCAAAGCGCCTTCTTCGCCGATAACTTCATCGACCTCATGGGCGAAGGGCTAGAACCCGCGCTCCGCCGACCCGCCGCCTAGGGACGGCGCTTAGGGGCTTCGGCGGGCGTCTAGGCTCCAGGGCCCTCCGCCGAGCCCGGCAAAGCCCAAGAGCCCAGCCATGATGGCCATGTTCTTCACGAAGTTCTGCATTTCGTGGGCCGTTTGTAGTTCCCCCGGGGGCAGGGCCCAGAAGTTATGAATCACCACGGAGATCACCAAGGTGAGCCCTGCCAGCAGGAAAGCGATGAGCTTTGTGCGATAGCCAAGGGCGAGGGCGAGGCCGCCGCCGATCTGCAGCGCGATGGTGAGCAGGAGAAAGGGGGTCACCAGCACCATGCCCTTTTCTGCCATCAAGGCAGCGGTGCCGTCCCAGCCAGGGATCTTGCTTAGGCCCGGAAGGATGAAATAGAGGCCGAGGAGGGCGCGGCCGGCGGTCGTCATCAAGGGCTGGAAAGCCTTCGCCATGGGAGGGGTCCTTTTCTGAGCATCGAGAGTAGGGGATGACGCTACGTTTAGGTTGCGGCGCTGGCAAGGGCGTCGCCGATGCCCTGGCGCGTTACACTGGCGGGCATCTGGGGGAGGGAAAGACGCCATGATTCGCGATCAACACGCGCTAGACCAGCTGCTCGATGCCACGCGCCACTTTGTGCGTACCGTGGCGATTCCGAATGAGGACCGGGTGGAGGCGGAAGATGCGGTGCCCGAGGAGGCCATCGCCGCCATGCGGGACCTTGGCACCTTCGGCTGGAGTATTCCTGAAGCCTACGGCGGTAGCGGCCTGACGAGTGAAGAGCTGGCCCTCGCCTTTATCGAGCTGACCCAGTGCTCCGTGGCCTACCGGGTGGTGGGGGCGCAGAACGCGGGCATCGGCTCGGAGTGTTTGGTGCGCGATGGCACGGAGGCGCAGAAGGAACGCTATCTGCCGCGCCTCGCGTCTGGCGAGCTGATCGGCTGCCTGGCCCTCACGGAACCGGACGCGGGATCTGATGCTACGGCCCTAAAAACCCGCGCCGTGGCCACGGGGGATGGGCACTACGTACTGAATGGCCATAAGCACTACATAACCCTCGCGCCCATGGCCGATCTTTTTACCGTCCTCGCCCGCACGGACGACCGGGACCGGGGGGGCAGCGGCATCACGGCCTTTCTGATTGAGCGGGGGCACCCTGGGCTGACCACCAGCGGCTCCACCCCCAAGATGGGGCAGGAGGGGGCGCCCATCGGTGAGGTGTTCCTGAAGGACTGCAAGGTCTCGGAAGAGGCCATCATTGGAGGCGTTCCCGGCCAAGGCTTCCGCACGGTGATGAAGGCGCTGAATAAGCAGCGCATTAATCTGTCTGCCCTCTCCACCGGTCCAGCGATTCGCCTGCTGGACGAAGGGATTCGCTACGCCCGGGAGCGGCAGCAAGGCGGTAAGCCCATCGGCGACTATCAGCTGGTTCAGGCCATGCTGGCGGAGTGCAAGGTGGAGATCGAAAGCGCCCGGGCACTGATCCTCGAAACGGCCCGGAAGCGGGATCGGGGGGAAGACGTCACCATGGACGTGTCCCTATGCAAATACCTCTCGACGGAGATGTGCTTCCGCGTCGCTGATCGCGTGGTGCAAATCTTCGGTGGCCGGGGCTACACCAAGTATCGGGGTATCGAGCGCTTCTTCCGCGACGTGCGAGCCGCTCGCATCTACGAGGGCACGAGCCAGATTCATCTCCTCAACATTGGGAAGCGGCTTCTCGCAGAATAGGCCTAGGGCTTTCGCCGAAAGCGACCGACCACTTCAAAGACCATGCCGGAAAGGGGCTGTATTCGGGTCACGCGAAAGATCAGCCCCGAGCGGGACATGGGGCGCACCTTCCGAAGCTCCTTGAGCTGCGGGAGGAAAGCAAAAACCACCGCCAGCCGCGCCACCGTCGAGATCAAAAATACCCCGTAGAGAGGGCTGAGCCAGGGCCAGGAGGCGCCGCCAACGCTCACCGTGGTGGGGAGCACGGTGCCGAGCCAGCCCCCGAGGGTCGCCCCCACGAACACGCCAAGGGCGGCCAGCACGTTATGCACGGCCATGAGGTTTCGCCGTGACTCCGGCGGAGTCAGGTCGAATACGGAATTGGTCGCGCTTAAGGTAAAGCCTGCCCAGGCGAGGCCGGAGATCGCCTGCACCAGCAGCAGGTAGAAGGGGTTGGGGGACAGCACCCAAAGGCTCGGCAGCAGGGGAATGAGGAGCCCCGTGGTGCCCAGAATCAGACGATTGCCAAAGAGGTCGGAGAGACGTCCCCAGCGGCTTAAGGTCAGAAATTGCACGCCCATGGAGGCGGCGGTGTTCACCATGAACGCCAAATAGCTGAACCCTAGATCCCGCAGCATGTAGAGGGAAAAGAAGGGGGACGCTAAGGCGACAGCGGCCTGCATAGTGGCGTAGAACAGGCTGAAGCGGAGCAGACTGGTTTGCCGAAGGGCGTGCTTAAGGTCCTTGCGCCAGGCTTTTCTTGACGCTGGGGCTTTCGGAATCGGGTCGTGCATTTGCAGCAGATGCCAGGCGGAGGTCAGGCGAAAGGCGGCGGCGCAGAAAAAGATCACCAGAAAGCCGCCGTAGGTTTTCCCGAGGGCATCAAAGGCGTGAAGGGTGAGGCCCGCCCCCAGAAGGGCCGAGAAGTTCGCCAGGCTCGAGAGGCGCGTGCGGAGCGCAAAGTAGCGGCCGCGGCGACTTTCCGGAACGAGATCTCCCATCAGGCTCCCCCAATGGGGAGAGCCCAGGTTTGGCCCGATGTAGTACACCACGGCGCAGGTAATGAGCACGGGGAGGGCTAGCTCGGGCAGGGCCAGGGGGAGCAGGGCGAGGGGGATGAGGACAAAGGCCTGGAGTAGGGCGCCGATCACGATCAGCCGGCGGCGTTGAGGCTGCTCGGGCTTTGCGGCTTCTAAGCGATGCCCCAGCCAGGCCGAGCCCAGCTGAGAGAAGGCCGCGAGCACCGGCGGCAGGGCAGCGAGCCAGGCCACCTGGGCTGTGCTGGCCCTTAGGAATACGGCGAAGGCGGAGAAGTAATTCTCCGCCGTGCCGATCATGGCGGAGAAGAAAATTCCGTCGCGCAGGGAGTGGCGCAGGGACCGATCGACCATCGGATCCTTGGCCAGGGGCGGGGAAGGGCGCGCCATGGAGCGGTGCCAGCAAGCGATGAATGGCGAAGTGTAATCCGAGAGTGAATTTAAGGGGTATAGCGGGCTTTCGGATCCAGAGGCCAAAGGGGCCCGGCGGCCTTCTGCCGTGGGAACACGGCGACTTGATGGGTGGTCAGCCCTGGCGGGTCCGCGGTGATCACGGCGCGGGCCAGGGGCTCGAAGCCGGCACGGAAATGGTTGCTCGATTTCAGCGCTACGATGGCTAAGCGCGTGACGTCGATGCCCAGGGCCAGGAAGGGCTCCGTATCGAAGGTTTGGGATCGGCGGCTGGCGACGATGATCTCAAAGCCATCGACCTGAAGCCTGGCCAGGAGTCCGTAGTTGATGCGCGCCCCCTTAGCCATGGCCTGGAGCGTCAAGCGACCGTCGTGGAGCGCTTTGACATAGGCGGAAAGGGCCAGGGGAGCGCCATGCAGGGTGTCCGTTTTGCCCCCGAGGGTGATGTCGAGCTGCGCGCCCACGCCAGCGCGGTGCGCCGCCTCGGCAACTTCGGGATCGACGATAAAACCAAAGCAGGCGTTCTGGACCTTGGCCTCCAAAAGGTTGCGGAGCAGATGGGTGCCATCGCCTGGACTGCCGCCGCCGCAGTTGTCCGAGGTTTCATTGATCACCACGGGCCCGTCCCCATCCACCTCGGCGGCGGCCTGGGCAAGGGCGACCGCTTCTTCGGCAGAAAGGCTTTGTGCCCTCAGGGCCTCTCGCCGTTCCCAGACGGCGCCGGCGAGGCGCCGAGCGATGGCTCGGGCCGTTTCCGCGTCGCCCCAGTAGGTGACCACCACATGGCAGCCCACCTGGGGAACATCGCAGTAGGGGAAGCCGTGAAAGAAGCTGACGTTGGCCACGGCGGGGTCCTCGGCTTCCACGGCCTTCAAAAGGTCTCGAAGTTCTGCGCCGATGCCGTGGAAGGTGGTCGTGGTCGGCATGAGCAGGGGCAGGCTCGCCACCTGCACCGTGGTGCTCCCCGGGGCCTGGATGAGGGTTTCGAGAAAGGCCACCGCTTCCCGGGCCCTCAGGTGCTGATCGATATGGGGGTATTCGTGGCAGGCGAAGACGCCATCTAAGGCGTCGGCCATGGCTTGCGTGATGTTTCCGTGAAGGTCGAAGGCCGCCGTGATGGGGACCCCGGGCCCCACCAGCGCCCGCACGGCGTGGGCAAGATCGCCTTCCAGATCATCAATGCCATCGACCACCCCAGCGCCGTGGAGATCGAGGAATACCCCGTCCACGGGCAAGGCTTCGCTAAGGCGGCTGAGGAGCCGAGCCTTCATCTCCTCGTAGCTTTCCCGCTCGATGGTCCCCGACGGTTGGGTCCAGGCGTAGAGGAGGGGGAGGGCGGTCCAGCCGCGCTCCGTGCAGAGATCGAGGGCGGCGCCGCTTTGCGTTTCCGTTCCAGCCAGGCGGTACAGGCGTTCCCCCTCGAGCACGCTGAAGTCCTTCAGGGTGGTCGGTGCACTGCAGTAGGTGTTGGTTTCGTGAACGATTCCGCCGATGGCAATGCGCATGTGCTGTGCTCCCCTAGGCCCGGCCCAATGTTAGCGTTGAGGCGCTACCAGGAGCACCTTTCGCCGGCTAGCGGCGCCGCTTTTGACCGTGACCGCACGCTTGGGACAGCCAAAGTGCTTCGCCACCAGGGCGATGAGCGCCGCATTGGCCTTCCCATCTACCGGCGGGGCGGTGATTTCCGCGAGCCAACTGCCGTCTTCCTGCGCCGTCAGGGCGTTTCGCCGAGCGTTGGGCTTCACCTTCACTTCTAGACGCGTGCTTTCCATGGTCTCCAGCATGCCGCAGCGCGGGCGCGTCGTCTGCCCTTGGCGCTCGGGATGGCTCGGCGTAGGCTCAAGGGCTTGAGGGATCGGTCTCCTGGGGAGGATGGACCATGACACAGCTTAAGCTCACGCCCCTTTCACCGGTGCTCGGCGCGGAAGTGCGCGGGGTGAACCTAGCGGAAGGCGTCGACGACGCGACCTTTGCGGAAATCCACGCGGCCTGGCTTCGGCACGGCGTGCTGTTTTTCAAGGATCAGCCCGCGGCTATGAGCGAAGCCGTGCAAACGGCCTTTGCCCGCCGCTTTGGCGACCTTCACGTTCATCCGGCGGCGCCGGGGTCCGGGGAGGGGGACGCGATTTTTGTCATTCACTGCCACCGCGATTCCAAGGTCGCCAATGGCAATGGCTGGCATAGCGACGTCTCCTGCGAGGCCGAGCCCCCCATGGCCACCATGTTGCAGCTTCGCCAGTTGCCGTCCTGCGGCGGGGATACGATGTTTGCCTCCATGGAGGCGGCCTACGCCGTGCTTTCGGAGGAGGAGCAGGCCTTCCTCCAGGGCCTTTCTGCCTGGCACACCTCGGAGCATATCTACCGCGGCCGCTATGCCGATCGGGGCGTGGATGACGCGGGTAAGCAATACCCCAAGGCCGCGCACCCCGTGGTCCGCACCCACCCGGAGACGGGGCGGCCCTCGCTTTACATCAACCGGGCCTTCACCACCGCGATTGTGGGTATGGAAAACGCCGAAGGGGACGCGCTGCTTAAGCGTTTGCTACGCCATGTGGAGCGTCCCGAGTTCCAAATCCGTTTCCGCTGGGAACGCTTTGATACGGCCTTCTGGGATAACCGCTGTCTTCAGCACTATGCGCTTTGGGATTATTGGCCCGAGGAGCGGCTCGGTCACCGGGTGACGGTGGGTGGGGATGTGCCCTTCTTCGACGCGAGCGCGCCGGCGCCAGCGCCGAGTCCCATTCGCATGGCGACCCCGCGCCTACGCCCTGCCTAGGCGCCGCGGCGCCCCAGGCCTTGGCCGCTAGGCGCGGTCGAACCAGGGCGGGGTGGGCAGACCCTTGCTGGCGAGGAACTCGGCGTTGAAGAGCCGGGAGGCGTAGCGCGTGCCGAGGTCGCAGAGCATGGTGACGATGGTGTGCCCCGGGCCAAGGTCCTTGGCGAGGCGCATGGCCCCGGCGAGGTTGACGGCGGCGGAGCCGCCAAGGGAGAGGCCTTCGCTTTTAACAAGGTCGAAGAGGATCGGTAGGGCCTCTGCGTCTTCGATGCGATAGGCGTGATCGACGCTAAGGCCCTCGAGGTTCCCCGTAATGCGGCCCACCCCAATGCCTTCCGTGATGGAGCTGCCTTCGCTCGCCAGTTCCCCGGTCGTGTAGTAGCTGTAGAGGGAAGCCCCCGCGGGATCGGCAACGCCGATCTTAAGGGCAGGGTTGAAGGCTCGAAGCCCTGCTGCTGTGCCCGCGAGGGTGCCTCCGGTGCCCGCGGCGCAAATGAAGGCGTCCACCTTTCCTTCCGTTTGCGCCCAGATTTCCGGCGCCGTGGTGCGTTCGTGAGCCCGGCGATTGGCAAGATTGTCGAACTGATTGGCCCAGATGGCGCCGGCGGGGCGTTCCTCAGCGAGACGCTCCGCCAGGCTTCGGGAGTAGTGTACGAAGTGGTTTGGGCTCGAGAAGGGCGCCGCATCGACCTCGATGAGCGTGGCGCCAAAGGCCCGCACCGTGTCCTTCTTCTCCTGGGATTGGGTGCGGGGCATCACGATGATCACCTCGTAGCCGAGGGCGCCGCCGACCAAGGCGAGGCCGATGCCCGTATTCCCTGCCGTGCCTTCCACGATGGTGCCGCCGGGGCGGAGGCTGCCATCCGCCTCCGCTTCCCGAATGATGTTCAGCGCCGCCCGATCCTTCACCGAGCCCCCGGGGTTCAGGAACTCTGCCTTGCCCAGGATTTCGCAGCCCGTCGCTTCCGAGAGACCATTTAGGCGAAGCAGGGGCGTGTTGCCAATCAGATCGAGAATACTGCGATGAATCATGAGCGACGTGTCCTTTCCCGGTGTTGACTTACCTTACCGTAACCACCTGCGGTCGGTGGATCCCACACTCCGTTTTGCCTTGCCCCGCCCAGCGCCCGGAGCGTGGCCCGGCAGCGCCCGCGGGGGCCGTGCAGGGGGCACAGCCTAGGGAGCGGTAGCCCTGGGCCCAAAGCGGGTGGCGGGGCAGGTCAAAGCGCTCGAAGTAGGCTTCGACCTCCGCTTCGCTCCAGGCCGCGAGGGGGTTTAAGCGAAGTTGGGTCCCCTGCCGCTCTAGGATCGGAAGGCGCTCCCGGTCATCCCCGTGCACGCGCTTACGGCCGGTGATGAGCACGGAAAAGGCCTCCGCTTCCGGCGTCAGCGGTTCCACCTTCCGCAGGGCGCAGCAGGCGTTGCAGTCCCGGGTCCAGAGATCCCCCTGGGGGTCTACGGCGGCGAGGGCCGCCGGCGCGGGCTTGATGACGCGAACGTTGCCAAGGCCGAGGCGCTGCACGAGGGCTCTTTGGTAGGCCAGCGTTTCCGGGAAGAGCTTCCCTGTGTCGAGGAACAGGACCGGGGTAAAGCGATCCACCTGGGCCGCCAGGTGCAGCGTGACCGCGGCTTCGGCGCCGAAGGAGGAGAGCACGGCAATGGCCCCGGGCCAGCGCCGGCGGAGGCTCTCTTCGAACAGCGCTTCCGTGGACAGCGCCGCGAAGTGGTCGTTGAGGGCCTGGACCGAGTCGCCTAGGGGCGCCACCGCTCGCGGCGAGGGCTCGGCAGCGATGCGTTGGAGCCTGCGCTTGAAGCGCTGTGCTGCCCGCTCCCAGGCGGGGAGGGTGTGGTCCTCGCTGACGAGGACGTCATCGAAGCCCACGTCTCGGAGGTGGGTGGCCTGATCGGGAAGCAGATCACCGCTGGCGCGAAGCCATCCACGGTAGCCCAGCCGATCCCGAAGCTCCCGAGCCAGGGTAAAGCCCCGGCCGTCCTTGAAGCTTGGGAAGGCAATCTCCAGGGCCGGGGCCCCCAGCGTTTCCGGCCCGAGGGCCGACCACAGGGTGTCTCCGGGTACCTGGGGCAGGGTGGGCAGCTTCGGCGCGGGCGCGCCTTCGGGCCTAAGCAGCAGAGCGGTCATAGAGGGCCTCCTTAAAGGGGTCGTGGCCAAGGCGCTGAAGGGCGCGGGCAAAGGGTTCCCCGGGCTTGCGCAGGGCGAGGTAGGTGCGCAGGACGCGCAGCACGGCCGGGGGGACGGCGTCCGCCGAGAGGCTCGGCCCGGTGATCTCCCCCACCGCCGCCTCTTCCCCGGCCCGGCCCCCGAGGGTGATCTGATAGAACTCTTCCCCCCGCTTATCCACGCCGAGAATTCCAAGATCAGCGATGTGGTGATGGCCGCACGCATTGATGCACCCTGAAAGCTTGATGCGTAGCGTGCCCGCAACCTCGCTGAGCCCCGCTTTCTCAATGGCCTCGGAAAGGGCCTGGGCCAGGGGAATGGCTCGGGCGTTGGCGAGATTGCAGTAATCCAGGCCCGGGCAAGCGACGATGTCCGTCGCCAGGTTGTGATTGGCCGTGGCCAGTCCGAGGTCTGTTAGCCCTTCCCAGAGGGCAAGAAGATCCCCGTTGCGCACGTGGGGCAGGATCAGATTCTGCTCCGGGCTTACCCGAAGCTCTCCGAAGCCGTAGCGATCCACCAGGTCGGCAAGGCCCGCCATTTGCGCCGCGGTGGCATCGCCGGGGGTGCCGCCGATGGGCTTCAGGGACACCACCACACTTGCGAGGCCGGGGCGCTGATGAGCCCGGCGATTCACCTTAAGCCACTGCACAAAGGCCGGCGGCCCGAGGTAGGGGACGGGGGCGTCCTCCGCCGCGGGGGGCGGTGGGAAGAAACCTTTCACCCGATCCCGCTCTCCTTCGGGAAGGTGGAGGGTGTCCCTCGGCAGGCTCGCCCAGCAGGCCTCCACCTCCTCTCGAAAGGCCTCAAGGCCCAGGCTATCGACGAGAATCTTGATTCGCGCCTTGTAGAGATTGTCTCGGCGACCATGGGTGTTGTAGACCCGAAGCACGGCGGTCAGGTAGCTGAGCAGATCCTCGGGTGCTAAAAATGCGCGAAGCCGTCGCCCAACCCGAGGCGTGCGCCCCTGGCCGCCGCCGACCCACACCTCGAAGCCGCCGGTGCCCTCCGGGCCCCGCACCCACTGCAGGCCAATATCGTGAAAGCGCAGCGCCGTTCGATCTTCCCGAGCGCCGTTGACGGCGATCTTGAATTTCCGCGGGAGGAAGGAAAATTCCGGGTGGAAGGTCGACCATTGGCGCAGCAGTTCGGCCCAGGGTCGGCTGTCCTCGAGCTCGTCCGCCGCGGCTCCCGCGAAGGGATCGGCGGTGACGTTCCGAATGCAGTTACCGGAGGTTTGGATCGCGTGAAGGCCGACCTTGGCAAGCTCGCGAAGAATTTCGGGCACCTCGGTCAGGGCAATCCAGTTGAACTGGAGGTTCTGCCGGGTGGTGAAGTGGCCGTAGCCTCGGTCAAAGCGCTCGGCGATGTGGGCCAGGGCCCGGAGCTGGGCCGTATCCAAGGTGCCGTAGGGGATGGCGACGCGCAGCATGTAGGCATGAAGCTGAAGGTAAAGGCCGTTCATGAGCCGGAGGGGTTTGAAGGCGTCTTCCGACAGCTCGCCGGATAGGCGCCGGTCGATCTGATCCTCGAACTCCTCGATGCGCTCAAGCACTAGGGCCGTTTCGTCCTCTCGGTAGCGATACATCAGCGTTGCCCTGCCTTCAAAAGCTGGGTGGTGCCGGCGCTCGGCCCTCGATGGCGAAGGCGCTCCCGGCGCCACTTCTGGCCGCCAAGGCCTTCGCCGGAAAGGGGAATGAGGTAGGGGCCCAGGGCATCGCCGGGGGCACGCGCTAGCGCGTCGAGTTGGGCTTCGGCGACCTCGTCAGGGAGCGCCGTGGCTGCCTCCGGATCGGCGGTCCAGCCCTCGGGGCTGGCCTGGTAGTAGATCACCCGGCCCGTTTTAAGGTGATTTGCCGTGATGAGTTTCATGCGCGCTGGGCCTCCCGTTGGATCGCTTGCGCGGGCGCCGGTGCATAGGCGGCGCCTTGGGTGACGGCTTCTCCAAGAAAGATGATCGCGGGCCCGGTCACGGCTTCTGAGTCCACGGTCGATGCTAGCGAGGCCAGGGTGCAGTAGATCGTCCGCTCCCGGTCCCGGGAGGCATGCTCCACCAGGGCGACGGGGGTGGCCCCGGCCCGCCCCAGGGCAAGGAGCTGCGCCTGTATGCGCGGCGCCGCATCCACGCTCATGTAGAGGGCGCCCGTGCCTTCAAGCAGGGCTCGAAGCTCCGGGGTGGGGCCGCCACGGCGGCCGACGCCAGAGGCTAGAGTTACGGAGGACGCCAGCCCCCGATGGGTCAGGGGAATTTGGCTGGAGGCCGCCGCGGCAAGGGCGGCGGAGATGCCCGGGGTTACCTCAACCCGGACGCCCGCCTCGCGCAGCGCCGCGACCTCTTCGCCGCCTCGACCGAAGATAAAGGGGTCGCCGCCCTTCAGGCGGACCACGCGCTGGCCCTTTTGAGCCTCTTCAACCAGCAAAGCTTCGATGGCCTCTTGGGGAACAGGATGATGATTCCGCTGCTTACCGACGTCGATGCGCCGGGCATCGCGTCGCGCCAGGTCGAGAACTTCGGGGCTGACGAGCCGGTCGTGAATGATTACGTCCGCTTCCCGAAGCAGGCGCGCCGCGCGAAGGGTGAGGAGCTCCGGATCGCCGGGGCCGGCGCCGACCAGATGGACCACCCCTTCTCGGGGCGCTTCCGGACGATTCAGCGTATCGAGAAAGGCACGCCGGGCCCCCTCCTGGTCCCCGGCGAGGGCCAGATCCCGGGCCGGGCCTCGAAGCACGCGCTCCCAAAAGACGCGCCGGGCTTCGAAGTCCCCGAGGACGCGCTTAACCGTGCTCCGCATTTCCCGGGCGAGGGCGGCAAGGCGGCCGATGCGCGGCGGCAGAAGGCGCTCGATGGCCGCGCGAAGATCCACGGAAAGCACGGGAGCTGCGCCGCCGGTGGCAATGGCGACCACCACTTCGTCCCGATCGACGAGGGCCGGGGTTTGAAAGTCCGAGCCCGCGGGCTCGTCCACCAGGTTCACGAGGGCGCCGGCGGCCCGGGCCCAGCGTGCTTGCTGCCGCCGGGCCGTCGGATCGGCTTCGGCGATGAAGACGAGGGCGGCGCCGGCAAAGTCCATTGCCTCTGGCGCGTGGGGAGGGCTCTCCACCCGCCCGGCGAACTCCGGCGGGGATGCCCCGTCTCCGGCGAGCCATTTCAACCGGGCGGGGCTCGTGAGGAAGAGGCGAAGTTTCGCTTCGGCCATGGGGCCAGCGCCGGTCACCACGACGGTTTTACCCGCAAGGGGGAGGGCGGCGGGGAAGGTCTGCATGGGCGCGATCCTGGGTTGTCGACAAGAACGCGCTAATTTTTCTTCTTGAAAGCCCCGGTACAACCGATGATTATTGGCTTAACACATTAGAAAAACTATTCAATATGGCCGTCGATCATCGCCTTCCCCCGCTAAACGCCCTGCGCGCCTTTGAAGCCGTGGTGCGCCTTGGCTCCATGGCCCAGGCCGCGGAGGCCCTCGCCGTCACCCCTGGGGCGGTCAGTCAGCAGGTGCGCTTGCTCGAGTCGGTCGTTGGGGTAGCGCTCTTTCACCGAGAGGGGCGAACCCTTGTGCCCACGGAGGCGGGGCTGGCGGCCGCAGCCCTGGCTGGGGAAGCCTTTGATCAGCTGGCCCGGGCCGTGGCGCTCATGCGCCAGCCGGCGAAGCGCGATCGCTTAACGGTGAGCGTGGCCCCGTCCTTCGCTGGCAAATGGCTGGCGCCCCGGCTCTTTCGCTTCCAGGAGGCCCATCCGGAGCTCGAGGTTTGGGTGTCCGCGGACAGCGCAAAGGTGGATCTCGGTCGCGGCGCCGCCGATTTGGCTATTCGCTACGGGCCCGGCGATGGGCCCCGGGGGGAGCAGACCCTCCTGCTTCAGGAAGAGGTGCTTCCCGTCTGCAGCCCAGACCTCCTCGCCCGATCGCCGATCCCAAGCCCGGAGGCGCTGGCGGGGCAGACCCTGCTTCACGATGCGTCTCCCGAAAGCGAAGTGGACGGCGCGGATTGGGCGACGTGGCTTCGGGGCCGCAAGCTTCGAGGCATTTCCGTCCGGGGCGGGCCTCGCTTCAACCAATCAGCTTTGGTCATCGATGCCGCTGTGGCGGGGCGGGGGGTGGCGCTTGCGAAGCGCACCTTGGCCCAGAACGATCTCAGGGCCGGTCGCCTGGTCAGCCTCTTTCCCGATGGGGCCGCGCCGGTGAAGTCGGCCTACTACGTGCTTCAGGCCCCGGAGCGGGAGCTCGGCGGGGCCAGCGATCAGTTTTTGGCCTGGCTTCTTCGGGAAGCTCGGAGCGACGCCGACGCCTTCGATGAGCTTTAGGCGTTATCCCGGGCAAGATCGGTAAGGAGCTGATCCATCTCCAGGGCGGGCTCGGCGCAGCCCGCTTCCCCCACCACCTTGGCCGGAACCCCGGCCACGGTCTTGCAGGGGGGAATGTCGCTTAGGACCACGGAGCCCGCGGCAATGCGGCAGCAGTGGCCGATGGTGATGTTGCCGAGGACCTTAGCCCCGGCGCCGATCATCACGCCGTTGCCGATTTTGGGGTGGCGATCGCCGCCGGTCTTTCCCGTACCGCCGAGGGTGACATCGTGGAGCAGGGAGACGTTATCGCCGACGACGGCGGTTTCCCCGATGACCAAGGCATGGGCGTGGTCGATAAGGAGGCCCCGTCCCAGCTGCGCTGCGGGGTGGAGGTCGAGGCCAAAGATTTCGCTCACCCGCATCTGAATGAAGTAGGCCAGATCAAAGCGTTTCCGAAGCCAGAGCCAGTGGGCCAGGCGGTGCGCCTGAAGCGCTTGGTAGCCTTTGAAGTAGAGCAGGGGCTGGATAAAGCGGTGGCAAGCCGGGTCCCGTTCCACCACGGCAGCAAGGTCCGCTTGGGCGATTTCCAGGAGCTCCGGCGTCTCCCCATAGGCTTCTTCCGCGATCTCCCGAAGGAGCACGGCGGGCATCTCATTGGAGAAGAGCTTGGCGGAGAAGCGATAGCTGAGCGCCTTGGCGAGGGAGCGATGATGCAGGACGCAGGCGTGGATGAAGCCCCCCATGAGGGGCTCGCGGCGAACGGCGTCTTCCGCTTCCTGCGTGATGCGGTCCCAAAGGGGATCGGGGGAAAAGGCGGTGCTCTGAATTGCGCCCATGGTCCGGCTCCTTTCGCGGGCGTGCATAGCACCATAGGCGCCGCTGCGGCGTCAAAGGCGTAAGCTTTCCCCATCGCCCTCGGGAGTTGAATCGATGTTTGCCACTAGCCTTCGACAGTTTATCCGCGGTGGCCTAGGGCCTCGGCATGTCTTTGCCAGCGTGCTCCTCGGGTGGGGCCTCGGGCTGATCCCCAGCTATGGCACCAGCCCGGGATTGCTGCTGGTCCTCCTGCTGCTCGCGGGGGGGCTTCGGGTCAACCTTGGGTTGCTCGCGGTGAGTGCTTTGGTCTCGAAGGCAACCCTGCTCATGACCCTTCCCCTGACCGCGCCCCTGGGGCGCCTGGTGCTCCAGGGGCCCCTGGGGCCCGTTTTCGAGACGCTTAGCGGGATGCCTGGGTTGGCTTGGTTCGGCCTTGAGCGTTACGACTTGGTCGGGGCCATGCTCCTGGCCCTCCCCATCGCAGGGCCCTGCGCATTTCTCCTCAATCGCGGCATTCAGCGCTTGCGGCACATCGCCAGGGCCGGGGCCCAGGGGGATGTGGGGAAGGCCCTCGCAGCGGGTTGGGTTGGACGAGTAAGCCTGCCTCTACTTTTGGGGCCTGGTGCTCGCGCGGACCTTCGCAGTGCCTTTGAGGAGACGCCGCCCCTGCTCCGGGGGAAGGGGGGCGTTCTGGCTTTGGCAGCGCTTCTTTTGGTTGCGCCCCTCTTTTTTCGGTCCCTAAGCGTAGAGATCACCGCGCTGCTTCAGCCTGCCCTTGAGACCGTCCATGGGGCAACGGTGGATCTGGAGCGCGCAACGCTGCGTCCCGTCGCGGGCACCCTTACGCTCAAGGGCTTCGCCCTGGCGGACCCTGATGCGCTCCATCTAAACCTCTTCGAGGCCAAGGAGGCTCGCCTTTCCCTATCGTTCCTAGGCCTCTTGGCAAAGCGGATTGAGGTCACGGAAGTGGGGCTCGAAGCTCCCCGGGTCGGCTATGAAAGGCCCGTTGCCGGGGTGCGCACGGCGCCCCTGGTCACCCCTCCCCAGGTCGCTGCGCCGTCCGGGCAAGCGCTTGGGGAGATTTTTGTCGAGGGCCGGCGCTGGCAGGCGCGGCTGGCAGAACTGCAGGGATGGCTTGAGCGCTGGGCGCGTTCCGCTGCCCCAGCGCCGGCGCCCGACGACCCGGGCTATGAGGCGTGGCTTGAGGCCCAGCTTGAAGCGGTCGGCTATCGGGTGGCCGTTCACAGCCCCATTACTACAGCTTACTGGGGCCTGGATCTGCGCGAGGCGGAGCTTGAGGACATCCGGCTCGCGGTCCTGGGAGATCGGACCGTTACGCTGTCCTTGAAGGCGCTGGGTGATCTCCCCCTGCGGGAGGGCAGGGCACCGAAGCTTGCCTTGCGGTCTGAAGCCTTCGATCTTCGTCTTGAGCTAGCGTTGCGCGCCTTAGCCGGAGCCGAGCCCCATGCCGTGCGTGGGCAGCTTCGGGGGCTCCCCCTCGAGGCCGCGCTTGCTCAGCTCCAGCCGGCTTTCCGATCTCGGGTCTCCGGGGGGACCGTGGATCTCGCCCTTGAGGGCACCTTCGATCACCGGGTCGGCGGCCCCCTTGCGCTTCAAGGCATCGCCGAACTTAGGGGGGCGGTCCTCACCGTGGGCCAGCGCGCCGTGCCCGTGGAGACCCTCCGCATCCCCGCCACGGTTCAGGGCACGCTCACGCAGCCGCGTCTTGTGGTCGACCGGGACGCGCTGGAAAGCCAGCTGAAGACGCTCGCCGGTGATGCGGTGAAGGCGGAGGCCCAGGAGACCCTTGAGCGCGCCGTGCGCAAGAAGCTTGGGGGCAAGCTGAAGGGCTTAATCCCTGATTCCTAGGGAAAAGACAGGAAAGGTTCATGGAGCGCTGGCAGAATAGGGTGCTCACGGATTGAGGGGACTCTTGGTGGATCGGCCAACGCGCACGAACGAAAAAGCACTCGCGATTAATCTGGATATGGGCCGCTATGGAAGCTTCGCGGAAATCGGCGCGGGGCAAGAGGTGGCGCGCTGGTTCTATCGCGTGGGCGGCGCCGCGGGCACCATCGCCAAGAGCGTCTCGGCTTACGATAAAACGGTGAGTGACGCCATCTACGGCCCCACGCGCCGCTACGTGGTGCGCGAGCGCTTAGAGGAAATGCTCCGCTACGAGCAACGCCTCACCCTGGAGCGACTCTTCCCTCAGCGCGGGGATTCCACGGCTTTCTTCACTTTCGCCAATACCGTGCAGGCTCGCTCCTACCAGGGCAATAACGAGTGCCATGGCTGGATCGGCGTGAAGTTCCAGTCCCACCCCCGGGACGAAGACAGCCAGATCATCCTCCACGTGCGCATGCTCGATAGCGAGAACCAGGCGCAGCAGGAAGCCCTTGGCATCATCGGGGTAAACCTCCTTTATGGGGCCTTCTTTCTCTACCACCGCCCTGACGAGCTGGTGGAATCGCTTCTCGACGAGCTGAGCATCGAGCGCATCGAAATCGACATGATCGAGTTTTCGGGCATCGAGTTCCGCCACGTCGACAACCGCATAATGAGCCTTCGCCTGGTGCAGCTGGGGCTGACCCCGGCGGCCATGTTCTCGGCCTCCGGCAAGGTCCTCCAGCCCTCGGAAGTCCTGCGAAAGCGGCCCGTGCTGCTCGAACGGGGGCGCTTTTCCCCGGTGACCCGGGTCAATCTCGATATGATCGACAAGGCGCGGGCCCAGTTCGCCGACGACGGCGGCGCTGCCGTGCAGGCGGACGACATTGTCTCGGTGATGGAGATCACCATGAGTAACCTCCGCGCCGATCAGGGGGAGGTGGACCTCACGGACTTCATCGGTCGCGCCGAGGTGCTTGGGGTCACGGACCACATCGTCATGATCTCCGACTACTTTGAGTATTACCGGCTTGCGGCCTATCTGCGCCGCTACACCGATCGGCGCTGCGCCATCGTCATGGGGGCCGGCGCGCTGCGGCAGATCTTCGACGAGCGCTACTACGCGCGCCTCGAAGGGGGCATCCTCGAGGCCCTCGGGCGCCTCTTCAAGAACGACCTCCACATCTTCGTTTACCCCCAAAAGGATCCGGAGACGGGCACGCTGTGGACCGTGGAGACCTTGGAGGTGCCCAAGGACGTGCGCCACCTCTATGGCTATCTCGTGGAGCGGGGCTTCCTTATCCCCGTGGAGGACTACGACGAGAGCGTGCTGGATATCCAAGCCCCGGAGGTGCTCGAGAAACTCCAGAGCGGTGATGCCGCCTGGGAAGAGATGGTCGATGAACGCGTCGCCGAGGTGATTAAGGCCCGCAAGCTCTTCGGTTACGGCGCCCGCTAGCCCCAGGACCTCCGCCCTTTTCGATCCTGCCGTGCTACTTTGGGACGGTGAGGGTCAAGCCTGGGGAGGTTCCATGACTACGCTTAGCTATCGCTGCGGCGAAGCCAAAACGCCGCTGCTCTACGAAACCATCGGCGAACATTTCGATCGCATGGCAGAGGCGCATCGCGATCGGGAGGCGCTTGTCGTCGCCCACCAGGGGATTCGCTGGACCTACGGGGCTTACCACGCGCAGGTGGAGGCCCTGGCCACCGGGCTCTTGGCCCTGGGCCTGGGGCCCGGGGACCGCATCGGCATTTGGGCGCCAAATTGCGCCGAGTGGTGCCTGACCCAGCTGGCCACGGCAAAGATCGGCGCCATCATGGTCTGTATCAACCCGGCCTATCGGGTCCACGAGCTGGAGTACGCCCTCACCAAGGTCGGCTGTAAGGCCATCATTGCCGCCGAGCGCTTCAAGACCAGCGATTACCTCGGAATGCTGGAAACGCTCGCGCCGGAGCTCGCGCACTGCGCGCCGGGGGCGCTCAAGAGCGCAACGCTTCCCGAGCTTGAAATCGTCATTCGCCTCGGCGAGGGCGCGACGCCGGGCATGCTGAACTTCCCCGCGGTCTGCGTCCTGGGCGGGGATGCGGAGCGCGCTAGGCTCGCTGCCCTCGCGCCGACGCTGAGCCCCGATGATCCCATCAATATTCAGTTCACCAGCGGCACCACGGGCAATCCCAAGGGCGCGACCCTCACCCATTTCAATATCTTGAACAATGGCGCCCAGGTCGGGGCTGGGCAGAACCTCACGGCGGAGGACCGGGTCTGCATTCCCGTCCCGCTCTACCACTGCTTTGGCATGGTCATGGGCATGCTCGGGGTACTGACCCATGGCGCCACCGCGGTGCTGCCGAGCGACGCCTTCGAGGCGGAGACCGTCCTTAGGGTCGTAGAGGAGGAGCGCTGCACGTCGCTCTACGGTGTGCCGACCATGTTTGTGGGCATGCTGGAGGCACCCAGGTTTTCGACCTTCGATCTGAGTTCCCTGCGTACGGGGATCATGGCCGGGGCCTTGTGCCCGGTGGAGGTCATGAAGCGGGCGAACCACGATATGCACATGGGGGAAGTCATCATTTGCTATGGGCAGACGGAGACGAGCCCGGTGAATCACATGACGGCGATTGATGCGCCCTTCGAAAAGCGCGTCTCCACCGTTGGTCAGTGCGGTCCCCATCAAGAGGTAAAGATCATCGATGAAGAGGGCCGGGTGGTTCCCCTTGGCGCGAAGGGGGAGCTGTGCTGCCGGGGCTACTCCGTCATGCGGGGCTACTGGGGCGATGAAGAGCGCACCGCGGAAACCATCGATGAGGCGGGGTGGCTCCACAGCGGCGATCTCTCGGTCATGGATGAGGAAGGCTACGTGCAGATCGTCGGCCGCCTGAAGGACATGATCATTCGCGGCGGTGAGAACATTTATCCTAAGGAAGTGGAGGAGTTCCTCTACACCCATCCGGCCATCCAGGAGGCGCAGGTTTTTGGCGTGCCCGATAAAAAGTTCGGGGAGCAGGTGGCGGTGTGGATCCAGCTTCGGGAGGGGGCGACGCTGACCGAAGACGAGGTGCGCAGCTTCTGCGCCGAGCGCATTGCGCACTTTAAGGTGCCTAAATACATCGCCTTCGTGGACGCCTTCCCCATGACCGTCACGGGGAAGATTCAGAAGTTTGTGATGCGCGACGCGCTGGTGGCCGAGCTTGGGCTAAGCGCCTAAGGGGGCGCCTAGGGGGGCACCTTCGGTCCCCTGGTCCCCCGCAAGGCGTGAGTGGGTCATGACCCGGGGCTCGGAGAAATCCCAGGGCTGGGCCCGATGGAGAAGGCGCCGATTGTCCCAAAGCACCACGTCTCCGGCGCTCCAGCGGTGCTCCACCACCCGTTCCGGCGCGGCTACAGCGTGGGCGAGCAGGGCGCCAATTAACGCCAGGGCATCATCGTTTTCCAGGCCCTCGATGGCGTAGGCGTGACGGCCCACGGCTAGGCTCTTCCGTCCGGTCTCGGGGTGAACCTTCACCAGGGGGCGTAGGGGGCTGCCGGCGACATCTAGCCCGTAGCCCATGTATTCGCTTCCCTCTGTCTTCGTGCTTTCCCCCAGGCGCCGCTGGCTTTCCACCAGCGAGTGGTAAGCCCGGAGGGCCTCGCAGCGAGCCTGGAGCGCGGGGTCTAGCGTCTCCCAAGCCGCTTCTAGATCGGCGAAGGCCGTTTCGCCTCCGGTTTTGGGCACGATCTGGGCACTGAACACCGCGCCCTTAGCCTGCACCGGCATATAGGTGTTGTCCTGATGCCATTCCATGTTCCCACGGATGATTTTCATCATGTCGTCGTCCGGGGCGTCCCGAAGCGTGCCGTCGGCGCGAAGGTTGCTGATGGCAGCGGCTTCTAGGCCGGGCACCAAGGGCCCCAAGCGCTCAGCGAAGGTGATTTGCGCGCTGCGGCTTAAGTGCTGCTCGGGGAAGATCAGCAGGCCGTGGCCCAGCCAGGCGTCATGCACCGCGGTAAAGGCGTCGTCGGACAAGTTCGCTAGGGGTAACTCGCGCACCACCGCGCCGAAGGTTTTCCCCGCTAGGGGCTCAAGGATCATGGGTATCACACCTCCCCGCGTAACCATGAGGGAAACGCTACGCCCCGGCGCCGGCGCTGCCAAGGGCGTTCGTGGGCAGCTCCCGGGTGGACAGGGCGCCCCGGGCGCGCTATCCCTAGAGTAGCTGGAGGAGGAGAGGGGTGATGACGGAAAGGATGACGGCGGTGGCCCACGCCGAGGCCATGGCGAGCTACGCCGGGGCAGGGCTCAAGCGCGCGGAGGCCCTAGGCAACCGGGGGCCCCTGCGCTTGGGACCCGACGGGCGGCTGGTTCCGGAAATTCTTGACGCCTATGAGCGCACGGGCTTCTACGTCTTTGAAAACGTCATCGATGAGCCTGAGCTTGCGGCCCTGCGGGGCGAGCTTGAAGGGCTGCTCGAGCGTGCCCCCGTGGATAACGGGGCGAAGGTGGATCGGCATGGACGCCCTGCCTACGGCCAGGAATTCGCTCGCCCCGTCTTCTCCCTGATCCGCCCGCTGGTGGATCCCTGGGGTGGGACCGCAGCCCTCGGCGGTCGCCATCCCGTCAAAATGCGCCAGCCGACCTTCGTCGATGAGGCCGCTCCCAAGGTCGTGTTCCTCATGACCGGCATGTGCCAAACCATGGCCAGCGGCCTGCGCCTCTATGGCCACCCCCAGCTCCTTGCGGTTGCCGCTTCCATTAACGGCGATGACTTTGTCCCCTACAACGACGCGACCTTCATCAAGCAGCCGGGGCAGGGCGGTGCGGTGTCCTGGCACCAGGATGGGGTCACGCATTGGGATAATCCGGCCTGGGACCCGGGCATTCACGGCTTTAACTTCCAAGTGCAGCTCTACGATACCTCGGCGGCCAGTTGCCTCTGGGTCGTGCCTGGGAGCCATCGCGAGGGCAAGATCGACATCCCAGCCCGCCTCGCGGCGAACGGTGGGGAAGAACAGCTGCCCGATGCCGTGCCGCTAGCCTGCCGGGCCGGAGATGTCACCATCGTCAACCGGCAGGCGCTGCACGGCTCCTTTGCCAACACCTCCTCGGATTTTCGCGCGTCTTTGACCTTTGGGTTTCACCGCCGGGCGTCCGTGCTCGGCGCGAAGGGGGCGCTTAGCGAAGAGGGTTCGGTGATCTACGATGAGGCCCGCATTGAGGCGCGCTCAAAGGTGATTGCCGTCGCCATCGACGCCCGGGCTCAGCACTACCCGGAGGCGCCGCGCTTCTCCTACGTGCCGCTTGCTGGGCGGGAGGGGGAGCTTGCGTTCACGCCGGAGAATTGGGAACGCATCATTCGGGATTACAACCTGAACGATCTGTCGATCTAGGGGGCGGCGCTTGCCTTAACGGTCCCATCGCGTCGGGGGTCGGCGGCGCCCACCCAGCGGCCCCCTTCCCAGGCGACGGCATGAACGCCGCCAAAGTAGGGGTCAAGATAGCTATCGGAGACGCCATAGCGAGGCCGCTCAAGGGAAAAGCCGGCGCGCGCCAAGCCCGCAAGAAGCGTTTGGGAAAGCCCGGGCCCCTCGATAAAGGCGGCGCTTTTTGGAGTGCCATGGACCCGATAGGCGCTGACCGCCTCCTTCACGTCTCTGGACAGATCAAGCCAATGGCTCGTCACCTGGGCGACGGCAGAAATAATGCGCTCGCTGCCCGGGCTTCCTAGGACCAGGAGGGGCTGGCCGTCCTTGCTTACGATGGTACCCGTCATGGAGGAGAGCACCATTTCCCTAGGCTTCAGCACATAGGGGCTGCCGTCGTCCTCGAGGCGAAACCCCTGCATGTAGTTGTTGTACAGAAAGCCAAGGGTGGGGTGGGCAACCTTGGCGCCGAAGTAGCTGTCGATGCTTTGGGTCACGGCTACCACCCAACCAGCATCATCCACGACCGAAAAGTGCGTGGTCTCGCCCTTCTCCGACCATAGGCGGGCGGCCTGGGCTTCCGAGATCTTTTTCGCGACGTCGTCTTCGTAGTTCGTGAAACTTGGCACCGGGTCGCGCGCCCGGGTGCCGTGGGCGATGCGCATGGCCTCAAGGAGCTGCAGTTGCCGGGGCGCCCCGGGTTCCAGTCGCGGCTCCAGGGGCATTTGCTCGAGCACCTTCATCAGCTGCAGCAGGACCCAGCCGCCGAAGGGCGGGGGTAGGGTGGCGATTTCGTAGCCGCGATAGGTCGCCCGTAGGGGCTCAACGATGGCGGGTTCGGGGAAGGTCGCGAGATCCTCGGCGGTGATCCAACCCCCATTGGCTGCCATGTCCTCGGCAATGGCCTGGGCGATGGCGCCGCGGTAGAAATCCTCTGCCCCAGCCTGTGCCAAGCGCCGTAGGGTCTGGGCCAGCACGGGCTGGCGGAAGCGGTCCCCGGCCACCCAGGGCCGCCCCTCGGGGTGGAGGAATAGGCGCCGAGCGGCGTCCTGCTCTGCCAGGGCGGCACCGTAAAACTGGAAGGCCCGGGCGCGAAAAGGTCCCAGAATCACGCCCTCATCGGCCAGGGCGGCGGCGGGGGTGACCAGTTCTTCCCAGCTGAAATTGCCGCTGCCGTAGCGGCGAAGCGCGAGGTCAAGAACCTTGGGCGTGGAGGGAACGGAGGCGGCGCTATGGCCCCGACGCAGCTGGTTGGCGGTGACCTGGGCGGGGAGCTTCGCCGGGGACCAGGTGGTGCCATGGACGACCTCCGTGACGCCGGAAGGGCTGCGCACGAGCATGACCGTTTGCCCTGCCAGCCCCGACCCCGCGGGTTCGCTGACCCCTAGCGCGAGGGAGATGGCAATGGCCGCATCCACCGCATTGCCGCCCTGCTCGAGCACTGCGGCGCCGATGGTCGTGGCTTCCGGAGTGGCGCTGCTCACCACGCCCCCCGCTCGGGTAGGGATGCTCAAACTCAGTAGGAGCCCCAGGGTCAGGGTGAGGGATGCGCTCTTCATGCAGTGCGGGCTCCTAGAAAGGCCTCAAGGGCATCGGCGCCGGCTTTCAGGCGCGGAAAGAGGTCGTCTGAGGCGGCCCCCTTGCCAAAGCGTTCTAGCACCTCGGCGCCGTCGTAATCGACGGAAGCGACGCGAAGGGTCAGGCTTTCCGCCGCCATCCCAAAGTCTTCCCCGGGAAGGGTAGCAACGCCCGCATCCCTTAGCAGAGCCTCCGCCAGGGCAGCCCCGGTGGTGATGCCCCGGGTCGCGAGGGCCTCCCGATGGGGTTCGAAGTCGGGGAAGAGGTAGAAGGCGCCCTCGGGGCGGGGGCAGAGGAGCCCCAGGGCCTGGAAACGTTCGAAAAGGAAGGTGCTCGCCGCGCGGTGAATCGCCGTGGTCCTTTCGACAAACGCTTCGATTTTCGGCCCATAGGCCAGGGCGGGGAGGGCGCCATACTGGATGGGGGCGGAAACGGCGCTGAAGGTTTCACTGATCATGGCGCGAAGGGGCGCCATGAGCGCCCCGAGGGCATCGGGGACCGCAGCGAGGCCCAGGCGCCAGCCCCCCGCGGCAAAGGCCTTCGACAGCCCGGTGGTGATGATCGTTTGCGAGGGGAGGACGGTTGCCATGGAAGGAGCCGGGCCCCCGGCGAAGGTGACCAGGCCGTAAATTTCGTCGGAGAGGACGATCACCCCCTCCCGCTCGCAGATCTCTGCAAGGCCCCGGAGGTCCTCGAGGCTGTAGATCGTCCCGGTGGGGTTGCCGGGGCTATTGAGAATAAGGGTTTTCGGCCCGGGGTGCGCCGTACAGGCCTGGGCGAGCGTTTCCGGGCTCAATCGATAGCCCCTCT
Organism: Gammaproteobacteria bacterium; assembly: GCA_030433075.1. Classification (GTDB taxonomy): domain Bacteria; phylum Pseudomonadota; class Gammaproteobacteria; order Pseudomonadales; family Azotimanducaceae; genus Salivita. Next base: position 22,142 of record JAUILI010000005.1, on the reverse strand, counting down.
CCCGGGACGTCGCTAGGGGAACAAAGGGTTTTCCGAGGAGCGCTGCCTGGGGCGCATAGCTCACCCAAGCGGGCACGGGCACGAGCACCGGGCCGGCGAGGATGGCCAGGAGATCGAAAAGGAGCTCCTTGCTCCCGGGGCCGACGAGCATATTGGCGGCCTGCAGCGCATGGCCCTGGCGGCGCAGGAAGGCGGCGGCAGCTTCCCGGAGCGCGGGAAGGCCTTCCCCCGGAAGGTAGGCCTTTTCTCCGGCGTGTTCCTGGAGCGCCTCCACCATTAAGGGCGGAACGGGAAAGGGCGATTCCCCAAAGCCGAGGTGGCAGACCAGTTGACCTGCTTGCCGCAGCGCTCGAGCGCGCTGATTGATGGCAAGGGTGGCGGATTCCTTAACGGCGAGAAAACGAGGGTTTAGGCGATCCATGGGCGGGCCCTCTCGGCGCGGCGGGCCGGCGGCCCGATGGCTGAGCATAGGCCATTGCTTGATCCAGGTCAGGGCTTTTGCGGCAGCGGGGGGCGATGATTCCTCGTGCCCCTCAGGTCATGGAGGTCCGACGGTGCATAAAATTCTCTGGTGGTTCACGGCGTTTCTTTTCGTGTTGAGCGCAGAGGCGGTGGCGGCGCTTGCGTTGACCCTTGTGGCCGCTGCTTAAGGAGGATTCAGAGCATGAATATCGATCGAACGGTCTTCGCCTTTGCGGGCACCCTAGTGGTGCTGAGCCTAGCGCTCAGCCAGCTCCATTCGAGCACCTGGCTGCTGCTAACGGCGTTTGTGGGCCTGAATATGCTTCAGGCGGCGTTCACCGGATTCTGCCCCCTGGCGCTCGTGCTCAAGCGCCTGGGGCGCCCCACCGGGGTCGCCTTTCCCTAGGGGAGAAAAAAAGTTTGCCGCCGCGACGGGAAAGGGGCGTTGCGGGCGTTTACCCGTTCATCGGGGCCCCTGGCTCCCTAGCCAGGAGTACGCTCATGTTGATTACCTTTCCCCGTTGCGTCGTGCCCGCTGTCCTCGGCCTTGCCCTCGCGGGCTGCGGGGGCGGTGGTGGCTCAAGCGCCGTCGTCACTACAACGAGCACCACCACGGGAAGCGGCATCACCACGGCCATCGACGAAACCTCCGTGGGCAACTTTTTGCCCGGACAGTTCTCCGTGGCGCTCACTTCCCAAACCCGGGTTGCCTGCACCCTGGACGACGGTAGCGCCGCCACCTGCTACGAACTCACCTTTCTTGCCAACGGCGCCGGGGATCAGGAAGGGGCGGGCAGCATAGGGCCCTTCTGCCCCGAGACCATCACCGTGCCTCGGGATGAGGCGGGCTTTGGGGTCTACGACGGAGAAACCAACCCCGGTTTCCAATCCCTCATCGACGCCTTCGCGGCCATGGAAGCGGACGGCTTCGACATTGTGGATGAGGCAGGAAACGTCACCATTAACGGTGGCCCTGGGCAGCCCGCCTGCCTTGCCATGCCCATCGATCGCACCCTGGAGCTGGTCTATCAAATCCCCGTAACCCCCGTGCCCCGGGCCGTCGCCCACGAGCTGGGCACCGTAGAGGCCATCGGGGTGGGCCTAACCGGGGTCCCTTACAAGGGGAATCCGCCGGGCGTTGCGGTGGCCCAGGCGGGAACGCCGGGGGGCAACGGCGGCATTCCCGCTCTGGATCATTGCGGCGGGCACGTGGACCCCGCGGGGTATTACCACTGGCATTTCGTTCCCCAGGCCATGAACGAGGTGCTGGGCTCGGAGGCCTACGACTTCACCAATCGCTTTGGTATTTCCTGCAGCAATATCTTTGTGGATGCCAATGCCCCCGCGGCCTATGCGGGTTTGGCGAAGGACGGCTACCCCCTGTACGGACCCTTTGATCTGGAAGGCGGGGAAAACCTTGCTCCGGAAACGGTGGCAGAGCTCGATAGCTGTCGGGGCCACAGCCACGAAACCCCGGACTTTCCCGATGGCGTGTACCACTATCATGCGCGGGCAGGGGAGGCGCCGAACGTCCCGACCTGCCTTACCGGTCAATACTCCCGTAGCCACTTCTCGGTGCGCTAGCGATGAGGCGAGGGCTTTGGTTGCTGGGGTTGGCGCTGCTCCTGGGCTTTCCAGCCTTGGCCTGCGCCCACGATGGGCACATCGCGACGGCGCAGCTGCGGAAAACCTCCGAAGGTTGGCGCTACGAGTTCATGGCGCCCCAGCATGCGCTAGAGGAGGGCCTGGAAAGCTGGCGTAGGGGGCAGGGAGCGCCTGCCGGCGCCTCTGAGGGTGCGGCCTTCCGCGAGGCCATGGTGGCGTTTCTAAAGGAAAGCCTGTCCCTAACGGTTACCCCTGCGCCGGGGGCACCGGCAAGGGTTCGCCTGGGGGCCGGGCGCTTTAAGCTCGGCAGCCACCAGTCCTACTTCGATTTTGCCGTAGAAGGGATGCCGCGGGAGCCCCAGGAAGTGACGCTGCGCATTGCGACTCTGGCGCAGCGTCCGGGACAAACGGTACTGCTGCGCTTGATCGACGGCGACCGGACCGAGCGTTTCGTCCTCACAGAGGAGAACGACTTCGCCATGACCGATCGCGCCTTCTTTAGCCCCTAGGAGCCCCTAGGTACTGCCTAGGCGCTAAAGCGTAGGAGTTCTTCTCGAGCGCCGCCGGCGCCGCCCAGGAAGTGGCGAAGGTATTCCTCGTAGGAACCCATCCACATGCCTTGGGAAGCTTCCCGCCCTGCCTCCACGTCGGTCTTCGTGGTTTTCATGTACCAGTTGTTGCAGCGCAGCCAAACCTTGCCATCGGCGCTGGCGTTGCAGCGAGTGGTCCAATCAGCCACGGCTTCCTCGGTGGGCTCGACCTCCTGCGCGCCCTTCGCCTTCATGCCCGCGACAAGCTCGGCAATGTATTTGCCTTGCTCCTCGCAGAGCAGGGTGACGTTGGTTACCGGGTTCAGGCTTTGGGGACCAATCATCATGTAGAAGTTCGGCATATCCGCGACGTGCACGCCCCAGAGGGATTGGGGGCGGGTCATCTGCCAGTTGTTCTCCGCATTGGCGCCGTAGCGGTCGGCGAGGGTCACGCCCCCCTTGCCCGTTACCGGGAAGGGAATGTGGTTGCTATCGAAGCCCGTGGCGTAGATGAGCACGTCCACGTCGTGGCAGCTGCCGCCGGCCATGCGCACGCCGGTCTCCGTGATGGCCTCAACCCCCTGGGGATCATCGATCAGGGTCACGTGGGGCTTGTTGAAAGTGGTGTAGTAGTCGTCGATGAAGAGCACGCGCTTGCAGAAGAAGGGGTAGTCCGGGGTCAGCTTCTCCGCGAGCACCGGATCCTTCACCTCCCGCTTAATGCGCTCGGCGATGCCGCGGCAAATCTCAGCGTTTTCCTCCTCGTTGTGGAGCGTATCGAAGGTGAAGGGGATCGGGGTGACCCGAGGTCCATCATTCTGCCAATCGATGAAGCGGAGGCTTTCGCTGTAGCCTCCCTTCTTGAAGGCCTCGACAATCTCCGGGGGCGTGGGTTCGTCATCCCGAGGCATGCACCAGGTGGCTGAGCGCTGGAAAACGGTGAGCGTTTCCACCTCGTCAACGATGGCCGTAATGACCTGGGCGGCGGAGGCGCCGGTTCCAATGACGCCGACCTTCTTGCCCTTCAAATCGACGTCGTAGTTCCACTGGGCCGTATGGAAGGCCTCTCCCTTAAAGTGGCCGAGGCCGTCGAGCTCGGGCATGCGCGGCGTGGAGAGGGGTCCATTGGCACTCACCACGTGCTGGCCCTGGAAGGTCGCCCCGGGGGCGCCGGTTTTCCGATCTTCCGTTTCCACGCGCCAGGCGCCAGGGCCTTCGTAGTGCACCGCGGTGACCTTGGTGGAAAAGCGAATGTGGGGCTCGAGGCCGCAGTAGGCCACGAGGCGATCGGTGTATTCGGAGATTTCCCGCTGGCTCACATACTTCTTGGACGGAATGAAGCCGATTTCGTCGAGCAGGGGCAGGTAGGCATAGGAGGGCACATCGCAGGCTGCGCCGGGATAGCCCCCCACGCCGCCGTTCTGCCAGACCCCGCCGAGGGAGGACCCCATCTCAAGGATGCAGAAGTTCTCGATGCCGGCCTTCTTCAGGTAATGACCACAGAGCAGGCCGGAAAACCCACCCCCCACGATAACGACGTCAAAGGACTCTGCCATGCGCGTTGCCTCCCCAGGTGCGCGGTATGAATGTCCTGAGTGTGCCATGGCATGGCTTCCGAGGGCAGGGTTCCTCCCTTCCCTCCCGGCGGAGGCCCTGATCTACTGCGCCCTTTCTTCTTGCCACCATAGTGAGTTCGATCATGAGCCTGAGCTTTTACGATTGCAGCGTTGCCGCCTACCTTCAGGTGCTGGGGGGCGTTAAGACCGCCATGGCCAAGGCCGTGGCCCACAGCGAGGAAACGGGCCTCGATCTTCAAAGCGTGGTGGACTTTCGCCTTCACGAGGACATGTTGCCCTTCAGCTTTCAGGTGATCTCCGTGTGGCACCACTCCCTCGGCGCCTTAAAGGGGCTTCAGGCCGGCGTTTTCGAGCCGCCCCCGGCCCTGGACCCTCTGGATTTTTCCGGTCTTCAGGGGCTTGTGGATGAGGCGATGGCCTATTGCACGGCGCAGACGCCGGAAGCGGTCAATGCGCTGGCCGAGGGTCCCATGGTGTTTCGTATCCGGGGGCGGGAGATGCCCTTCACCACGGACAATTTCCTGCTGTCCTTCTCCCTACCGAACGTCTATTTCCACGCCACCACGACCTACAGCATTCTCCGCCACCTTGGCGTACCCCTCGGTAAAATTGATTACCTCGGGCAGCTTCGCCTCGGGTCCTAGGGTCAGCGGTGGAGCTCCATTTTCAGGGCTGGCCCACGGGGGGAGATCTGCGCTTTGCCCACCCTTCGGCCGTCTTTGAGGCCTGGAGCGCGGAGGCCGTGGCCCCGGCCCTCGCGGCGGCAGAGGCGGCCCAGCGCCAGGGCGCCTGGCTGGCGGGCTTCGCCTGCTATGAGCTGGGCCTCGCCCTCGAGCCCAAGCTGGCGGAGGGGCTCATCACCGATCCCACCCTGCCGCTCCTTGCCTTCGGGGCCTTCGACGCTCCCGCTCCCTGGGTTTTGGATGAAGCGGTCGATGACGCCCCGGTGGCCCTCGGGCCGCTAACCCCCGCTTGGACCCTGGAGGCTTATCGGGACGCCTTTGGAGCGCTGCACGACGCCATCGGCGCGGGGGAGCTATACCAGGGCAATCTTACCTTTCCCCTGAGCGGCCCCTTCGAGGGATCGCCTCGGGCTCTGTTTAAGGCCCTCGCGGCGCGCCAGGCCGTGCCCTTTGGCGCTTTGGTGGAAAGGCCTGACGGTCCGACGCTGCTGTCCCGGTCCCCGGAGCTGTTCTTCCGCACCGATGGGGAAGGGGGCATCGAAGCGAAGCCAATGAAGGGCACCGCGCCGCGCCATTCCGATCCTGATCGCGATGCGGAAGCTCGGGCCTTCCTCGCCGAGGATCTTAAGAACCGGGCGGAAAATCTCATGATCGTGGATCTGCTCCGCAACGATCTTGGCAAGCTGTGCACCCTAGGGTCGGTGCGGGGGGAGGGGCTCTTCGCCGTGGAGTCCTTTGCCACCGTGCATCAGATGACCTCCCTCGTTCGGGGGCAGCTAAAGGCACCGCCGGCGCTGGGTCCCTTGCTCCGCGCGCTCTTTCCCTGCGGTTCCATTACGGGGGCGCCAAAGTTTCGCGCCATGGAGACGCTGCGGGCCCTGGAAAGCGGGCCCCGGGGGATCTACTGCGGCACGCTGGGGTGGATGGCGCCCGATGGACGATCGGAGTTCAGCGTGGCCATTCGAACCCTGGCCCTGGACGAGGGCCAGGCGCGGCTCGCCGTAGGCAGCGGGGTGGTTTACGACAGCGTGGCAGAGGCGGAATACGAGGAGGCTCTATGGAAGGCGCGCTTTGCGACGCTTTCTCCCGAGACTGCGCCTTAATCGAGACCTTTTTTTGGTCGCCGGAAACGGGGGTGCGGGATGGCGCGGCCCACTGGGCGCGCCTTCGCCGGTCCGCTGACGCCCTGGGCTTCCCCCTCGGGGACGCTGCGCTGCGCGCTGTCCTGGAGACCCTAGGGGGTTCGGAGCCGCTTCGGGGGCGCCTGACCTTGGCGCGGGACGGGGCTCTGGCCCTGACCACGGCGCCCCTTACCCCGACCCAGGGCCCCTGGCGCGTCGGTTTAAGTCCCGAGCGCCTGGAAGCGGGGGCCCTTTGGCTTCGCCATAAGACCACGGATCGGGGGCTCTACGATCGAACCCGCGCGGCGCTGCCGCCTGGGCTTGATGAGATGCTGTTTTTAAACGAGCGCGATGAGCTTTGCGAGGGCACCATCACGAATGTGTTTCTTCGCTGGGACGACGGCCCCATGTGGACGCCACCGCTCAGTTCAGGCTGCTTGCCCGGCGTCCTCCGGCAGCGCCTCCTTGAATCCGGGGAAGCCCGAGAAAGGGTGCTCCCCCGGCAGGCGCTTTTTGATTGCGAGGGTCTTTGGGTCGGCAATGCGCTGCGGGGGCTGATCCCTGCGCTTATCGAGCAAGTTGCCTGAGGCCTCAAGGATCGCTGGAGGCCTCGTAGCTGACTCGCCCGCCGACGATGGTCATCACCGTTTCGGCCTCGAGGATCTCCGCCTCGGGAATGGTGAGGAAATCCCGGTCGAAGATGGTGAAGTCCGCAAGCTTGCCCACCTCCAGAGAGCCCCGGAGGTCCTCCTGGAAAGCGCCGTAGGCAGGCCAAAGGGTAAACATCTTCAGCGCCGTTTCCCGGGCTACGGCCAGCTCCGGGTGCCAGCCCGGGCCGTCCGTTCCGTCGAGGCGTTTCCGGGCGACGGCGGCATAGAACTCGATGCGCGGGTCCCCGAGCTCCACCGGCGCGTCCGAGCCCCCAAGGATCATGAGTCCCTGATCGACGAGATCCTTCCAGGGGTAGGCGTATTTCAGCCGCTCGGGGCCAAGCCTCGCCGGGGCGAAATTGAGATCGCCGATGCCGTGGCTTGGCTGCATGGAGGGGAGGACCTTCATGGCCAGAAAGCGCTGCTGATCCTCGGGCTGAATGATCTGGGCGTGTTCTAGGCGCCAGCGAAGATCTTCCGTTGCCCAGGCCTCCCGGGGGAGGGCGGCTTGCGCTTCCCCGTACCAGTCGAGGAGGGACTTCACGGCCCGATCCCCAATGACGTGGGTTTCGATCTGCACCCCTTGCCGCAGAGCCTCCGCCAAGACGGGCATGAGGTCTTCCTTGGTGGTGCGATTCATAAAGCCGTTGTGATCCGCATCGGCGTAATTTTCGATGAGCGCAGCGCCTCGAGAGCCCAGCGTGCCGTCGATAAAGACCTTGATGCCGCGGACGGAGAAGAGGTGATCGGCCGTGCTTTCCATGCCGCGCTCAAAAAGCGTGGCGGCCTCGGATACGGGAATCGCGGCGTAAACCCGGTGGGCCATGAGCCCATCGCGGTGGATCGCCTTCATCAAATCGACAAGGCGATAGGCCATGCCCGCATCCTGCGTTTGGGTCCAGCCCAGGGCCGCATTGGCCTTCATGCCCTTGATGAGGTTGTCTCGAAGGTAGTCATCGGAATCATCGGGGATGATGGCCCGGAAGGGGTCCATGGCCCGGGCGAGCACATAGCCCGTGGGTTCGCCGTCGGCGTCGCGCTCAAAGCGACCGCCTTCGGGGTCCGGGGTGTCCTTGGTAATTCCCGCGAGTTCCAGCGCTCGGCTGTTCACGAGGGCCGAGACGCCGTCGGCCCGGGGCATAAAAAGGGGCTTGGTGGGGGTAAAGGGATCGACGTCGTCCTTGGTGAGGAAGCGCTGTTCGTCCGTCCATTCCCGCTCAATCCAGCCCCGGCCCAGCACCCAGCTTTCCTCGGGCACCGTTTGCGCCCAGGCTCGAATCGCCCCCACCGTCTCCTCGAGGGTCGGGATGCCAAAGAGGCTCAGGGTTTTGGTCCGCCGTCCCACGCCCTCCAGGTGCTGGTGCGCATCGGTAAAGCCGGGATAGACCACGGCGCTGCCCAGGTCGATTTCCTCCGCCGCGCAAAGGGTGGCCTTCGCCGCGGCCGCCGATCCCACGAAGACGATGCGATCGCCCTTCACCGCGACGCGCTCTGCGGTCCATTGGGCATCGTTGGCCGTATAGATCTGCTGAGCCTTCAGCACGTAGTCCGCAGCGGTGCAGGCGGCCCCGTGGGCTCCGGCGGCGGTCCCAAGCAGCGCGGCGACGGCGAGGATTCCTAGGCGCATGACGATCTCCCTAGGCCGTGCGGCTGCGGAGCAGGTGGGCTGCCCCGTCGGCACGGTTGATGGAGGGGCTTTCTCCGAAGATGCGCTCCTTCGAACTGCCAAAGAGCTCGCGATTCGCGCCCAGGGGGGCCAGGGCCTCGGCCCGGGCCTGGGCCCCGGCAATGAGATCTTCGAGGGGAAGGGCTTCGGCGACGAAGCCTGCGGCCACGGCTTCCGGCGCGGACCAGCGTCGGGCTAGCTGGACCGTGTCGAAGAAGGCGCTGCCGGATAGCTTGTGGCGGAACAGGGCAAGCTCCTCATCCGGGATGCGCATGCCGATGGCCAGCTCGTTAGCGCAGCAGAAGCCACGATCGGCACGCATGACCCGCACGTCCGTGCACAGGGCGAGCATGAAGCCAGCCCCGAAGGCGTGGCCGTTAATGGCGCTGATGGTCGGCACGGGGAAGGTGATGATGCGCCCCATGAGCTGCATGAACTCGGCGGTGAAGGCCTTCTGATCGCCGCCTTCCCCGGGCTCCGTGCTTTGAATCCAGGCCAGGTCCAAACCGTTGGAGAAGAACTTTTCGAGGGCGCTGGTGATGACCAGGGCTGCCGGGCCTTCCGACGCTTCCACCGTGTCCAGGGCGGCGGCGAAGGCGCGCACAAAGGCCGTGTTCCAGCGGTTCTCCCCGGCGGTCATGGTCAGGGTGAAGACGGGTCCGTTCTGCTGCAGGTCAATCATGGGCGCCCCCTCAGGCTGTGATGAGTCAGGGGGCAGTCTCCCTAGAGGTCGGCCTCCCTGGCAAGGGTTTCCACAAGATCGGCGGCGGGGAGCGTGCGAAGCCGCCCCACTCCCGTGCCGGCCCAGCAAGCGCTGAAGGCCGCTGCGGCATCGGGCGTCGGTAAGGCGGCCAGGCGTTTCGTGAGGTCGTAGGTGATGGGGTAGGGGGGCGGGGGTGGCGCCTCCGGATAGGCTGCCCGCGCCGTGATCTCGTTTCGAAGGCCTCGAGCTGGCCGGCCCGAGAGCGCCGCCGTCAGCACGGTCCCGGCCTCAGGGTCCGCGGGAATCGCCCCCTGTTGAAGCCCGGCAACGTGAGCCTTTAAGCGGGCCCGGTAGGCTCGCGCCGTTCCCGCTTCCGGGCATAGGAGGAAGGCCGTGCCCAGCTGTACCGCATCGGCGCCGGCGTTAAGCAAGGCCCGGAGGTCCTGACCAGTCATGACGCCGCCCGCGGCAATAAGGGGCCGTTCGCTAAGGGGGCGAAGGCGGGCGAGAAGCGCAGTGGTGCCGAGGCCTTCGTCCCCTTCTCCAAGGAAGGTGCTTCGATGGCCCCCCGCTTCCACCCCTTGGGCGATCAGGCCGCCCACTCCGGCATCCAGCGCCGCCTGGCCGTCCTCCGTGCAGGTAACGCTGACAAGGGTCAGGATGCCAGCTCGGTGGAGCGCCCTCAGCTGGTCTTCCCGAGGGAGGCCAAAGTGAAAGCTGACCACCTCAGGTCTGGCTTCGAGTAGCACGGCAAGCAGGACGTCGTCTTCCTGAAGGGGAACGTAGGGCGGCGTCAGGGCTTCCGGCGGTGCAGCATCCCGAGCCCTAAAGGCCCCTTCGAAGTGCTGGATCCAGGCCTGCTCCTGGCCCTTATCCCGGGCCGGGTCCCGGTGGCAGAACCCGTTGGCATGGAGGCGCCGGGCCCCGAGCGCGCGCGCCTCAGAAAGTTGGGCTTTCGCGCCTTCGGCGGTGCTGGCGCCTAGGCCCAAGGCTCCTAGGCCCCCCGCGCGGGACACGGCGGCAGCCAGGGCAGGGGTGCTCACGCCCGCCATGGGGGCCTGGAAAATGGGGTAGGTAAGGCCGAGGGCGGCGAGGGCAGGATGCATGGGCAGGGCCTTTCGTCGGGGTTTCTTTACAGCTTTAGGAGAGTGCCGTAGCGTCCCAAGGAAAGAAAGGCGACCGCTTAAGCGGCGAAGGGGGCACGGGCTATGGAGGGTGGCGTCGCACGGCTGAAGGCGATTCCCACGGTGGATTGGCGGGATGTGGAGCGGGATCGGCAGAAGTTTCTGGCTGATCTGCGCTTTGCCCTCGCAGAATGTGGCTTCATGATTCTGACCCACGCCCCGGGGCTCGATGACGACTTCCAGCAGCGGGCCTTTCGCGAGGTTCGGGCCTTCTTTGATGCCCCTCGGGATTTCAAAAAAACGGCCCACATCGCCAATAGCCCCTATTTTCGCGGCTATACGGTCCCCACGCCGGCGGATCGGGGCCACGGTCAGGTCATCGAAAACTTTCAGTATGGCTTCGAGCAGGCCCCCCTGTGCGCCCACGACGATCCCTCCGTTCCCCTCTTCAAGCGCCTGTTCCAGGGCCCGAATACCTGGCCGGACGGGGATGCCTTGCCAGGCTTTCGCCCGCTCATCGAGGATTTAAACGATCGCTATCATCGCTTGACGCTGGAGCTCGGCGCCCTCATCACCGAATCCCTAGGGGAAGACCCGGCGGAATTTTTTCGCTACTTCGATCCGGAGGAGCCCTACCTCGCCGCGAGCCTGAACCATAACTACGCCTTAGACGTGTTTACCCCGGAGGCGGCAGAAGAGGTGCGCGCCGCCTACGAGCGCTTCGATGCCCAGAACGTGGGGACTCACATCGACGGCCCCCCCTTCGTGGCACTGCTCATTAATGATCGCCCCGGACTTCAGGTGGTGGCGGGGGAGGGGCGCTGGCTCGACGCGCCGGTCACCTGCCGCACGGCGCCGGGGGATTACGACGTCCCTGTGATTCCCGGCGCCGTGATCGTCAATACCGGGGGGACGCTCATGCACCTCAGCGGAGGGCGCTACGGGGCGACCCTTCACCGGGTGAACACCACCCTGATACCCCGGGGGGAAACGCGGGTGTCCATGCCCTATTTCCTCCTGCCGAAGATGGAGGGGGATCTCATACCCTTTGGCGCTACGGAAGCCCCGGCCCAGGGGGCCGCCGGCTATCACGCGGGGCGGGATCGGGGCGCCAACGCCTGCGTCAATCGCATGGGGACCTTCCCCATGGTGACGCGGCGCTGGTGGGTGGAGGAGTTTGAAGCCCTAAAGGCGCAGCAGGCGGCGGAGGTCGAGGCGGAAACGCAAGCGGCCTTTGCCCTGGCCGCGGAGCGGGGCGCCCGCGCCCGGTCGTCGACCCCCGCATTGTGAGGGAAGAAGACTGGGCCCCGGCCACGGAAGCCTACCTCTGGGGTTACCCCCTGCTTTCCATTCAGCGCACGCGAAAGCTGCTCTGCTCGCGCACGTCCCCGGGGGTGTTTAAGGCCATCCCCACCTTGGCGACGCCCCGGGATCGGGCCGTAGTCGTACCTAACAACGACACCCTCTATGCCTCAGGGTGGTATGACCTTCGCTTTGGGGACTTGGAGGTCACGGTGCCGCCTATGGATCACCCTGGGCGCTACTGGAACCTCATGGTCGTGGATGCTTACACCCGGGTTTCCTACCTGCGCCGTGTGGACTACGGCGTCGGCGGGCTGACGGCCCGAATTACCTGGGATCCCGAGGGCGGAGAGGGCGAGGTGGGCGACGGCGTGCTTCGCTGTGCCACCCCGACGGCGTGGGTGATCGGCCGCGTGCTGGTGGAAAGCCCGGAGGATCTCCCCCGGGCCCAGGCCCTGCAGCAGGGCTTTGTTGTGAGGGCGCCGAAGAACCACCCGTCGAGCCTCACGGCGCGAGGGGGGCGTCCCACGGCCCTTGCGGAGGCGGGGGCTGACTTTTTCCGAGAGCTTGCGGAGGCCGTGAAGGCCGATCCTCCGGCGCCGTGCCATCCAGCCCTGAGCCCGGAAGCCGAGGCGCTCCTCGCGCGGCTGGAGGATGCTTCCCCCGCAGAGCTCGAGGCGGGCATCGAGGCTGGGGAGGCGCTGCTGAAAACGGGGCAGGGCCAGGATGCGCGAGTGATGAAGGGCTGGCGCTCCGGACGTGCCGCAGGGGGACCCGGGCAGGACCTTCTTAAGCGCGCCCTCGGGGCAAAGTTCGGCCTGGGGGGTCACTACGCCTATGAGAATCGGTCCTACACGGCGGTGCATGACGCGAAAGGGAACCCCTTAGACGGTCGTCGCCCCCTCCAGCTTTCCTTTCCCCCCGGCGGCTTTCCGCCCTGCACGGGTTTCTGGTCCCTCACCGCCTATGGGCCCGATCTCTACCTGGTGGAAAACGAGATTCAGCGCTATGCCCTCAGTGATCGCACGCCCGGGCTGCGCTATGACGCGGAAGGCGGCCTAACCGTGGTGCTGTCCGCGGCGCGCCCGGAGAACGAGGAAAATTGGTTGCCCGTCCCGGAAGGCCCTTACCTGCTGGGGTTGCGGGTGTACGAAGGACTGCCCGCGGTGGTGGACTGCGAATGGTTTCCCCCTGAACTTGAGCCAAAGGAACCCTAAGGTCATGGCGCAAAGGCCCAATGTGCTCTTCATCATCACCGATCAGCAGCGCGCCGATCACGTCGGTTTCATGGGGCACCCGAGCCTGCGTACCCCGCACCTGGATGCGCTGGCGGCCCAGGGCCGGGTCTTTCGCAATGCCTGGGTGGCCAATCCCGTGTGCATGCCTAATCGCTGTTCCATCATGACCGGGCGCCTGCCGACGGCGCACAGCGTGATCTTTAACGACCGATCTCTGCCCTGGAATGCGAACACCTTCGTCCGCCAGTTTCGCGCCGCCGGTTATCGCACGGCGCTCCTGGGGAAATCCCACCTGCAGCACGGGCAAAGCCGGAATGCGGTCATGCCCTATGGGGGAGAAGGTCCGGAAAGCGATCCCTTTCCCTTGGGATGGAACGAAATTGAGGACGAGGAGCGCTACTGGAGCGATCCCATCCCGGCCCCGGAGGACTTCTACGGCTTTGAGCGCCTCGCCCTGTCCATCGACCACGGGGCACGCATGTCGGGGCACCATCTGCGCTGGGCGCTGAGCCAGGGAGCGGATCGGGCCAGCCTCGTGCACGACTACGACGCTGGCGCCCCCGGGGCCCACCGGAGCCAGCATTGGTGGCAGATCTACCAGCCTCCCTACGGGGAGGAACTGCATTCCACGCACTTCGTCGCCGAGGAAACCATGGCGGTGATTCGGGAGGGGGCGGAAAGCGGTGAACCCTGGCTGGCCTTTTGCTCCTTCCCCGATCCCCACCATCCCCTGACGCCCCCGGGGGAGTGGTTCTTTCGCCATCGCCCGGAGGACGTGGCCCTGCCGGCCTCGCGCTTTGATGATCTGGCGGAGGCGCCGGCGCACCTGCGTCACCTGGCGAGTATTCATCCGAAGGATCAGCGCACCTGGGTCGCGCCCTGCGGCTATGGCGATGACGCCCTGCTGGCGGAGGCCCTCGCGGCCACCTACGGCATGATCGAAATGATTGATGATCGGGTAGGGCAGATCCTCGCGTGCCTTGAGGCCTCGGGGCAGGCGGAGAACACCATCGTAGTCTTCACCTCTGATCACGGGGACATGATGGGCGACCACGGGTTGTTCCTGAAGGGCTTCATGCATTACCGGGGCACGCTCCAGGTCCCCCTCGTGATTCGGGCGCCGGGGGTGGCGCCGGGCGCTACGGAGGCCCTGGCCTCGAGCCTTGATCTCGCCCAGACGCTGCTCGATCTGTGCAATCTAAACCCCTATGAGGGCATGCAGGGGCATAGCCTGGTGCCGCTCCTGGAGGATGGAGGGCAGGCCGTGCGGTCTCACGTTCTGGTGGAGGATGACGTCGCCCCCATCGTGGCCAGGCGCACGCCCATTCCCGGGAAAACCCGGACCCTCATCACGGAGCGCTATCGCTACACGCGGAACTCGAAGGGGGAGGAGCAGCTCTTTGACCTGCAGGCGGACCCGGACGAAATGACCGACTTGACCCGCCGAGATCCGGCCCTTCGGGCGTCCCTGCTAGAACAGCTTACCGATGCGCTGCTGGCGGCCGATGATGCGGCCCGGAACACCCCCGTGCGCGGCTAGGCCCAGAGGCAGAGCACGCGCATTTCCACGCTGGCGCGCCGCGCCGTCCCGGGCGCGATGGCCGGGTCGAGAAAGGCGCTGTGGGGCGTCCAGAAGGCCTCCCCGCGTTCGGCTAGGGCGCTGTCGTAGGTGCGGAAAAGTAACGTTTCGTCCCTCGTCATGCCCGGAAAGGTGTACCAGCGGTGGGCGTCGGCGTGATCGCCCCGTACCCCAAAGGTTTCAAAACCGAAGCTGCCGCCGCCGTAGCTCTCCACCCAGCTGCGTTCGAGATCGTGCTCCGGCACGGTGGTGGCATCGCAAATGGCCAGGGGCGCATCGGCGCGCTCCGGGCCCACATTCCGCCAGAACTGGAGCACCAGGCGCCGGGAGGCCATGCGTACGCAATCCTCCGGGAGCCCCTCGGACGCCAGGAGCGGGCCCAGGAACGTTTGATAGGTGCGCTCCGGGTCCCCAATCATGCGGCCGTAATCTTCCGTGAAATCGGAGTGCACGAAGTGAATGGGGGCATAGTCCGCCACCGCTTCCGCCATGGCGGGATTTCGAAGGATGGCCGGGTAGGGCAGGGCGTGGGTGCAGCCCGTGAGGGCCTGGGCCGTCTCCGCAATCTCCCGACGATGAATTTGGTCGATGGCCGCTTCATCGGTCCAGTCTTTTACCGCGGAGCGGTGGCGGTAGAGGGCGAAGCCCCGCCGTGCCCAGCCGGCGTCGTCGTCTAGGCGGGCGGCGGTGAGGGTCAGCGCCGGATCGGCCCGGCCGTCCTCAACGGTCACCGTGACGTTCTCGCCGAGATAATTCATTTCCGCCTTGCAGGCGATGGTCCGTGGCTCCCCCATGATGTCGCTCCCCAGCGCATGGCACATCCAGGGAGCCTAGCGCGCTCCTAAGGCTATTCCAAAGGGTTCTTTAGGGGGGCGGGGAAGGAATGCTAGGGTCTGCGGCCCTGAGATCTTGGCAACCACCTTTCGGCAGCAAAAAGGCGCAGCTCATGAAACCGGAAACCTTGGCATTGCACGCAGGCTACGACGGAGACCCCACCACCCACGCAGCCACGGCGCCCATCTACCAAACCACCTCCTATACCTTCGATGATACGAAGCACGGCGCAGACCTCTTCAATTTGGCCGTGCCCGGGAACATCTACACCCGGATTACGAATCCCACGAACGCCGTGCTCGAGGCCCGGGTTGCGGCGCTGGAAGGGGGCGTGGGGGCCCTGGCCCTAGCCTCGGGGATGGCGGCCATTCGCTATGCCATTGAGGCCATCGCGGGGGTGGGGGACAACATCGTGTCCCTAAGCCAGCTCTATGGCGGCACCTATAATCTCTTTGCCCACACCTTCCCCCGGCAGGGCATTGAGGTGCGCATGGTCGACGGGGATCAGCCGGAGGCCGCGGAGGCTCTCTTCGACGAGAACACCAAGGCCGTGTTCTGCGAGTCCGTGGGGAATCCGAAGGGTAACGTGGTGGATATTGCCCGCTGGGCGGAAATTGCCCATGCCCATGGCGTTCCGCTTATCGTGGATAACACCGTGGCCACGCCGCTGCTGTGCCGGGTGTTTGATCACGGCGCAGACATCGCGATTCATTCCCTCACGAAATACATCGGCGGCCATGGGACGACCCTGGGCGGCGCCATTGTTGACTCTGGAAAGTTTGACTGGACGGCAGATAAGGAACGCTTCGCGGTCCTCAATACCCCCGATCCGAGCTATCACGGCGTGGTGTACACGGAGGCCCTGGGCGCGGCGGCCTACATCGGACGGTGCCGCGTGGTGCCCCTGCGCAATACCGGGGCGGCCCTTGCCCCCCACAGCGCCTTCTTGCTCATGCAGGGGCTGGAAACCCTCGCCCTGCGCATGGAGCGGCACTGCGAGAATGCGCAGGCCCTGGCCGAGTACCTGAAGCAGCACGAGGCGGTGGCCTGGGTGAACTACGCCGGTTTGCCCGACAGCCCCTACTTTGAGCGCTGCCAGCGCCTGTGCGGGGGGAAGGCCTCGGGGATCATGAGCTTCGGCATTAAGGGCGGGGAGGAAGCAGGGGCGAAGTTTATCGATGCGCTTCAGCTGATCCTGCGGCTCGTCAACATTGGGGATGCGAAATCCCTGGCCTGCCACCCGGCGAGCACCACGCACCGTCAGCTGGGGCCCGAGGAACTCGCCGCGGCAGGGGTGTCTCCGGATATGATCCGCCTTTCCGTGGGCATCGAACACATCGACGACATCATTGCCGACGTGGATCAGGCCCTGCGCGCGGCCCAAAGCTAGGGACGGGGCTTACTCCGGCGGCCCCCAGGACACGGGGGCCGTGGGATGGAAGGCCGGACGCGGCGGAGGCCCGCGCCGTTGCTCAAGGGCGTAGCCGGCCCGAAGCACCAGCGCGTCCTGCCCCGCCGTGGCGAGGAAGGACAGACCCAGGGGCACGCCCTCGATGGTGCCGAGGGGTACGGTAAGGTGTGGGTAGCCGGCGATGGCGGCGGCGCTGCCGAGCCCGAGCCAGGCCGGCCACACATCGCCGTTCACCAGATCCACCGGGGGGGCGAGGGGGCCCGAGGGTGCGATGATGAGCGCCGCGTTGTTTGCCTCCAGCAGCGCATCCAACGTGCCGCCCCGGGCCGCTTCCCGGAGCCGGGCAACCCGTGCGGCATGTTCGTCTGCCCTCAAGGGTCCGATGGCCTCGGACGCTTCAAAGATGTCCTGATCAAAGCGCGCCAGCTCCCGGCTCGCCTCAGCCTCATTGAAGGCGATGAGATCCGCGAGGGTTTTGCCCCGAAAGGTGCCTTGCGCTCGGGCCAGATAGGCGTTGATCCCCTGGCGAAACTCCGCCTTTAAGACGGTAAAGCTTTCGCCCCCGAGGGCGCGGAGGGGTTGCTCAAAGGCGTCGACGGACACCACCTCTGCCCCCGCTTCCCGGAGCCAGGCTTCTGCCTGGGCGAGGCGCGCAAGAATCCGAGGATCTTCGCCGGCGGCAAAGCGCGCCACGACGACGCGGGTGCCGGCGATGCCCCGGGGGAGCTGCTGATGAAAGGCCTGCCCCGGGGCGAGGGCGTCCATCATGAGCGCCGCATCGGCGACGGTTCGGGTCATGGGCCCGGCCGTATCCTGGCTGGCCGCAATGGGCACGATGCCGTCGATGCTCAGCAGGCCGTGGGTGGGCTTGAGCCCCACGATGCCGTTGACCTGGGCCGGACAGATGATCGACCCGTTGGTTTCCGTGCCCAGGGCAAGGGGCGCAAGGCCGGCGGCCACCGCTGCCCCGGAACCGGAGCTCGAACCGCAGGGGGAGCGGTCGAGGACGTGAGGATTGCGCACCTGCCCGCCCACGGAGGACCAGCCGCTCACCGAATCGTTGGAGCGGAAATTGGCCCACTGGCTGAGGTTGGTCTTGCCCAGGATGACCGCGCCCTGGGCTCGGAGGGCGGCCACAACGGGAGCATCCTCCTCTGCGTAGTTGTCTAGGAGCGCCCGGGAGCCAGCGGTGGTGGGGAGGGGGTCGCGGGTTTCGATGTTGTCCTTCACCAGCACGGGTAGGCCATCGAGGGGGCCAAGGCTGGCCCCATCCCGACGCCTGGCATCGCTGGCGGCCGCGGCAGCCAGGGCCTCGGGGTTTAGGGCCCGAACGGCACGCAAGGTCGGACCCTTCTCATTCAAGGCTTCTATTCGAGTCGTTAGGGTCTCCAGCAGGGCTTGCGCAGAGATTTCCTCTTTCGCAAAAGCGCTTTGAAGTGTTGCGCCATCGGCGTAGGCCCAGGCAGCGGTGCTCGGGCTGGGCTCGGCGCCGAGGGTTGGCAGGGCGACGCTCAGGAGCAGCGCAAGGGCGCCTGCCATCGGCGTTCGCGGGGTGGGGGGATGAAGCGGCATGGCGCGGTCCTCTGAGGAGTTCAGCCTTGACTATGCCGTTCGCGCCGCTCGGCGCAAAGATCAAAAAAATAATGCTCAGCATTAAAAGATGCGCTAAAAAGGCGGTCGTAGGATTTCAAAGGGGGCAAGACCATGGAAGTGATCAACCGCGTGCTACCCAATGGGGAACAGATGGCCGGATTCCTGAAGGATCCGGAAGAAGGGCCCATTTACATGGTGAACCTCCTGAAATTTAAGGCCCAGGCCGAATATGCAGACGGGCGAGCCACGTCGCTTACGGGGCAGGAAGCCTACGGTCTGTATGCGGAGGGGGTGCAGAAGCTCCTTGAGGCAGTGGGGGGCAGCGTGACCTTTGCCGGGGAGGTGTCCCGCTTGACCCTGGGAGAGGTGGAGGAGCTTTGGGATGAGGTGGCCATCGCCTGCTACCCCACCCGGGGGGCCATGCTCCAAATGATGCAGCTTCCCGAGATGGCAGAGATTGCATCTCATCGCGCCGCGGGGCTTGCGGGGCAACTCAACATCGAATGCCTCGGAGATCCGTCCCGTACGGAGTAAAAAGCGTTTATCTTAGGGGGGCGGGCCCGCAGTAGGGGGGCGAGCAAGAAGGGGGGAGGAAGAATGAAAAAACTGCTAACGGGCGTGCTGGGGCTCTTCGCCGTGCTCTTCGTATCCTACGGCGTGCGCTGGATGATTTTTCCGGGCGGGATTGCGCCCGAGTTTGGCCTTCAGCTGGGCGATGGGCTCGGCCTGAGCTCCCTCCTCGGGGATCTGGGCGCGTTCTTTTTAACTCTCGGCCTGTGCCTCGCCTCCGCGCTCCTCACGGGCCGGCGCCTTTGGTTTTACCCGCCCGCCATGCTGCTTTTGTTTGCGGCGCTAGGGCGTACCCTCGCCTGGCTCCTTCACGGCGCGGCCTTTGCCGTTCCCATGATCGCGGTAGAGCTTCTGGTGGGTGGTCTCATCCTCCTTGGGGCCCGCACCCTTGCTGAGCGCGACTGAACCGTGCTGCGCGGCTGGCTTTCCCGCTTCCTGCCCCTCGCTGGTGCGCTTTTCCTGGGCGCTGCCGCCGCGGTAGCGGCTGAGGGACCGAGGCCCAACATCGTTTTTATCCTTGCCGATGACGTGGGCTTTACGGACATCGAGCCCTACGGCAGCGAGATCCATACCCCCACCCTAAGTGCGCTGGCGGAGGAAGGGCTGCGCTTTTCGAATTTTCACACGGCGGCCAACTGCGCGCCGTCCCGGGCCATGCTCCTCACGGGGGTCAATAATCACCTGGCTGGGGTGCCGAACATTCCCGAGCTCCTGACTCCGGTCCAGCGCCAGGCGGAGAACTACCAGGGGGTGTTGTCCCACCGCGTGGTGACCGTGGCCAGCCTTTTGGAGGCGTCGGGCTACCACACCTACTTGGCCGGGAAATGGCATTTGGGCTCGGCGCCGGATCAGCTGCCTAGCGCCCGAGGCTTTGAGCGGACCTTCGCGCTCATGGATTCCGGAGCGGACAACTGGGAACAGCGTCCTTACCTTGCGATCTATGACGAGGCCAACTGGTTCGCTGACGGGGAGCGCACCACCTTACCCGAGGATTTTTACTCCTCCGAGTTTCTCGTCGATAAAACCCTGGAGTTTATTGAAGAGGGGCTGGGAGACGGCCGGCCCTTCTTTGCCTACCTGCCGTTTCAGGCGGTGCACCTGCCCGTGCAGGCGCCGCGGGAGTACACGGAGCGCTATCTAGGGACCTACGACGCGGGCTGGGATGCGCTTCGGGAGGCCCGGCGGGCTCGGGCTCAAGCCCGGGGGGTGATTCCCCCAGAGGCGCCCATGGTGCGCATGGAGAGCACGGCGGACTGGGATTCCCTGGACGCGGAGCGGCAGCGCTTCGAGGCCAAGCGCATGGCCGTGTACGCCGGCATGCTTGAAGCTATGGATTTCCACCTGGGCCGCCTCGTAGCCTTCCTGAAGGCGCGGGGTCTCTTTGAGAACACCATCTTCGTTTTTACCTCTGACAATGGTCCGGAGATGCGGGGTCCTGCAAACCCTCACGGGGTCATCGCCTCGCGCATGGCGACGGATCTGGGCTACGACCAAAGCTACGAGCGCCTTGGGGAGCGGGGGAGCTACAACAGCATCAGCCCAAGTTTCGCCAGCGCCGCGGCCAGCCCCTTTGCCTATTACAAGTTTCACGTGGGGGAAGGCGGCATGCGCGTCCCCCTGATCATCGCCAACGTGGCTGGGCAGGAGCGGGGGGCGGTGGTGGATGCCTTCACCTGGGCCACGGATATCGCGCCGACGCTCCTGGCGGCGGCCGGGGTGTCGCCCCCGGAGGGGCGCTTCGGTGGGCGCCCCGTGCTGCCCATGAGCGGCAAGAACCTCATTTCCGTGCTTCGGGGCGAGGCCTCCGCCGCCTACGGTCCCGAGGAAAGCATCGGCTATGAACTGACCGGCCATGGTGTGCTTTTCCAGGGCGCCTACAAGGCGCGGCGCCATGCGCCCCCTGCCGGGGATGGATCCTGGGCGCTCTACAACATTGTCCAGGACCCTGGGGAAACGGAGGATCTCAGCGCCAAGGAGCCGGAGCGCCTTGCCCGCATGGTCGCCGCCTATGAGGCCTTTGAGGTCAGCCACGGGGTTCAGCCGATTCCCCCGGGCTATTCCCAGATCGGGCAGCTCGCGTCGAATATGTTCGTGGCCCGTCTTCGGGAGCCGCTTCTGACGGTTCTTCTCACGGCGCTGGTGCTGCTGGCCGCTGCTGGATGGCTACGGCGAGGGCGCTCCTCCTAGGCGAGGCTGAGGCTATCGAGAATCGCTTTCGCCACGCCGAGGGGTGCGCCTTCCTGCACAAAGTGGCCGCCGCCAGGAATTTTCCGGTGGGGCCGGCCCTGGGCCCCGGGGATACGATGTAAAAAGTCCCCCTCGCTGCCTCGGGTGATGGGGTCGTTGTCCGCAAAAGCGCAGAGCACCGGTTTCTCGAAGCGTTCGAAGAAGGCCCAGGCCTCTCCCTGCGCCGCCGTCGACGGCGAGCTCGGTAAGGTCGGCACCTGGCGCGGCATGGCGCGTACCCCCATCTTGTAGCGTGCGTCGGGGAAGGGGGCTTCGTAGGCCCGGGCGCGCGCCGTGGGCCAGGGGTTTACGGTCCCGAAGCGGTTCATCACAACCTTCATGGCCTTGGTTGCGGTGCTTTGCCGGTCCAGCATGAGGGACATGAGCATGCCCACGGGGGGATTCACCGTCTCCCAGCACCATTTTTGCCAATAGGCGAAGCTTTCCGCGGGGTGGCGATCGCCGCCCATGCGGGACAGGGCGCGCTGCATTCCGAGCAGGCTCGGCGTGGGAACGTCCTCCCAGAACCGCGCGACCCGCTTGGCGACCTCGTCGGAAACGGTGGGGTTGTGGGGTAGGCCGGTGTTGGAAAGTACGACGCGCTCGAAGCGATCCGGCGCCCGGGCCACGAGCCGAAGGCCGATGAGCCCTCCCCAGTCCTGCCCAAAAAGGGTGAGGCCTCGAAAATCATGGGCTTCGAGCCACGCGCTCATCCAGTCCACCTGGCGCTCGTAGCTGTAGTCCTCCCGGGCAGCGGGCTTGTCGGACTTTCCATAGCCGGGGAGGTCCGGGGCGAGGACGCGAACCCCGGCGGCGGTGAGGTGGGGGATGACATTGCGGTAGAGGTAGCTCCAGGCTGGCTGGCCATGGAGGCAGAGCGCGATAGGACCGTTCCTTGGCCCTTCGTCTAAATGGTGAATGCGAAGGGGTGTCCCGTCCTCTGTTTTGATCTCCGAGTAGTGGGGCGCGAAGGCGTATTCCGGAAGCTTCTCGAAGCAGGCGTCGGGGGTGCGAAGGACTTCCATGGCGGTGCTCCAGCGCGGGACGGTGTTGGATAAAGTAATGTTAAACATTATGATTATGGCTATAAGAACACAACAGGGCTTCGGGGGATCGCATGAAATTTTCCATGGGACGGGCAGCGCTACTCGCGCTCCTTTTGCTTGGGGGAGCGGCCTACCTTTTCCGCATTGAATTGATGCTCGCAGGCATGTCCTTTGCGGCGGAGCGACGTACGCCTACCGGTCCTACCCAGGAAGTGCCCTGGG